>CARBGY010000001.1 GCA_948945085.1 uncultured Candidatus Saccharibacteria bacterium
TGGGGTATTAGCTCAGTTGGCTAGAGCGCTTCAATGGCATTGAAGAGGTCATGAGTTCGAGTCTCATATACTCCACCATAGTTTAGAATTAGAACCAGAATGGTCATTTGACCCCTGTAAAATATGAGTTGGATCCGTTTCAGAATTGTTGTTCATTTCAGAAACGGTCTTTTTGATTGGAATCAAGTATTTAACAGGGGTAAATATGACAGTTCGATCCAAAAGCTTGAGCTCTGCTCCTAGCGCTTTCATCACGTACCGCATCCGTTCAGGATCACCACTATCAAAGTCTTCTTTAGCATAGCGAGCAAACATAAAAGCTTGATCAGCATATTTTCGCCAGTCTTTAAGTGCCGTCTCGGTGGTGTTGATATTCTTCTCCAGCTCATCGATTCTATCCTGTATCCTTTTAGATTCTTCCATAAACCAAACCTGATCAAGCAATTCTCCAGTGTACCTCATACGACGCAAACCATCAAGCTCACTTCGTTTCTTATCTTGTTCTTTTTTCAGTTCTTGAAGTCGAGAGTCACGCTCATTAACCCGTTGTTGTTCTTCTTCAGCTAAGGCTTCGATTGCTAGCTTATAGAACTTTGGGTCAATTGTGTATTTTGCTAGCTCCTTGCTGATTTGCCTTAGAATTTCTTGCTCAGGCACATTAATACTCTTTTGGTCACACTTAAACTTCTTGCATTTACCACTACAATGACAATACACATACTCCTTGCTAGTACCAATCTTATACTTTTTAGTAACTCGCTCAACAACTACAGCATAACCACACTTTGCGCATCTCAGCATACCTTTTGTAATGAATTGCAACTCTTCTTTCTGTGGGCGAGTATTATGTAGTCCACCAAGCAATTGTTGTACCCGATCATATTCTTCGTCAGAAATTAGTGCAGGGTGATTACCATTATATAATCGACCTCCATATTTGAATTTTCCAGTATAAAATGGATTACGGAGTATATGACGCAAGCCATTAAGAGAAAGGTAATTCCCGCCGCGTTCTCTATGTTGAGGTGTACGGATGCCGAGGCGAATAGCATAATTCGTCAAATCCGTTAGCGAAGCTGTCCCCGTGAGCCAGTATTCAAAAACCTTCCTCATTAGTGGACCATTGACTGGATCCAAGATAATCGTACGGTTTGCTCGGTCGTTAAGATACCCAGTTGGCGGTACGCCTGGCTTCCAACCTTTCTCAGCTTTACTAAACATTCCACGGCGAACATTCTTCATTAAATCTTTACGGTAACGAGCATCCATACTGGATTCTACATCAAAAATCACATCGTCATCTTCGCAATAGTCGCGTCCATCAGTTAGGATCCAAGCAATTTTGCCATCATTCATCATTTGGTGTACGTAGCCACTATCAAGTGGGTTACGACTAATACGATCGAGTTTCCAAGACAAAATGCCGTTGGCTTCGCCATTTTCAATCATATCAATCATTTTGGCGAACTCAGGTCGTGTACCAGGTTTACCGCCAGATTTTGCTTCTGACAAAACAGCAGCAATTTGTAGTCCCTCTCGTTTTGCACGAGCCTTCATCAAACGAATTTGATCATCAATAGATTGAACTTGCTTATCTGAAGCTTCGGTACTCTTGCGAGCATAAAGTATATACTTTACATTCTTTTTATCAATTCTTTGCATAAAACATCCTTCCTTAATTTTGGATAGGGGTAAAAAGCATTTCCTTAGTTTAATTATACCGCTTTTCACCCCTGTTGTTAATGGTTTTGAAATGCTTTTTCCTTTGCAGATTTTACATTTTTACTCCTTCCAACCGCCTTTGAATCTTATCAAAAATCTTTTCGGTAATCATTGGCTTGTGCTTGCCATAGAACATTCTGCCCTGAAAAGTGAACCTGCCAGTGTAAAATGGATTTTGTAAAACCGCATTTACCTGTGACTTGGTCAATGGCTTTCGTTCACCTTGTTGAACAGAAGGCAATTTTTCGTTTAGAAAACGAGTAATCCACCCAATCGTGACTTTTCCTGCGGCATAGTTTTCTAATGCTTCCTTAACTATTGTCCACGACTTCAAGTCTGGTACAATCTGCTTAGCGATAACATTATTAACATAGCCAATTGGCGCTTTTCCAGGAAATTCGCCACGGTATGCCTTAAACATTAAAGCGCGAGATACCTGAGCTGAGCGAATTTGCTGCTCGAGATGTTCGAAATTAAAGTAGTTTTGGTTGGTATTGTTTTGATTATTAGTCATTTACTTCTCCTTGTTGAGAATTGTTGATATTAAGTTGCCCAACGAGTGGCGTGATAATCATCTTGCGCCTGTCGGTAGAGTCTTTTTCGTAGCTAATCAGGCCAGCTTGCTCGATTACTGGTAGATATTGCTTACGAACTTGGTCTCGATTTAGCATTTCGCCGGTTTTGCCATAATGGTACGAGAATAAGTCATCCATAGTGAGTCCTGCGGTCTCCTTTGCGTTGGGTCGTTTAGCTAAATATGCTGGAACGATGGTTTGTTCGTAAAAATCGAGCATTTGTGGTGGAATGCCATATTGTTGACTGCGACCCAGAAAATTCCAGATTGTCAGCGCAGCATCAACATCGGCTTTTGTTGCGATAATGTCTCGCTCTCTCATCTCTCGACTTGGAGCATTTAGGAGAGTGCAAACCTTAATTAACGAGTTGAAATGCTGATTGTCTCGTTGATGTCGAGGTAATAACTTACCCTTAATGGTGGATTTGAAAACTTGTCCAACCTCCAGCTCTTGAGGTATGACAATGTAACGAACGTTCAACTCACGGATGTAGCGAATACGTTGCATTAGTAATTTCCGCTCAGGGTTTGATGCAATTGTTGCCTCGAAGCTACCGTTGTCGTTCGATCGTTGCTGATACAAGTCGATCCCCGCATCAATCTTTTCTTGAGTAATTTCTGGACTAAGCAGAATTGCCCGTGTCTGTTCTTGTTCATCCATTTGCATATTAGCCGAGCAAAAGGCAGTCGCAGGATAGCCAAGGATATAGCCGTTTACGGCAGCATTCTTACCACTATTACTACGATTTGTTAGCTTAAAAGCGATTTTCTTATCATCGTGCGATAACAATGGTCGGATCATTGTTTGTAATTTCGTATCAACTTGATCCATAAAAATCAGGATCTTGCGCGATAAGTCTAATACCATTTCGCCAGAATCATCTTGCGACATAGCCTGATCGTCATAATAAAATGCCGTCGGTGTTACACGCATATATTTTCGGACATCATTTTTGGGGAACAGTTTTGCCACTTCACTTGCGATATATGTTTTTCCACTCGATGAGCGAGCATTTAAGAAAATATTCAGCTGGTCTTCCTCAGTATAGGCAGATAACATACCCAAAAACACGACCGTCTTGTTGACATTATCATATTTGATAGTGAGATCCAAAATGCTCTGTAACTTCGTAAGAGACATTTCAGTAAAATCGCTAGCATCAACCGGCTCGTCGCCAGCAATCAGTTGAGCCTTTGATAAAAGCTGCTCTGCCGTAAAGCCCATTTTATTAGCATCAGTAAGATCTGCTTTATCACCAAGCTCTTCAGGTATTGGAATAGCGTAAACACTTACAATTTGTAATTGTTCTACGATCTTTTTAGCTAAATTCTCCGTGGAGCTTCTGCCTTTATCATCGTTGTCAAAGCAAATGTAAACCTTGTTTCGACCATCAAGATAGTTCCTGATCCACTCATCCTTAAAAGTACCTTCTCCTGCCGTGCTTGTAACAACTGGCATTCCGAACTTCATCTGCTTGGCAACAATACGATCAAACTCTCCACCGCAGATTAGTACCGAGTTGGAATTTGAATGTTGAAGTTCATCTGCACCGAACACTACTGATCCAGCACCGCTTGGATAAGTTGCGTATTTTGGTCCTTCCGTCTCACCTGGCAGCCGACGAAGTTTGATGAGCTTGCAATCTTTATTCTCAATAATAGGGATCGTTAACCACTTTTCGCCGTAGAACTCACCACAGCCAAGCATTAACACGTTGACATTGTAAAGTGTGATTTTTCGCTCAGCTAACAAATAGTTGAGAAGTGGTTTATTATCTGGCTTCATTAGCTCCTTATGACAATTACTAGCTACGGTCATTAGCTTCTTGGGCATAGATTTTTTGCTATCGGAACGTATTGTACTTGTAGTCGAATCACCTAATTCTTTCCTAAGCGAAAAGAAATTGCCTTTTGCTTCACATTTAAAGCAATGCCACAAGCCAGTTTCCGCATTAATGCTGCAATGATATTTTTCCGACTCAGTGTCGTCGTCATCACATCCGTTTGGGCACGCAAACATTAGCTCATTACCGCGCTCCTTGTAGTCGATTTGTTTCTGCTCAAGATAGTTTTTCACTTCATCTTGAGCCAATTCTTGTTCTCCTCTCATTTCCATCCTCCGCTCTTGTTATTTTCTTGGCTTACTCCTGGTGTAATAGTTTCAACAAGGCGAGCTAGCTTATTCAATTCAGCCTCGGCAACTTGCAAATCTATGTTTTCATCAAAAGTGCTTTTGTATTGGTTTTGGAATGCCACTAATAATTCTTTCGAATATCGCATTGACGTTTTCCTCGTGTTAAGGAAAGACCGCTCGATGGAATGGCTAATTTCGAACGGTCTTTACCGCCATTCCGCCCTCATTAAAACAAAAAAGCCGTTTTAGACGGCTATAGATATTTAACAGAGGTAATTAGGCAGGTTTTGCCTAGGTTTCACTTTTTTGCTTCGTTTTGTCTAGGGGTGATAAAAACTTAGAGTTAATGAAAATCTGTTTTTTATTTTGTAGAAAGACTTCTGTGTCACCTAATTTAAACATTTTGGCGATATCATTATTAAGCTTAATTCTAGCGGCACTTACGGTTCCAGCAAAGGTTTCTGAGACTCCAGGCTCCTCCCAGCTTTTCGTACTGTTACCAAGGGTATTGTATAAGTCCATTAGTTCAACCGTTTTTCTAGGATTGCTATTTGCTCTCTTGAAGAAAATGCTCGCAATATTTGCTCTACAATAACACTTATCTCCCAAATCAACTGTAATTCCATTCAGCTCCAAATAGCATTTTGATCCAGTAACCAGAAAATTAGCCTGATCGATATAAAATGGCAAAATTGTTCGTTGTAGTGGCATAGCACTTTGCTCTGGTCCATCTTCTAAGAAAGTTAAATATTCTGCCCCATAAATAAACTCTAACGGACGCTGAATAGTGATCTTGGCTGTTTTTATTACTTTATTATTCTTTAGTACCGATACTGCATAAATCATTACGCTTTTTACAGAACAACAAAATGGTCCATTTTGCCACTCTATGTCTCTTAACTCTTGGTCATCAATGCCTGCAATAGATCCATTATCGTCACGAGTAACCAAACATTGTTCGCATTTTGCTTCAATAACTAATGGCTGGGAATTAAAACCATATTTCAAAATGGTGATTTTCGCATTCCCAAAAATCGTTTCATACTCTACATCTACATAACTATTACGCAAATCGTCATAGCACATCCCCCATTCATTAGTGGACTTACCAACTTGTTCTTGTCCCAACTCTGTATTAGTTTTATGTTCATTGGGTACTTTGATCGATAGAATTGTCTCCTCTAGGACTGAACGCAACACATCTGTATTAAGTGTGCCTTTTGTGCAATCCGGAGAATCTGGGGTTCTCCTACCTAGTCTCTTGCATAAGATATCGATAATGCTATAAAGCGTAGCATTAGTTTTGAGATCGATTGGACATTCGGGGATTTTGGATGACTCTCGACTTATTTCAACTTCTGTTAGGACGGAAGAGACATCAGTTTGTGGAATTGCAACAAAATGAACCCTGCTAATTTGCGACATATCTATAGGCCAGAGTGCTGGACCATTGTCATTCTTCCATTTCGCCATTCCAGAAAATTCCTTTTAACTATTATAACAGATTATTTTAGCATTGCAATATAGGTAATTTGGTGCTATAATGATACTGTTCAAACTTTTCAAAAAATTTAAGACAAGGGCGGAGCAAATTGCTCCTGTCAAACTCAGAATACAGCCACGTACTAGTATTCGGGTTTGAAGCCTTGTCTACGAAAAGTTTGAACAGCCTGTACGTGGCTGTATTTTTTATTATGGCCTCATCAGAACTGTTCAAACTTAAACGAGGCTTCAAAATGGGTACCATATTAAAAAATGAAATAATTCGTCTTATCAATAATCTTGCACAACCAAACAAAATTTTCGTATTAAAGGGCTTTAACAGATATTTAGATAAGATTAACCAAGATTTCCTTTTTGAGAGAAGAGATATTCTCTCGGAAAAAGCATCATTAACTCCAGAAGTCATTAAAGCACTCTTGTCTGCCAATAAAGCTTCTTTTATGATTTTTGAAGATCTTGCCGCATTGGCAGATCAGCAGATGGTTGGTACATTTAACGCAATAGGTAAAGAAGTGGTTATATTGGATAATGATTTTTACGAATTGTATTATCCTGGACCAGCGGATCCAGAAATCTCACAAAGAATCAAAGCTGACTACGAATCAGAACAGGATAACTTAACTCAGTTGTTTTATGGCGATGTGCAGGAAAATGGCGATAATGTCTGTATGGCCTTCAATAGTTTTGAGCTTCCAAAATACGAGTATATCAATATATCAGATTTATTAAAACGGGATGGAGTTACCGTAACAGGCGATCAGGATCTTGAAATACCAGAAGAATATACCTCGGCAGTATTTTCTAGTATCATAACCGAAATTATAGAAAAACCAGTTTCCAATCTGAATGTACTAGCTTCCGCTAGTGGTACTGACCCAAATATTGAGCATCTCAAAAGCAAACTTGAACCACTTGGTATCAGTTTTTACTATCGCAAATATCAAACACCAGAAAACATTACTAGTACCGACTTGTTGCCTAGCTATCTAGATATTTTACACCGAAAGAATCCGAATTATGATTTTCGCACACTTAAAATCTATAAGAATCCATACGAAAGCAACGAGCTAACTGATATTAGCCAAGTACAAATTATTGACGACATAGTTCAAAATGCTATTCGAGCTAAAGACTCGCAAACCTTCCGTGATGTGTTTGTGACGGCACCTACTGGTGCTGGAAAATCTGTAATGTTCCAAATTCCCGCCATCTATCTTGCAGAACAATTCAATTTAGCGACCATCGTAGTGTCTCCGCTAATTGGCCTAATGAATAATCAGGTACAGAACATCCAAAGTATGACCGATAAAGCCGCTACTATAAATTCTGACTATACACCATACCAAAAGGAAGAGATCTTAGAACAAGTTAAAAAAGGTGAAAAATCAATTTTGTATTTGTCACCAGAATCACTCCTCTCGAACACGGACATCAGTGGTTTAATTGGTGATCGTCAAATCGGATTAGTTGTGGTGGATGAAGCACATATTGTTGCAACTTGGGGCAAAAGTTTTCGTCCCGATTACTGGTATTTAGGAGATTTCATAAACAGTCTGCGGAATAGCGCTAGAGTAAGCCATACTTTTCCAATCGTTACTTTTACTGCCACGGCAACTTTTAATAGCGATGATGATATGTATCGTGATATTATCGAATCGCTCAAGATGACACCTAATAAATATATCGGCAATGTTAGACGTAGTGACATTAGTTTTGATATTAGATGCAAAGATAAAGAAACCTCAGATTATAAATCTGAAAAGCTTGAAGTTGCCGTGAACTCCATTAATGAGCTGATAAAAACCAATGATAAGGTACTAGTGTATACTCCATACACTAAGCACATTGATGAGCTATACGAGAATATTAACAATCCGGAGAAGGTTGGAAAGTACTATGGTGGGTTATCAGCTGCAGAAAAGAATGATACGCTAAAGCAAATTGGAGACGGAACAAAGAATGTTGTTCTAGCTACCAAAGCCTTTGGTATGGGAATTGACATTGATGATATCAGATATGTTTATCATTTTGCCCCAACGGGTAATATTACTGATTATGTTCAGGAGATAGGTCGTGTTGCACGGAAGCCTGATATGACCGGTGTCGCTGTTACAGACTATTATAAGGAGGACTTTCGCTACATTAATCAGCTATATGGTATGTCTAGCATTAAGAATTATCAAGTAATTGGTGTGTTGCGCAAAATTTTTGAGCTATACTCACATTACCGTAAGCGTAATTTCTTAGTTTCACCAGAAGAATTTTCCTATATTTTCGCTGACCTTAAATTGGAAGATATTGATAGCCGCCTAAAAACTACCCTACTGATGATAAAGAAAGATTTTGAAGCTAGTTCACGCTCTAATTATCCGCCTTTGATCTTTAAGCCACGTAGTATGTTTACGAATGGTTATTTTATGGTAAATGATGATTTTGTGGCTGAGCTTCAACAGAAAGGTCTGATGAGATATTTCACAAAATTAAATCTACCCCTCATCGTAAAACAAGCCGGGACTCGGCGTTTTGATCCAGAGATTACAGTGCGCTCTCCAGGCTACACCTATAAATTAGATTTTAAAGCACTTTGGGAACATAGATACCGCGATATGTCATTCGGTATGTTTAAACGATGTTTTATGGAAAACAAGTTAGACATCAATTTTAAAGTTGGCGAGAAGCTTATTCAAAGAGTAGTAATTGATATCAATTCTCCAACAAATCTCGTTGCTGCTAAAATGAAATTATTTGATTTTCTCGACACTATTCAAGAAATCTTTGACGACTTACATCAGGAAAACAAGCATTTCGGTATAGATGATTTAGCTGCACGCATAATTGAAAAGAACTGTGTCAAAAAGAAATACCAAGCCGAGGCGGTAGCTGGTTCTATCATAAAATTGCTAGAAAGGGTCGAGCTTCATAATGTTTCTGGTGCTTTGTCGTACGGATTCGCAAATTTCTATGCTAATACTGGAAAATATTACATCAAGAACACCACTTATGAGACAAGAACCAAGAGATTACGAGGGGCTGCCAATGTCTTTCTGAGCAATCCTGAGTCAAATCATACAGTTAGATATGCCAGTAATACGGCATCTACTGACATTATTGTCGCTCAACTGCTAGAGTTGCTCGAGATAGCAGATTGTAAAGTAATGGCTGGAACTAACCCAGAATTCTTTATCCGCATTAATGATCCATCGGCAATCAAAAAGATCATTGATAGTCCAAACTATGTTAGCAAAACTGTGTCGGTCGTAGGCAAGAAACATAAGGAGTCTTGTGATTTAATGAGTTATTTCTTCTCTGTGCTAAAAGATGACTTAAGCCGGTGGGACTTTATAGAAAAATATTTTTTGGGACAATTGGGACCATTAAATGTGCCTGAATAGTAATTATGCTAAACTAAAATAAGGAAGTAATGTATGTCAAATAATAATCCTTTTAACCCCTGGTGGTACTACGAAATGGGCAAAGATGCCACCAAACACCCTAACCGAGAGGTTAGCAATGGGGCTTTTGCCGTCATTGTGGTTTGTTTTATTCTGTCGCTCATTTTATTTGGTGTTTTTGTCGCAATCTGCGTTTGGTATTTCACCACATAGCCTTAGCTCGCATCCGTTCTTGCCACTTCTCAACACTGCAACGATGGAGGACTGGTTTGCCATACAGCTCTCGCTCCACCCACTCCACTTTATTTGTCTTGGAGTTGTAATATGGTTCACAACATACCAGCTCACCAAAATTATTTGTCGGTGAGCTGGTTCTGGTTTTGAGCCTTGCACTAACACTATGAGCCACTGCTGGAACTATGCTGCCTCTGACAGAATGGCTCTGTGGGCTGTTTAGAGCCTGTTCTGGGGCATTCTCGGCTTCGAGGTGAGCATCTGGCCTTTTTGGGCTTTCCGGTCGTGTCTGGTGGCGATTTAGTCGCCTCTGATAGCGTCGGTATTCGCTAGTTCTTGCCAAACCAAGGCTGCTCCAGCATTGAGCCTCAGTTGCCTCTTGTACTAATTTGGCAAACTCGGGCTTCTCCCTTCGCCAACGGCAAAAGGTGTCTTCACTGATACCGGCACCAAAACAACAATCACGCACCGTCAGTCCATCAGAGATGTATTGCCTGATGCGTTTGGTGATTTCCGGTGTGTATTTGGTAGGTCTAGCCATAATGGTTTAATCTTAGCACCAAAGAGCAAAAGCGTTTTTGGCAAGCCCAAGCCCACCAAATACTAGCTTAACCAAATCCTTACCCAGCCTCATTATTTCTTATACTTATGCTGCAAATCGGCAAAGAGAGTTTTCCCAGCCAGAAACCCTAAATGTTTAAGAAAATGTGGGAAAACAATATGTTTTAATCAAATCTACTAATTTTACCAGTTTTATTTTTAAGGTGTTTAAAACCGTTATAGTAATCTTCTTTGAGTTTAACTCTTACCCCTGCATAACCCTTAGAAAAGTCTCCTTTCATAGGCGATAGATCATACTCGCTAAGTGGCACTTCGGCGTCATCCTCGGCTATAAAATCCTGCATATCACAGTATCTTAGCAAAAATCCATTAGTATAATGATATTGCTGTGCATTTCCTATTAGGATAAGCGGCTTATTCTCATTGTCGAGGAAAAATCTAACTTTCCTTTGGTCCTTTGGTTCCAACTGATCCATTAATTGAAAAAGGAATTCCTCCTCTTTTTCCGCATCATCCCATCGGATGACAACTTTCTCGAGCCATTTTTTTAATTTTTACTCCTATGTATTTGGCAAGTAGAATAAGGATTAAAAGGATGAGAAAAATCAAAACAATGTAGAGTTCTCGACCGAGTTTATTTAATAACCAAAAATCATTACCGGTCAATGAATAAACTCCTATGGCGGCAGTTAGTGATACGATAGCCGGTATAAAGTATGAATCTAATATTTTTCCAAGAATATCAAGAGCTTTCTCTATCACGTATTTTTCTCCCACGGCGTATTGATAGAAATAATTGTAACTGGCAGCCCCTCAAACTTGATATCAAATTTGAGGCTCGATTCCACAATGGTTGAAGCATTATGGATCCTAAAACTAAATTGCCATCCTTTATCTAGGAAAAGCTCAGCAGTATTGCTACTACCTGGACGCATACCAGCAGCAATGATGCGAGTTGGTAAAGCGGATACTGGTATTACAAGAGTTGGCTTATTCGATCCATCTGGCTTATTAAGTGTGCCGTGCAGATTTACTGGCTGGATTCTCGTCAGCTGTTCACTGTCTAAACTAATCACTTTATAAAAGTCATACCGACCGAGAAGATACTCCACGAGCTTTTGCGGTATAGTCTGGTCACGTCCATAAGCACGCTCGAGCTCTGCCAAAAAGGCTTTTAGAAGTGGAACATAGACATCCATCTCCTTATTTGGTAAGTGTTTCCACTCAGTCTTCTTATGATGTTCCTCATCAAGATAAGCAAAGATCGGACCAACTTCATCCCAATATTCTTGCGAGCATTTTACCCCAAACCATTTGTCGCCGAAATCCAAGGTTTTTGCTAGCCTGCTATGCTTCACGGCAAAATTGTTATGTTTTATGCTCAAGCCAACCTCCCAGCAACGATCTTTTCTTTTGATTAGGATGTCTCGAACATCGCCTTCTCCACCAGCTTGGTCTGGCTGTATTGATAGAATCGTCGAATCACCACCATTGGCAATAATCATCTTTTCTAAAGTTAAAATCGTCTCTGCTGCCGCTTTACCACTACGGATCAGTTTGCCTCGCAAAACAGCATCAATCTCATTCCACGAACGCTCCGTTGCCATAAAGTGGCTATCTCTAAGAATTTCTACTGGATGCGTCATAGCTACCAGCTCTGCCAATTGTGTTAGGCAGGCATACTCATAGGCACGACCATAAGTGTTATTATTTGCATTATTCACTGAACAAGTCCTCCTTAATTTTTAGGGCTATAGCTTTTGCTAGATTCACCGGAACAGCATTGCCAATCATCTTATAACCATCCGCCACATCAGTATATATAAACTTAAAATCGTCTGGAAAAGTTTGTATACGCGCACACTCTCGCACGCTCAACCGTCGATATTCGTCTTCGTATCCAGGTGCAAAGATTTGCTTGTTTGGTTCTATTTTTACCATTCGTGGAGCTTTTGGGTGTATTGGTGCCTGTCTACCACCAGCCTGAATCGTAAAAGAGGGTTCATCCCAACTGCGCACACGATTTCGTGACATATAGATCGATGAGAACCCTCCAGTTAAATACTCATTATTGAGCGGCATTGTTTCGCCATTGGTTTTATTTGTAGCAAGCGCAGGCAAAGCTTCGGGTAGATCACCAATGGCTTCACGTAGAGTTGGTTTATGCTCTTCTGGGTCAGGAAATTCAAATTTCTTGCCCAGGTCATTTCGATAGCCAATAATAATAACACGCTCACGATCCTCTGGTACTCCATAATCATTCGCATTGACTAGTCTCCAATTGATCGTGTAGCCGCAATTCTCAAAAGCCTTTAGAAAGCCAGTAAAAGCTTCACGGTGCCTGGCGCTCAAGATACCTGAAACGTTTTCTACCAAGAAAAACTTCGGCTGTTTAGTCTTGATAATACGAATATAATCATAAAAAAGCTGACCTCGCTTGTCCTTGATCCCACGACCTGCACCAGCTTCACTCCAACTCTGGCACGGCGGACCGCCAATCATCCCATCACAATCGGGAATTTCCTCCACAGAAACATCCGTAATGCTTCTGTGATCTAATTTTGTGTGCGGAAAATTATGCTCAAAGGTCGCCCAGATTTTCTTATCAAACTCGTTCGCCCAAATAGTAGTGAACCCAGCTTTTTCAAATCCGAGGTCTAAGCCTCCCGCACCAGAAAATAGGGATACTATTTTCATCGGCATTGCTTTTACCTCCTTGTTGTTAATAATTTAATTATACCAGAAAAAGCGGTTCTTGCAGACATTAGTAATAAGTCGACCCATTCCTTATATTTGATGTTTTATACTTATGCTACAAATCGGCAAAGAGAGTTTTCCATAGCAAAACCTCGATTGTTTAAAAAAATGTGGGAAAACTCGCCAAAACACAACAACATCAAAAAGCCTCCTTATTGCTTGGAGGCTTAAAATCATTGGTGCTCTTCTTGGTTATTGCGGCTTGTCGTCACTTACGCGTTCTTATTGATGGCTCGCCAAGCTAAAGTCTGTAGCTCTTTAGCCTAACTCGTCTTTTATGGTCGCTACTACCTAAAGCGAGTCGAGAGTTTGGTTGTTGGGTTAGCTACTCCCTTATTTACCAAACTGCCTTCCATTATAGCACAAGCTCACCAAAATGATTTCTCTGGTGAGCAAACAAAAAGAGACTTAGCAAAAGCTAAATCTTTCGGCAGAGCGTAAAATAGGGGACTTAGGGTGATCACTGAAATATAGGGGGAGTGGGGTATTAGTTTTAGTGAAAGGAATGGTGACCTCATCGGTAAATCCGATTGAGATCCTCGGGATTATGCGTTTTAATGTAATTTAGTAGTTGCCCAAAAACATTTACGAAATCTATAAGTGGGTTAAAATGTCGTCCCAGCAGGTTAGTCACATAGTCTGTTGTATAAGGTAACTTATCGGAAAAAAGTAAGAATGAGCTAGCGCGCCCTGTCTGATGAGCCTCTGATGTTCGATATTGATCGTCAAACTCTTCTAGGGCACTGATGTATGGGTCTAGCTTATCCCAGACCACTTGTTCTCCGCTTGAAAACTTCTTTTTAAATTTTCTTTTGCGACTTTTTGCATTAACCCAATCATTATAATAATCTGGGTAGTAAAGAAAAACCAAACAGCCCATAAACTTATCCCATAAGGCACGGTACTTTAGTATGAAAGAGGAAATATGGTCGTGCATCTCAACCCTATATAACATCTTCTCACTTTCCGCGGCAAAATTGATCATTGCATTATTTGCCACTGTGGCAGAATAATAGTGATTCATTGTTTCAACTAAATAAAGTTTTATGTCCTGCAATTTTGAATATATTTGATCAGCTTTTCGCTGGTCATCACAATAAAATTTTGCATATTCCCACAAATTTGCAAGTGGCAATTTTCCAAATGTAAAGGCAGGACATTTTTTCGCCCAAACATTATTGTAAAAATAGGGTTTTAAATGCGGATTTTTTGCATAAAAAATTGTTTTACCGATAAAATCATCCAGATACCTATCAAATTGTTCCGCCTGCTCTAAGGTTACCATACCTTCCATTATATCACTTTCGTGATCACTCTATAGCCATCACCCTTGAAGGATGAAACTATAATGGTTCTCATCCTGCACTAATTTTCTCCAAATATGAAACTACTCCTATTATAAGCAAAGTATATTGGCTTACCACTCAGTAGCTCATCTTCAATTGCAGTTCTGACTTCCTGTACTGTGGTCCACCACAATTTGAAATTATTAAAGACGCCCTTTGCGACACGGAATGTTGTAAAGTGTGTTTTTTGCTTATGATTGAGAAATGAAAGGATATAGTAAAAAGATTTGGATGCGTTAGGAACTAAGAATTGCTGGATTGTGATATGATAGAGATGGAAGGGTAAGGCGGATTTAATGTAGTAATAGGAATACATTAAATATAAAATAGCCTGGAAAGGAGCTGAAGGTTCCCTTTGTAGCTTGAAAATTTAGTACATGCAACTTGATGGAACTCAAATAGAAGAAGGAGGTAATAATATGAGATTCCGTAAATGCGGTAGCGTGTTGTTGGTGCTCGTTTTAGTAATGAGTATGATGATTGGCGGTGGCTTGACGGTTTTTGCTGAGGTTGGACCCGGAGTACAAGGAGTAAGTAATAGTGACGAAGGGGGGAGCGGTGATGTTGCTCAATTTGATCAAACGGAATTACCAGTGCTCGTGATGCCTGGCGAGGTGGCTGAGAATATTTATTTTCCACCATATGATTTTATTTTTCCGAATAATTTCCAGGAGCAGTATCATATGGATACCTTGCCAATCGGGGTGACTATTCGAGAAGTTGATAAGAATGCTACGGTGGCAGAGATATTGAAGATGTGCCAGATGGGCGACGCTAACGAGATACCACAATTGCAACGTGGATCTACGTATTCTTGGTGCGCAAAGGTGACGGTACCTACAGTTTTAAATCCGAACGATCCTAGTTGGGTAATTAGAATAGATACTTATTTTTCTGGACGTCATAACCTTACTTCAACAAGGGCGGATTTTTGTTTAGGTGGACCCGGAAATATAATGTATGACGTGCAGGGACTATGCGATGCTAAGGCGATAGATTCTGAGATACGAAATGCTTATGTCGACATTGAACAGTGTTATGTTGGATATGTTAATACGCTCGATATGCAACTGGAGGAAGTCGGATCTGCGATTGCTACGGAACGGGTGAACTTGTCAAACTACGTGAAGATTAGTGCGGAGATAATAAAAAATATTCCTGATCCTGGCTCCATGCTGTATCGTGATGAGCATATCCTGTTGCATATGAATGCAACGATACGTGGTGAGGGACTTAAGCCTGGGCAGAGCTTTTATGTAGTATTTAAATATAAACTTGACTAGACGAAGAACCTGTGTTTGATTAGGCATGTAGCTAAAAAAGGGCGCCTATGGGCGCCCGATTTTAATATCTAGGAGCTAGCTCGCGACTATAGCTTTCAGTGTAGCTAGAATCGTAGCGGCCAGCTTGGGCGTAAGCCCAGAGATAATTATCCATGCGGAGGTTAAAGACCTCGGCAGAAGATTGTTTGTCGCTACGCCAGCCGTAAGTTCCCCAACGCGCAATAAGGTTGTCGGATCCGAAGCTACGCCTCAAGATTAGGTTCTTGGCCATGACAGGTCCGTTGAAAACGAGTTGTTTAGTGCAGGTATCGCGAAGACGATTTTCGGCATCGGATTCTGTTCCATAATTATAATCATCTTCTGTATCGTGGGGGACTTCAAATTCGGGACAAGTATTAATCGTGCCGGTGGCAATAATCCAGGCATCGAGTCGGGTGACATTGCTAGAAATATTAACGTCGCCTTCGACGAAGATGATGACTTGCGGAATGTGGTAGATGTCGGAATAAGGGCCATTCGCTAAGATAATATCGCCGGTGATATTAAGATTTCCTGTGCGTTTTAAGATGTTGGTCCCGGTAACATTATTCATCTCGCCAAGCGTATCACCGATAGGAGTAGCTTGATTTTCGAGGTAGGTACGAAGTCGGACTCGAAATGCGGAATTACTACGAATACCGGAACCACCCAGTTCACCACAGTTACTGTTAGCAATAGTTAACGGTGAATTAGAGGTGCTCAAGATGTCGCTACAAAGATTACGTCGATCGCGCCCGGAGCCGTTAGCGAGGGTAGAGCCGGAGGCTAGACCACTTACATTGCCGTTTACCACATCAAGAAATTCACTCCAGGAGCCATAAAGTTGTCTGGCTTGACCTTCATTAACGCGCCCCATGCGGGCATGATCGAAACGGTAAGAAAGAGAGGTAGTAATGCCACCGTTAGTTAGCAAGCTGCCATTCCAGATACTAGTAGAGGGTTTTTTGGCGATGGTGCGGCAAGCAGAGTCGAAGATATTCCAATAATCAAGGCGAGGGATCTTAAACCAATACTCATTTTCGCCATTGTCGTAGGCGTACCAGTATTCATGTTTGTAAGCGAAAGTATTACAGTATTTGGCGCCGACAGTGTCGGGAACTATGACATCTTCTTCTTCTTCGTATTGATGTTCGGTTTCACTTGCGCCATAGTTTAGGTAGCCAGAGCGGTTGCCGATAATCTTACAATAATCGTGATGCATTTTTGGGCTAAGATAAGCACAAGGGGTTCCTCTATATCTGTTTGAGCTGTACAGAGTGCCAGAAATGTCAATATTGTCAAAATTGTATCGAACTGGTGTGCGATAGGCAAGAGCTTGCCACTCAGAAAGTCGACGAGTAGGGTATGATGTTGCGTATGTATTCCAAGAAATGTCGGCATCTTCGCCAGCAAACATAATGGTGCTATCTGCTGTACCAGTTGACATGGCATCTCCGTAAGGGTCCTCTGGACGAGTTATTTCGGCACAGGCAGAAGATTGACCAGTATCGTCACCGTAACCGGTTAGTTTATACTTGTCATATTTACGTTTATCATTGTTGCCGTTTGTTAATTTAAAGTTGACGGTCTTTGATTTGTAATCGATAGTGCGACATACAGTGACTGTTTGTCCGGGATACAAAGTGACATTAATACTAACTTCACCAACTTTTTGGCCTTCAGTAGCTTTTTTGAGCGCCTCCGAGTTACCGCCGTCGCCCGAGTCGTCGTCAGGTTCTTCTTCATAGTCATCAGGCTTATCGGCAGTACTACGATCGCAAACGGTAGCCCAGTCGATATCGTATTCATAACTTTCGAAGCCTAGCTGATAAGGATTATTTTCATCAGGTTCGTCACCATTAGCTTCATCTTTTTCTTTGCGTTTGAGTTCTTTTTGATAGAAGCGCCATTCGTTACACATTTGCTTGCGCCATAATGTGTCATCGATTTCATTATAGACATCACTACCATCGTCTCGCTTGGCGGTTACGCTCCAGGTCCCGGTTTTACTTTCTCCACCAACACCAGTCGTGGTGGTTGAACGCCAACCAGTTCTAGGGGTGCCAGTAACGCGGTCACTTTCACTATCGAAATTGCTGGTGTAGAAAAGGTTATGCCAAAACTTGACGGTAACACTACTAGCGTCAGTACTAAATTTAACTTTGGCGGTTCCATCTTTGCCGGAGGAGACTTCTAGGGCATTGCCAGCTGCATCCATGACGTCAGCAGTTTTATCAACATGTACTGTAGAGGTTGAGTAGAACTCGGCAGTAGTTCCATCACCGTCGTTACCGGGTGGGATAAAAGGAATGTCCGGTTTTTCTGGTCCAGGATTGTCGGGGGTTTCAGTGGTATTGTCGTTTGTAACTTGTACCCTGATGGTGGCGGGATCACCGTAGCAACTTCCGGATTGAGTATTTGTGGTGTTTACGTATGCCATATTACGCGGGCAACGATTGATTGAAACGGTGTTGGTGTAAATTGCGCCATTTTCTCCGAATGGTTCGCGAGTAGTTCCAGGAGCATTTATGAATTCTTGTAAGTTTAGTATACCTACAGAATGTCCTGCTTGAATTGACCAAGTGTATTTACCCGAAGTGCCTGGTCGTGATAGTGTTTTTGGTACGGATATGTATGTCGCACGTAAACCATTTGTAGCCATTTGGCCAGCTTGTCCAATCCAGACCGAATAAGCATTCATGGCCGCCTTATTACTATTGCCGCAGCCGTATATTTGTCCCCAGAGATAGATACTTATCTCGTTTGGATTTAAACTGTCAACTACGATTGTATCGGTGTTTTTGTCGCTTGGATTATTATTAATCCAAAGAGCACCCCGACGTAGGCTTGGACTAGAAAAACAAAGGTTACAGGCATTATGAATTGAAGCTACGTTGGAAGCACCACTGGAAGCGATACAGCTACTAATGTCGGCAGCCATAACGTCATGTGATAGTACACTACTAATAGCCATAATACTACTAAATAGCATAGATATAATGAGTAATATTAGATTGTTTTGTAAAATAGTTTTACTTTGTTTCATAAATTATCCTGCTCCATCCTCTCCATCAATTGCCCCTCTTTCGATTGCATAATTCATCCAGTAGTCCGCCATCTCGTCATTTCCTAAGGCGATGTAGTTGTTGTAGACGACTGGAGCATATAATGCGAGTTGAGTTAAGCTCATTTGATCTGCATATTCGGATATTTTTTCCGATGTGCGGATGACTAAATCCGGCCTAGAATTTTGATCGTAGAAAACAATTTCCATAAGCACTACGTCGATTTTTGATGATAAGTCTTCTGTTGCATTGATTTTGTCATCAAAGAATTTATTGACTGCTTCAATATTGCCTTCTGAACCTGGTTTGTTATTCGGTTCATCGGATCCAATTGATCCATCGTTGTAAATTTCTTGAGCTTCTTGGTGCACTTTGTTAGCCTCCTGTTGCCATTCTTCTAGACCGTGATCGACTTCATAAATATGAAAAGTGAAAAGCCACCAAATTAGCCAGATGAGGAACCCTATAGTAAGTATAGCACCTAAAGTAATCCCGGTAATAGTGAGTGATTTTTTAGTTATTGTTTGTTGTTTCTCCTTCCTCTCGGCAGCCTGGCGGTTTTGTTCGGCGAAAGGGTTTTCGCGAGTGGCGACTTTGGTTTGGTGAAGGTCGGAAGAGCGGAATTTAAGTTGGCTTTGATCTGGAGTAGCTGGATGCTGCGTGGAGGAGATGGAGGGGGCTGAAGAATTATTTATAGAAGATTGCATCGAAGTTGTTGGAGCTTTTTGAGGCGTTGGAGCTGTAGACGGGTTTTTGGTTATACTAGCACTAGTTACAGCTGGCGGCTGATTGCCAGTGTTTGTTCCGTTAATAACTCTATTCCCCGTCGGAGAATTCGTTCCGTTTACCTCACTCATACTTATATATTAACATAAGTTGTTCAGAAAGTGGGGAATTTTGTGAATAATATTTATTCGTTTGAAAAACTGAATTTCTTTTGTTTTTGCCCCATCGCAGTATCGTAGTAAAGATTAAAACGTTGTTCAGATAATTCGAGTGCAAGGCTCCAAATAGTCTCTTGGTTGTAAACATAATGGGAATTGCGAAGAATTTTGGCAGTGTCGGTAAAGTTGTAATTTGGAAGTTGTTTAGAAATAAGATAACGCGCTTCAGCGTGACGCACGAAACTTGTGGTGCGATCATTATGAGTTAGTAACTTATCTTGTGCAATAAGTTTTGGCGATAAAATGTGGTTAGTTTTTACAAGGACGTTCCCTGCATCGGGCTTAACGACAGCGTAAGAATGTGAAGAATGCTCAATGACAGCTAGGTTACCGTTCGCATCGGCGATTAAGAAGTTTTTAGGTATTGCGCATGGAATTTTGTTGAAAACATTAAGAGCTTGACGGGTAGTGCGACATTTTTCGGCAATGTAGCGAATGAAATGACTAGGGGAAAGCCCGTAGTTCCATTTGTCGATATGGGAATAGGTAATGCCGATGTATAAGCCGTGTTCATTCACTGCATCCTCGGCATAAAACTTGCGGGTATTTTTTCCGGTATGATGGCGCCAAACCGATTCGTCGGAAAAAGCGAAGTAACGATATACCCCAGTAATATTAAGATTATATTGCTCAAAGAACTCGCGCGCTTCTGGCAACCAGTCGTAATTACGTCCGACATAAGTTTTACCATTTTCGTGAAGAGCAAAAATTGTACAGCCGTGCGTGTGCTGATTAACGCGACGGCGACCGGCATCAACGAAAGACGCAAAATCTTCGTAAAAAAGAAATTGCGGATCGAGACCGAGTACTTCGGCAGCAGCAAGGCGTTCAGTAATGAGTTCTGGATAGTATTTTTGGTAGAGATGTAACTGTCTAGTGTAAGTTGAGTCGTTAGGAATGTCACGGTAAAAGTCGTGTCCGTTGGTGCGAAGACGTTCGCCGTAAAATTTACCAAAATCAGCTCTAGAACCTTGAAAATTTATCATGCCTTTATTATAACATAGCTCTTAAGCTAAACTATTTAATTTATGATAGCGACGTTGGGCATAAATGACGGAAAAGTGACATTATCATATCGCTGGTATGGAATCAAGTAAATAGTATGTTATAATGAAGAATATTAAGGTTATGTTATGAAAAAGGTGGCTAGTAATACAAAAAGTTCGGCGGTTCATACTAATAAGACAAGGATAACTTCTAATAAAAAAACGGGAATAGTTTCGAAAACTGGTCGAGCGCCGAAGGAAGAGAAGTTCGCGGAGGGGTTGTGTTTTAAGAAATTATTTTTTATCTTTCTGATTGGGTCGGTCATTGGAACAGTTTATGAGGATGTTTTGATTTTTGTGCGAACTTGGATGGAGACTGGTACGGGAGTTTGGATGTTGCACCGGGGTGTAATTTATGGGCCGTTTAATGTGATTTATGGTTTTGGGGCGGTAGTGATGTGTTGGTTTTTGTTAAGAAAGAAGTATGATAATTTGCAGATTTTTATTTATGGAGCATTACTTGGCGGTGTAGTTGAGTATGTTGTTTCGTGGTTACAGGAGTTTTTTACACACACAACTTCGTGGGACTACAGCGGGCAGTTTTTGAGTATTAATGGTCGGACGACGGTGCCGATTATGATGGTGTGGGGTGTTTTGGGCTTGGTGTTAGTGAAGTTTTTATATCCTCTAGCGTCGGATTTGATCGAAAAAATACCAGTAAAAACGGGTGATGTGATTTTTGCTGGTATGGCTATTTTTATGGCGTTAGATATGTTATTGTCTTGGACAGTTTTATTGCGACAAACTTTGCGACATAATAATATTCCACCTTTTACGCCGATTGGCGAGTTTTACGATAGTTATTATAACGATGAACGTTTGGAGTATTACTTTCCAAATATGGTTCACGAGGACAAAAAATGATTATTTTAGTGGGTGTTTTGTGTATTGTGTTTGCTGGGGCGGAGTTTTTGTATAGTAGGATTGTCGTGAAGGACAATTTTTTAAAATTAAAACAACGACGGAGGCGACCAAATATTGCAATTTTAATTCCAGCACGTGATGAAAGTAGAGTGATTGAAGATTTACTCAAAAGTATCGAGCGACAGACGGTAAAAGTGGGGATGGAGAATGTCTATGTAATCGTAGAGTCAAAAGATGATCCAACGGTAGGGATTTGTCGTCGGTACGGTGTAAATGTAATTTTTAGGAAGCATGCGGAAAAGCAACGGAAAGGCTATGCGTTAGATGAAGCTATAAAAGCGATTTTGCGACAAAGGCGATATGATCTGTATTTTATTTTTGACGCCGATAATGTCTTGGCGGATAATTATATTATGAAGATGTTAAAATGCTATGCCGATGGTTATGAAATGGCAACTGGATATCGGATGGCGAAAAATGCAACCGCAAATACAATTGCAACGGTTTCAGCTTTAACTTTTACGATGATTAATGTATTAGGTAATCGTGGCAGAGTGAAGCATGGAGCTAATCTAGTTTTTTCGGGAACGGGCTATTATATAGATGGGGAGCTAATTGACGAATGGCAGGGTTGGCCATTCGTGAGTTTGACGGAGGATTATGAAATATCGCTTTATGCTACTTTGCATGGAATTTCGACATTTTATAATGAAGAAGCGGTTTTTTATGATGAGCAACCGTTAAAATTTAGTCAGACAATTGCGCAGCGAACGCGTTGGATAAAAGGTTATTTTACTTCGAGAAAAAAGTATATACCATTAATGCGAGTGAAGAAAACAGCGAATAATTTGGGGAGTTTAATGCGTGAGCGAATTGGTATTAAACCATTAATATGGGCGCTAGTTGGAGTGGTTGTGGTGATTTTAGGCGTACTATTTGAACTGACTCGGCTGAACCAGGTGAGTATGATTCCGTGGGTTTTGGTGTTTATTTTGATGGGGATTTATGCAATATTGATGATTGTGACGATTGTAGTTTTAAGAAAAGAACGTTTGGATTTAACTTTTTGGCAGCGAGTAAAAGTTATTGCATTTAATCCGATTTTTCTACTTAGCTATGTATGGTGTGCGGTGAAAGCGCTTCTTGCAAAGGATGTGAAGTGGAAAAAGATTGAGCACGGGCAGGGGTGAAGTGCTTCTATTGATTTTTTTAAAAAAGTGTGATAAAATAAGTATATGGGGAGGGGGCAGAACGTTTGCTCCTAATTGAAGCAATGGACTTTTATAGAAGGAGGATTTTCTTATGTACGTTGATTTCTATGGTTTGGACGGAATCGGAGGATGGACTTCCACAAAGGTAATGCGACAGATGCTGACGGAGATCCGTAAGAGCGTTTTTACTGATCGGGGAATGTACCAGGTGATTCCATGCGAACATCTGGAAGACCCCGGGGTGAGTGGGATTTTTTTAGCGGATAGTTGTCACTTTACTTGTCATACTTTTAGTAATCGGAATGCAGCTTTTGCAGATTTGTATTGTACTAAGTTTGATAAGGCTATCAATCAAAAGGTTTCAAGCATAATTCGGAAATACTATGCTTGCGAAAGACTGGTTTATAATGTTGCAGATGTCATCGAATCGGAAGGAAGATATGGAAAACATCTTGTTTTTAGTTGCGATCCGGTTTCCTTGATTGAGGCAGTTAATCTTATGAAAAGGGTTTTAAACTTTTTGGATATGAAAATGCTATGCCCGTTAAACGTGGATGCGCGATCGAATGATGATTATGACATCTTGCAGGCTATTACGGAGTCACATATTGCGTTTCATACCAATAAGCAGAAGATGGATGTGGACATATTCTCGTGTAGGAGTTTTTCGAGTACTGTCCTAGATCTTTTTAGGAATGCATACAATATACAAACTATTCAAAGAGGTTGGCTCTTAGGTCGAAACGGCGTATATGATGGAAAATAATGGTCCCTAGTTTAAAAAGGCTTCACTATACTAGTGAGGCCTTATTTATTGTTTTTTAGGATTGGCGGTAGTTTTAGCTGGGAAGAGTGGGTTTTTGCGAAGTTTACTTGCGATTTTGGTGGGGGCGTCGGTGAATTTAATTTCTGGTAAATTAAAGTTTATGTCGTCATTTGTGACGTCGTAATAGAGTTTATATACTTCGTCGACAGAACCGATAATAGCTTCGTTCATATTGAAACCGAGTTGTTCAGAAACCTTACGGACCTTTTCTTCGCTAGGACCTTCGATTTCGACATAACTAGGAATCCAGGGCCAAGTGTCAATATCAATTTCAACATCATCAAGCTGCCATTTTTCACGATAAGAGTCTTCTTCGGATTTTGGCTTCAGACCGCCAGCTTTGAGAATTGCAATAGTCTTTTCGTAGTCACTTACTTCGACGTTGATTTCTTCTGTTCCGGTAATGGTGTTATTGAGGTGGTTCTTGTATGTTAAGATGATGCGTTTACCTTCATTGCGGACTCGGATGAAGGAATGTGCGTTGACATTAAAAACAACGCGACGCATGAGGGTTTCAGGTTGAATAAGTTTTGCGCCGATAGCATTTAGTTTTATGCGGAGCTTGTCTTTGTCAATATCGACGAAGGTTGCTTCAATTTCTAGATCCATATTTATATTCTAACACTAATTCTTCGCTTGAGAAATATAATTGATTACAACTAATCGCGCAACGTAACTCCGATAGCCGGTTCGGAAGGACAAGTACTAAGAACGTTTGCGATGGCATCGTGTTCGGCTTGAGTGACCCAGAGTTCGTATTTATATTTGACGGAAATTTGGCGAGCAACATATTGACAGCGGAAAGATTTATTAGCAGGGAGCCAAGTCGCTGCATCGCCGTCTGATTTGCCTTGATTGGATTTTGAATCGACGGCTAGCAGATTAAGCGGGTCGGTGGCGATTTCGTAGCGAATTTCTTTGGACATATATTGAGCGCCTTTTTGCCAGGCATCGGATAAGGCAACAACATGATCGATTTGAAGTCCGGTTGATAGTTCTGATTTTTCGGTAAAAATTATATGGGTGCCAGTATAAGGTTCGTTAAATTCCCCGCTCTGAACGGTGCAACTATCGTTAGCTAGAGTGGCGCTGTCACCTAGCTCGCGTTTAAGAATGCGTTGTCGAAGGTTACAGCCTTCAATTATGGGCCAGCCAGAATAAAATTCCTCACGACTATATCCAGTTTTGGGGGCTCGGCCTTTGATTTCGAGCTTTTCTAGAACGATTGAGGCAAGCAGAGTATTACTAGATATATCATTTGAGTCTATTGGGTCTGTCGATACGCTAGAACCTGTATTTTGAGATTCGCTTTGGCTATTCTTTTCTTCAGTGGATAAAAAGTCGGCGTTTGCGCTCTGTTCGAGTAAATATTCATAGCTAGCGGGGTTAGCAATGATGATTCCGATAAGCGCAGTAATACCAATAATGACAGCACCAATGCGGCGTGAACGAAAAGATTTTGGAAGACAAAGTTTTTTCATGTTACGATTCTCTTAATTTTAAGAGGCTTTGGTAAATTTTTTGGTGAATTTTTTCGGGTGTGAGGATTTGAGTTTCTGCATCGTTGCAGCATTTGATTTTTTCCCACCCGAAGTAATCCGCAACAAGCATGGAATTTTCATAAACTTTACGTAAGAAATTGATGTTTTTTTCATGGATATCGTTTGAGACGCCATCGTTGTGTTTGCGTGCTTGTCGTAATTTTGTAACAAGGTCGAAAGGAGCATGCAAGAAAATCACTATGTCGGGCTGACCGATGCCGAGTTTATTATACTCGTAATCTTCAACGAAGTTGAGGAAGTTTTTCTTAGTTTTAAGATCTTCAATGGAAGCTGATTGATAAATCATGCTAGAAGTAGTATAACGATCTAGAAGTATCCAGCGGCCTTTTTCGAATTCGCTACGAAGTTTCATGTGCCAGGTAATAGCGCGGTCGTTGGCATATAAGTTATTAATAAAATATGGTGATAAACTATCAGGATTGCCATACTCACCAGCAAGATACTTTTCGACAGCTTTACCCTGGTATGAATAATATGTTGGGAAATGATGAGTAACGATTTTATGCCCGTCAGACTTAAGATGATTATGTAGGAGATCAAATTGAGTAGTCTTACCAATACCGTCACTAGCTCCTTCAATGACAATCAGCTTTCCGTTTGATGGCTTTCTCATAGTTATATTATAACAGTTTCTAGTAAAGATATACTAGTGATTGGGTTATTTATCTTTAGGAAGAGCTGCGGAAGGGCGAATGAGATAATAAATACCGCAAATCGCATCAATAATACCGATAACGATGATTCCGGTGTAGATTGTGTATGATTCGCCTGGTTTGGCATTATTATAAGATACAAAGGAAAGAATACCACCTAAAGCTGCGATGCCGGCTCCTACAAGAAGATTAATGAGACCTTTTTTACGTGCATCTTTAAGGTCGGCAGTTTTAGTGACTTTTGCGGCTACTTGAAGCTTGGTGATTTCGTCGGTAAAGTGTTTGAAGAAATACTCCAAGTCGATAATATCATAGCTTGCGACGACATTGTTGTCACCATCGCCCATAATTACAAGATGACCACGTAAAGTGATAGAAAGATTCTTAGCACTGTCGTTAACTTTCCAATGGAAGTAACGAGTTTCTTCGGGAGCTGCTTCGTAGCCGTATTCGTCTAAGATTTTACTAGCACTTTTAATTAGCTCGTCTTCGGTTTTAAAGTAGTTAGTTTCAATGTTTTCTGAATTCTTTTCGTAAGTTAATTCATATTTTGCGGTTGTATCGATCGGTTTGATTTCTGTCGTAATTTCGTTAGTGGTATTTTCGTGGGTGACTTCAATAAGGAAAGTTTCATTTTCGGTGTTCTTTAGAGCATTGGTCTTTGCTGATTCAGCACAAGATTTAATAAACTTTTCGGCAGCAGCTTTACTATCGAATGCTTTGGCGAATTGATAATTATTTTTGGCTTGAGTATTAAACTTAAAAATAGTTAAGTATTTCATAGTTCCCTTTTAGCTGTAACTTTAATTTAAAATTAACTTAATTATAGCACAGTGGCAGGAGATAATGAATATTTTACCTACCTAAGGAACCTAGAATAATTGCATGCTCTAAGTTAGTAGCTAGTTCGTGAATTTTATTAAGATTTTGAAAATTTTCGGTTAGTACAACAATGGCATAATGTCGACCAAGTTCAGCGAAATCGAGTAATGCTACATCGTTAAAGATAGCCCATTTATTACCATCATAACTCCAGCCAACTTTATCGTAGACAAGTGGAGTTTGGAAACCAGCTGGGATACCTTGTCGCCAGTTGTCAGTAGTAACTGGTTGATTAAGCATAGAATCACTTAGTCTAGACCAGCTGTCGTCGCTCAGATGTTCGTGAACGTAAATAACTTTCAAAAGTTCAATTAGATCTCGAGGGGTTGATGTAAGTCCGAGATTGTAAGTATTTTTTATGCCGAGAGCTTCGACGAAGTTATCATAATAGGTGCCCCACTCGGAGCTATTACGGAGTGGATCGGCACAATCGTTATATGATTCACGTATAATCAAATCGAGACATTGATAAACATTCAGGGAGCCTTTTTCTTCGGTTGTAACAAAAAATTCATCACCTTTAACGTTTCCGTGATCGATTTCATAGTATCCGGCATAGGCAAAGAAAAGTTTGTAAACTGAGGCGAGATTAAAAACTCGGTCGGGGTTGATGGCGGCGGCAACTTCTTGGTTGTCGAGATCGTAGATCATGACGCCAACGTTTATGCTGTTGCTTAATGATTGATACCAATTATCGACAGTTTCTTGTAAATTAATGAAGCTGGGGGCATTAGGCGCTTTAATAAAGCTAGAATGTAGATCTGGATAGTAAGAGGTATGTGTTTTGGTGTTGTCATCACTGTTAGTCACTTCTTCATTAGAAGTAGAATCAGATGCAGGACGGATGAGGGTTTTGGTGGTTTGGGCAATAATGAGCGTAAAACAGAAGGCGGCACAAAATGTCACTACAAGAGATAACCAGTTTTTTGTAACAATACGCAACATTAGTTTGGCCTCGCCTCAAGTAGTCGAGTAACAAAAGTTATAGTCTCAGCATTGTTCATAAGTTCAACTTGTAAATTTTGGTCATAGATTGTTGGTGTAATGCGGGTCTGGAGAAGTTTCCCTTTGTAAAAATAATTTTCTAAAATTAAGCTGCGAGTGGTGCCTGGCCACCAGGCTTGATCGAAGAAAAGATTACCGAGTCCATAGTAGATGGGTTTGTTTTGATAGAGTTCAAAAGTTTGGGGCTGATGGGCAGCGGTACCAACAACTATGTCTGCGCCGAGATCGATGAGATGACGGAAGAATTCAATTTGATTGCCTGCAGAAGAGTCTGCATAATCGCAGGAACGGTCATCTACGGTATTATCATAATTATTACATTCGTAGTACTGAATATCAACGATAATAAAGTTATTTTCAGCTTTAGCATTAGCGATGTCTTGAATAGCCTTTTCTTCGGTATAGAAGTTGGCGCCTGGAGTATCGTCTAAGGTGTACCCGCCGGTGGAAAGATTATAAGCGAGCATGGTGATTTGATTATCTTTAAGATCGATCTTGAGTGGTACGGCGGCGCTATCAGCGTTTATTCCTCCACCAACGGTTTTAATATTATGCTCAGTGTAAACATTATACGTCTCGATTGCGGCTTGGGCACCACAGTCAAGGTTATGGTTACCAGTTAGTTCGACAATGTCTAAACCGATATCAGTTAAAACATCAATCATTTGAGGAAGCGAACAAATATTAGTACTGTTTGCGCTAGTTGAGAAAGATGCTTCGTTGCTGGTATGAGCTAGATCAAAGTGACTAAGGTAAGTGGCAATTTTGGTCGCAAAGTAATGGGCATCACCAACAGAATTTAATTTTGTAGTCATATTGCGAGAAAGTGCCGTGACACCGGTTTGAGCGAGGCTTAAAGTGGTTGATTGGTCAGGAAAATCTGGAAGCGAGGAAGAATTGATAGCCTGGAAGATATTATTTATATCCTCCTCGTCCCCGGAAAAAGTAAGATATATAAAAATGGCACCAGACTGAAAATCGTCGAAGTAGTAGTGTGATTGGGAGTCGCTTTCGATGGTGAGTAGTTTATTAGTGTAATTAAGGTCGGAAATGGAGATGAGAATGTCATCCGTTATATCATCCATTTTAATACTAGCTTTTGGATTATAAAAGTCAGTGATTGGAACTTTGATATCAAAAAGGATGCTGTTTTGGTTTTCAGGATTTTGGTATTTTTGGATTGTAGTAGTTTGTGAAATTGTTACGTCGTGTTTAAGTTCGGTATTGCTAATATTGTCATTGATAAAACTGATTTGTGCGTCTGATAGATCTTGAAAAATATATTGACCAGGAGGAGTAACTGTATGCTGAAAAATAAAAAAGTATAAAATTAAAACAATGATAATAGTGAGCAGAATAACACCGGTTATGATAAAGATGATTCTACGATTTCTCTGCATAAGTTAATTATAGCACGAATAGAATTAGTCGATTGTGGTTAATGCAAAAATATAAGTTACAAATAAGTTATACAAGTAGAACGATTCCATAATAAATACAAAACACAATTAGCATAGTCGCTCCTCCAATACGATTGATTTTTTTCGTAGTTATGGAAAAAAGGAAGATAAGAATTGCGCTAGCTACGAGCATGATAATGTCGAGGGTTTGGAATCCGATTGGTGTAATAGTCCCAAAGAGAGCAACTGGTACGCCAAGCACTACGCATATATTAAAGATATTACTGCCGATAATGTTACCAACTGCAAGATCTTGTTCTCCTTTTCTGGCAGCAACGACAGTTGTAACTAACTCTGGCAATGACGTGCCGAAAGCGATGACAGTAAGAGCAATGACGCGTTCGCTAAAACCGATAGCTTCAGCGATAGTGGTGACACTACTTACGACTAGTTCGCTACCCAGAATAATACCAGCTAGCCCAATTGCAATAAATATTAATGACTTACCCAAGTGGTATTTGGGCTGGGAGGTTGAAGAATCCTCTTGGCGATTTTTGCGTGCGAGTGTGATGAGATAGTAGAGAAAAACTGAAAAGAAAAGAAGAATAACAATTGCATCGGAACGAGTGATTTGATTTGTCTCTCCTCCAGCAAGAAAAACGTCGAGGATTAAAACGGCTAGAAGTACTGAGATGAGCATACAAAGTGGTAATTCTTTTTTAACGGTATCGTCGCTAATTTTAATGGGATGAATGATAGCGGCGATGCCGAGGATGAGAAGAATATTTAAAATGCAGCTGCCAATGACATTCCCAAGCACCATGTCTGTGCTACCGGAAGCGATGGCGCTAAGGGAAACGGCAAATTCGGGGGCACTAGTACCAAAAGCGATGATGGTTAGGCCAATGAGAATTTTTGATACTTTAAAGTTTTCGGCAGTGCTGGAGGCTCCGTCAACGAAGACGTCAGCACCTTTGATTAAAGCGACGAATCCAACAATCAGCAAGATGATACTCAAGAATACTTGCACACCTACTCCTCGGTTATGCGTTCGGCGGTAATAATCAGGCGGTGGGTGGCATCTTGGTTTGGTAAAGGTTCACCAGCGCAGGTCATAATAATGACGGTGTCTTTTTCGGCTGGGGCTAGGATACTATTCATGTCAACATCGGCTTTACGGATTGTTGAGATTTCGGTGACTTGGTATTCTACTCCGTCGTATGTAAATTTAGCGTGAGCGCGAAGGCGATAGAGATTTTTAAAAACTGTTGAAGAGTGTCCAATAATGAATCGTTTATGTTCGGATGGCGTATAGATGCCGGCGATTGTATCAGGAGCTTCGAGTCGTCGATCGACGAGTTCGATAGGGGCAACTGGTGTTTCGAGTTTTATGTCGCCTATTTCGAGCGTAGGATAACTTAGGGCTTTAAGATCAAGATTAGGCTGGAATCCGATGTACAAGTAGATAGGCAGCATGATGAGAAAAAAAGCGGTAGTAAAAATACGTACTGTACGTTTTGACCAACGTGTCGGGTTTAAATTAGCGAGATTAAAATAGTTAACCTGTTTCGTCTGCTTCTTAAGCTTTCTAGATTCTTGTTTTAAATGATAAGAACGTTGTTTGCGAAGAATTTCGATTTGCGAAGCAGTTTTTGCTTGGTAAGTATTTGGAGTTTTTACATATTGAGTATTGGCATTATATTTACCAATAAAACGTTGATCAAATGTTTGTACTTTGGCTGGACGTTTCGCTGAGCCAAAGCGCTTTTTATTAATCCAATAAAATGGATTGATCCTCCACATACCTCTCATACTTACTCATATTATAGCACGGTAATGATATCGTGTGAGAAAAATGATTAGGTAATTTTTACAACAAGGTTTAATTTTGACTATTTGGGCGACTTATCGCTAGTTTTAGAATCTATCGCTTCGTGTCGGCTGATGTCAATTTCAACGGTAGTTCCGAAGCCAGGACGAGATTTAACGAAAATGCGTCCAGCTGAAAGTAAGGCACACATGGTGCGGGATAGAGTGGTACCACTATCGGTGATAAGGATTTTGTGACGACGGAGTGCGATTGTGATGTGGCCTTTAGGGTTACGAGCGAGGGCCGAGTTTAGTTCCGATTCAATGTCTTGGATTAGTTGATCGGTGTTTTCTATAAGTTCATCAGGGCTGTTTAAATCGAGATCTAGCTGGATTTCACCTTTCTCAGCTATTGGAAGAAACTTTTTGTAGATTTCACTAATGATTGTTGAAATTCGTTCCATATTCTATGAAGCTAAAATTAACATTGTTCCAAGTACGAGGCACGCTAACACGACACGATAACGCCCAAAAGTCTGTAAGGAGCCTGGTTTTTTGAGATATTTTAATAATACTTTTAGCGCTATAAGTCCAACAATGAAAGCGATAAGATTTGAAAGTGCTAACATATGCGTGTTACTCAAAAAGTAGTTAAGACTGGATTCGGAAAGAAACATTTTTAAGCAGACTCCGCACATGATGGGAATCGATGCGAGAAAAGAATACTCGGCGGATGATTCGGAGTCGAGTCCAACGAGACGTCCAGCGATAATAGTAGTTCCAGATCGGGAAGTACCAGGAACAAGCGCAAAGATTTGCGAGATACCGATAATTAGAGCGCGGGCGGGAGTAAGTTGATTTTCGTCTTTGAGAGCAGGCATATGGGGGAGCTTATCGATAAAAATCATAATAATACCGACAATCCCCATTGCTATGCTAACAGTGATTAGTGAAGAGAAAAACGAGTTATCTTCAATAAATCCAGCAAGCAGAAGACCAGCTAGTCCAGCCGGAATACTTGTAATAATAATGTTGATGGCAAGTTTATAGTTGCGCTCGCGAAAAATATCACAGAGGATTTTCCAGATTCTTTTACGAAAGAAGATTAATAAGGCTAGTAAAGTTCCACAGTTAATAAATTCCATGAAAAGGTGAAAGTTTTCGGGGGAAAAATTAAAAATGTGTTGGACGAGCTCAAGGTGGCCCGATGAAGAGACTGGGATAAACTCAGTAATTCCCTGTACAAAACCTAGAAGAATTGCTTCAAATATATTCATAAGTTAATTGTATCATAAAACGAGGATGATTAGCGATATTTTAGTAGAGCCACTAGTTACTTGGTATTTTTGTAAATGCTTCGTTTAATGCGTTTTGTGATTGGTGTGACTTGTTCAACATCAAGAAAATAGCCGGCAAGCAGATATGTAATAAATGAGCCAAGAGTGATGACGCAGAATTTAGGAAATACTATGAAGATTGAATCATCACTTGCCATGAAGGGGAAAAATTTGGTCAACGAGTAAGCTACACAGCCGGTAATGATCGTTGCGAAGATAATGCGACGGGTGTTTTTCCAGAAACTTTGATCGAGTAGTTTTCCCTTTGAGCGTTTTTGAAGAATGCTGAGAAGTAAGATGACTTCAATGAGTGTGCCGATTGACTGTGCCCAACCAAGACCGTCGACGCCGCAGCCGATCATGGTTAGCCCAATTGCCATAACAATACTAATTCCGACTGTCAAAATCGAAACTGTAAAAGGAGTTTTAGTATCTTGTTTAGCATAAAATCCTCGAGCAGCGATATGAAAAATTGAATTTGAGAGTAGAGAGATAATTAAGGTAGCGAGAACGGATGCAATCATAGGATCGCCACCATTTTTGATGAAGCTAACGACGTAGCCGCGAGCGAAAAATGCTATGATGCCGATTGGCAACGCGATCCAAATGATGGTACTAAGGGCGGTGCGAAAGGTTTGGCGGAACTTGGCTTCATCACCGCTGGCGACGTCTTCGGTTAGTTTAGGGAAGAATGCAGTTGAGATTGCGACACCAATGAGACTTACTGGCATTTGGGAAAGACTGTAAGCCTGGTTATAAGAACGTAGTGCGCCAGCGCCCATGCGTGAAGAAAGATTGGTGGTGACGATAGTATTAACATAATCCATACCTTGATCGAGACTACGGGCGGGTAAGAGTTTAAGGACCGAGCGAAAACCTTGATTTTTCCAGTTGATTTTAAATTCGTAGTCGAAACCGAGCCCAAATAAGCCAATTAAGCTAACTAAAACTTGTAACACTGCACCGAATACCACGCCAAGTGCTACACCCATGATACCGCCTTCAAAAATTTGCCAGCCGAAGAGATTAATGCCACCAGTAAACCAAACAATACCAACTAAGATACCGATATTGTATAAAGCGGGTGCGAGCGCATAGAAAACGAAACGACCAAGAGCCTGTTGGATGCTAGATAAGATAGTGGAAATACTAAAGAGAAAGGGATTAATAGCGATAACTCGCATCATATTGATTGCAAGAATAGTGCCAGCTTCGTCGAGGCCAGGACCAACTACGTAGCGGACGAGTGGTTCTGCAAAGATAATAATTAAAACTGAAGCGATTAATGTAAGAATAGCCATTAAATTAAGCATGCTAGAGCTTAGTTCCCAAGCGGATTTTTTGTTTCCGGTGGAGAGGCGCTGATTAAACACTGGAATAAAGCTTACAGCAAGAGCTCCAGAAGTTAACAAGAAGAACAAAAAATCGGGTACAGTGAAGGCGGCGGTGTAGGCATCAATCCCGGTGGGGTAGGTATCAAGATAATAAGAGTTAAGTAGGCGATCTCGGAATATGCCGAGTAATGCTGAAATTAATGTGGAACTAGCCAATACAATCGCCGCAAGACGGATTGGTAATTTGCGATTTGCGAGACTAACGACCGAACGGAATCGATGTTTTGGGGTCTTTTTGTTTTGATCGGGAGCTTGTATTGTGGTTGAATTGTAACTGGTGTTGTCTGGTTTTGATAAAGGGGATTTTTGGGCCTGATTTATAGATTCTACTTGTTTGATTGGAGAATGTTGAGGTTTTATTTTATTTTGTGTGGGATTTAGCCGAACTTCTTGTTTTAATGGTGCTATTGTTGGACGGCTAGTCGTTTTTTTATGGTTTGGGCCGAGTGGACGTTTGACCAAATTGCTCGCGCTTTTTAAGAACGGTTGAGAAATACGTGGCTCTTTTTGGTCGGCACGTTTTGCAATTCCATCAATACTAGTCTTTTTGGGAGTCTCTGGCATTTATAATTCAGTGACTCCTCCGAGATATGGTTGTAAAACATCAGGAACAAGTAATTTACCATCTTTTTGGGCGTAATTTTCAATAACCGCAACCATTGTGCGCGCGAGTGAAATAGCAGTACCGTTCAAAGTATGTAGAACTTCAACTTTACCATCTTTGCGTCGTACGCGAATATTAAGGCTGCGAGCTTGGAAACCGGTACAGTTAGAACAACTGGTTAGCTCGCGATATTTTTGGTCGACGGGACTCCAATATTCAATATCGTATTTTTTTGCGGCAGGTGCGCCAAGATCACCAGCGGCAATATTTATAATACGGTATGGAATACCTAGTTCTTGCCAAATTTCTTCTTCGATTCCACGAATAGTTTCGTGCATTTCTTGGGACTTTTCTGGTAAACAGAAGGCATACATTTCGAGCTTATTAAACTGATGAACTCGGAATAGTCCACGGGTATGTTTGCCATAAGTGCCGGCTTCTTTACGGAAACAGGCACTGTAACCTGCATAGCAAAGCGGGAGATCTTTTTCGTCGATAATCTCGTCCATGTGATAGCCCGTGAGCGGCATTTCTGCAGTAGCAATCATGGCTAAATCTTCACCTTCGATATAATATTCGTCACTTTGTTCACTACTGCGAGGATTAAAACCACAACCTTCAAGAATTTTGCTGGATACCATATCCGGTACGGTCATAAAATGAAAACCATGTTCAGTGACTTTTTTGAGTCCAAACTGCAAAAGAGCATTTTCAAGCAAGGCTAGACCGTTTTTCAAATAGTAGAATTTGGCTCCTGCGACTTTTGCGCCACGCTCAAAATCTACCCAATCGCGGCTGACAGCATAATCTAAGTGGTCGACTCCTGTGGCTTTTTTGTCGCCCCAATTTTTTATTTCGACACTACATTCTTCACCGCCTAGTGGAACATCATCAAGGATAATATTCGGTACTTGTTTAAGCTCACTAATTAAGGACCGATCTAACTCAGCTAACTCGGGTTCGATTTTAGATAGTTGTTCTTTGATTTGTTTCCCTGCTTCAATTAGATCGTCGCTTGGTTTCCTGCCTTTCATTTGTGCGGCGATTTCGTTTCGTTTGCGACGTAATTCATCAACGGTTTGTAGAGTTTGCTTACGTTTATCATCGAGTTCAAGTAGTTTTGAAATATCAACTTGGTAGCCTTTTTCGCGGGCAGATTTTTCAACTAATTCTTGATTATTACGGATGAAATTAATATCTAACATAGTTTTATTGTACCATAGTTCTGTGAACTAGAAATAACTTAATAATTGGGCGCGGGGTGTTTTATAGCTTTTTACCAGCCCCCACCGCCACCACCTCCTCCACCCCCGCCGGAGAAGCCTCTTCCGCCACCTCCAGAGAAACCGGAGCTGGAGTTGCTGGTGGTGGAGTGGGTAGTTGTGGTCGCAATAGTGTTACTAGCAGTGGCAACTGCGTTGCTGAAATCTCGTGCCGAGAATGCTCCGACACCAACATACCAAACTGGTGCGGAAACGTCCTGCATTTCGTAGTATTTGCCCATCTCTTCAAGCCAAGACTTCTCTAATTTAAAGAGGGTTGCGTATGGAAGTAGTTTTTCGTAGAGTTTGACAATACCCTGGTTAGTGGTATCAGCGCCGTCGACGCTTTGGAGGAATTTGAGACGGTCTGCTTCAGCCATGCTAATATACAGTTTTAGTCCGTCAAGATAGCGAGAATACTTAAGACCCTCTTCAGTGTGGGTAAAGAACGGTGAAAGTTTGGAACTGCAGATGATTGAGGTGATAAAAATAGCAATCAAAATCAGAATGAATAATATTACGAGCGGGGCGCCACCGACGAGGGTGCGATAGCTGGGGAGATCGGTAAAGAGAAAGATAGCGACGAAGATACCGGCGAAAAGGATGATAGTCGCAGCAAGTACGAGCCAACCGCAGGGATTTTTAGGTTCGGGCATTTCGCCAGCTTTAGCCTTCTTTTTGGTGTCGACGATCATGAGGTTATGCTGAACAAGAATTTCGCGAGCATAACGAGTAAAATCTTGTCCAAGTTTAATTAAACTATGAGTAGCGGTGTGACTTTTAACGACGATTTCTTGGTCGAGACTTAAGTTACTATTGCTCCCAGCAAGAATTTTTAGAATGGTGACTTGGGGTTGGGTGAGAGCTAAAGATTTAATTTTAACTTTCCATTGAGTTTTGGTGCGTCCGAGTTTGGTAGTGGTTTCGGACTTAATTAGTTCGATTTTATGATTAACAGCTAATTCCATTAAGGTGGCTACCTTATTTGAACCGAGTTTAGTGGATCTAACATAGTTTTCGGCCATTTCGGCAACATGAAAATCATGGGGAGGAGTATATTCGGGAGTTTCAAAGAGTCCTTGATAATATTCGCGTTTGGATTTCGTTTGTTGTCGGAATTTGATAATAGTGATAACCACTCCAACGGCGATGATTAACTCTATAATAACAGCTAGGACGACGCGATAATCATAAGACGGTCCAGGAACTTTAAATGTGTCGGCTTTAAATTCAGCAACGAAGGTTAAGTTTTCGCGAGATTTTAATTTTTCAGCTTCAAATTGCACGCCATTGGAAATTTTTGTAGTAGTACAGCGATTTTGACCGCTTGTGCCATAGTATCCTACATAGCAAGAGGTTTCTCCGGTATACGCTTTAGCAATTTCGTCGTCTTCGAAATGCAATCTAACAAGAATATGCTCAAAACGTTGTGACCAGTCGTTACCATTAGTGTCCCAATATAGCTCTTGCCATTTTTTTCCGTCGTCATTAAATTCAGTAATCACATTTCGGAATTCATATTCAAGTTCATAAATCTGTTCGCCACGTACGTAAGTATCAGGATCGCCAATGTAAACGGTAAAGTAGCCATCACCACCTTCGACCTTGTATGGTTCGACATTTTTGCCGTTTTGTTTAACGTTAATTTCGATATAATCATCGCTTTTCATGGTTAAATTTTGGCCGTCCTGGTTGGTATACGGAATCACGCGAGTAATACCGTGGTTTTGGCTGATGGTGCTTGGGAAAACGGCAGTGAATTTTTCAACGACACGAAGGCGACTGGTCCCATCGGAGGATTCACTGAGGTAGAAATCGGCTTCATAATCATCGAAATAGAAACTGTTAACGCTAGTAGTAACGGCACTAGCTGGGTTATTAAAGACAAAAAGCCCACCTAGTACTTGACAGATTATAGATAGTATGATACAATGGAAGGATAGGGTCTTCCAAGTTAATCTTTGGTGGCTTTTCTTAAACATTTAGGACCTCCTTTAGAGTGTTTTTGAGCGTGTTAACGGATTTTTGGAATTTAATTCCTTCATCTTCGGTTAGTTTAGGCGTTAGACGACGTATTAAGCCCTCGCGCCCGACAACAGCGGGGAAACCGTTATATGTGTCTGTACAATCGTCATAACTCGAGACGGATAGCACACGACGTTCATTCTTTAAGATACAATTAATAATCTGAACAGTACATGCACCAATGCCATAGTGAGTAGCGCCTTTTCTTTCGATAATTTCGTAAGCTTCGTTGCGGACGTAGTCTTCGATTTCTTGACGTTGCTTTGCGGATATAAGGTCAATAAGGCTTTCTCCGCCTACATTAGCACTGGACCAAAGAGTAAACTCAGAATCACCATGCTCGCCGATTTGGTAGGCATGAATGGATTTGGGGTGAACACCAATTTTCTCAGCAATACAAAAGCGAAGTCTAGCGGAATCTAAAACAGTACCAGAGCCGATAACCTTCTCAGCCGGTAGACCAGAAGTTTTCCAAGTCAGATACGATAAAGTATCCATTGGATTTGCAACTACGAGAAAAATGCCTTGAAAACCAGTAGCCATAACTTCGCTGACGATACTTTTTGTAATTTTGGCATTTTTTTGGACAAGATCGGTGCGCGTTTCGCCAGGTTTTTGGTTTGCGCCGGCTGTCAGAACACATATATCACAAGTTTTAGCATCAGCATAAGAGCCCGCTTGGATCTTGATCCAACTTGGGGCGACAGCAAGAGCATCGGAAAGATCCATTGCTTCCCCTTCGGCGTCGGCCGTGTTAAGATCGGTTAATATAAGCTCTTTAACGGAGGTACATTGATTAAGTAGGGCAAAAGCGATACTTGCACCAACATTTCCCGTTCCTACGATCATTACTCTACCACTCATTATGACTATTGTAGCATGAATATTTAAGCTTTGTTTTAAAAAACTTAAATAAGTCCTATTTAAATAAGTATTATATAATTGTAAGAAGGAGGTTTAATGGCGAAATTATATTTTAGATATGGCGCGATGGGATGCGGAAAAACGATACAGTTATTGCAGACGGCATTTAATTATGAAGAACGGGGGCAGAAAGTTTGCGTGATTAAGTCGGTGACGGATACAAAACACGGCACAAAGCTATTTACTAGAATTGGTTTAGAAAGAGATACGGATTTTGTTTTCTCGCGAAGGGAGAATTTATTGCGAAAGGTTCGTCAGGAGTATGCGAATGTGAGTTGTGTCTTGGTGGATGAGGCACAATTCTTAACTCCAGCACAGGTTGATCAGCTGATGCAGATAGTAAATGAATTAGATATTCCAGTAATTTGTTATGGTTTGAGGCTGAACTTTCGCCAGAATGATAGTGGCTTTGAAGGGGCGACGCGACTTTTGCAAATAGCACACATAATTGAAGAAATTAAAACAATCTGTGAGTGCGGCCACAAAGCAATGTGTAACGCTAGATTTTTGGATGGCAAGCTAGTGACCGATGGTCCAGATATTTTAATTGATGATGGGACGATAAATGTTGAGTACCGTGCAATTTGTCCAAAATGTTATGGGAAATATAAGAAGAATAACATCCCCACTGAGAAACCATTGAATTGACCGTTGTAGTCTGACGGGTAGACGGTAGTACTAATGTCTTTCCGTCTAGCTACAGTGATTGGTTTGTAGGTTTCTCGGTGTGCTGAAGATGTCTGTTATAACAGACAATTATCCTACTTCTCTGGTTGGATATAATTCAGTTATCTTTGCTCTTGATGATTGGAAATGGAACTGCTTCACGTCCGCTGACACCCTCAAGGAGCCAAAAGTTGCGTTCGCTGTTTCCCCAACCACAAGCCGGTGGCATACCATATTCAAGCATTTCAACAAAGTCTATGTCAAGCATTTGCGCTTCATCGTCACCGTTGTCGCGCATGGCCTGTTGTTCCTCGAAACGCGCAAGCTGGTCTAAAGGATCGTTTAGCTCACTATAGCCATTTCCCATTTCGGTGCCGGCGATAACAGGATGAAATCTTTGAGTAACTAGAGGGTTTCCTTCAACTTTTTTAGCGAGTGGACTAAGGCTGAGCGGCTCTTCGATAAGCCAAAATGGTCCGGCAGAATCTTTGCGAATAATCTTCCAAAGATAGTCTAGGAGTCGAGCATCACTAACTTTCTCATCCACTTTACTACCATGTTGACGTAAAATTCCTAAGGCTTTTTCTCGATCGACGCGAAACACATCGATGTCAAACTTATCTTTTAGCAAGTCAGCATATTTAAGACGTGGCCATTTGCAGTCTAAATTAATATCAAATCTACCGACATTGAATTTTAATGTTCCCCAAGTTGCTTTTGCGACATATTTAATCATTTCTTCATAGAGATCCATGCCGTCTTCGTAGTTTTCGTAGGCAGCATAGCTTTCAAAAGCAATATGTTCAGGCAAATGCTCGTCATCTACACCTTCATTGCGGAATCTCGGGCCAATATCGTAAACTTTTTCAAAACCGCCACCAAGTAAGCGCTTAAGTGGTAATTCCTGACTAATTCTTAAGTAGTAGTCTTCGTCCAATGCGTCCATGTGTGTAATAAATGGATTTGCGTCGGCTCCCCCGGTAGTTTTTTCAAGAACTGGTGTATTAATTTCAATAAAACCGTGCGAATTCATAAAATCACGGGTAGCTTGCCAAAATTTCGAACGACGCACGAGTCGCTCTCGAACTTCAGGATTAACATTCATATCAACATAGCGACGGCGATAGCGTTCTTCTTTATTAGTTAACCCATCGTAGCCAGGAAGAGGGCGAAGGGTTTTGGTGAGGAGACGAACTTGATTTGAAAAGATGGAAATCTCACCTGTACTAGATTTGCCAACTTTGCCAGTCGTTTCGATAAAATCTCCAGTATCAAGCAGTTTAAGTCTTTTAATATCGAAAAGTCCTTCTAAGGTTTCGTCGACTTTTTGCATGAAAATTTGGATTTCGCCAGTATAATCTCGAACTTTAATAAAGGCTAGTTTACCAAAAGAGCGAATAGCGACTATGCGTCCCGCAACGCAAACTTCTTGACCGTCTTTTTCTTCAAAGTGGTTTAAAATAGTGCTAATTTTTGTATTACGATACGATTTGGCTGGGTATGGATCAATGCCGAGTTCACGAATTTGGTTGAGTTTACGTAAGCGTTCGTCGCGATAATCATCTAATGTCATATTACGTATTATAACATATTAAGAGGTTTATTTAATCTCTTTAACTATGACTTTTTTGCCATTAAAGTCAAATTCTTCGTTAACTTTCCGTCCAAGTAGTTGTTTGCCAATAGGCGATTCGTGGGAAATCTTACCTTCTAGGGGGTTTGCTTCGACTGGTCCGACTACGGTGTAAGTGAATTCTTTACCAGCCATGTTGATTGTGACGGTTGTACCGATAGCGACGCCATCAGTTTTTTTAGGCGCTTCGATTAGTTTTGCATTTTTTAAGATCTCTTCTATCTCAAGGATGCGATTTTCAACGGTTTTTTGTTCGGCGCGAGCGTCGGTGTATTCTTGATTTTCGGAAAGATCACCAAAAGCACGCGCTTCAGCGATTCGTTCAGCAATAGCCGGACGCATTGCAATTAATCCCGATAATTCTTCTTCTAATTCGGCCTTCCCAGCCGGTGTGAGGTTGACTGTCTTTTTCATAACTATTTAGTAGTCTATCATTGATTTTTTGCTTTGTAAATACTTTTAGAAAAAGTCTTTATGCTTCTTTTATGATTTAATCACATCTAGAAAGTAAGGCTAGAAATTTTTTGCAAATTAGTTTGACCAGTCTTGCGATCGGTGACTTCAATTTCGTTTTTTGCAAGTGTTTTATCGCTGATAACAACGCGAGTGGGGATGCCGATTAGATCAGCATCTGCAAATTTCTCGCCTGGTCGGATATCACGATCGTCGAATAAAATTTCGGAAGCATGTTGCTTGTAGAGCTTTTCAGCCTGTTCCTTGCCAGCTTTGCCAATACTAATAAGATGGATCTTAAATGGGGCAATATTTTTTGGCCAGACTAAACCTTTTTCGTCAGCGAATTTTTCTGCGATGACACCCATAACTCGGGAGACACCAATACCATAACAACCCATTGTAACAACTCTTCTTTGACCGTCTTTGTCATTAAATACTAGTCCGAGCGGAGCAGAATACTTTTCGCCAAGTGTAAAGATGTTACCAACCTCGGCGGCTTTTGCGGAGGTAAGTTCTGAACGTTTCACACCTAGATCATTTAAGACTTCATCATTCAAAACTTCTTCATTAAGCACGACACTTTTATCTTCGTTAAACCAAATTGTATCTTCTCCAACTTCAGTTAAGGTTTGGAATTCATGGCTGTATTTCGAAAATACGCCGCCACTAGCAAAAGTTTCAAAAGTATCTTCACCGATACCTAGTTCCTGATAGATTTTCATGTAGGCTTTTTCTACTTGATGATAAAATTCATCGTGATCTTCTTTGGTGGCGCTAAAGCTGTACAGATCTTTCATAATAAATTCGCGAGTACGCATAATGCCAGATTTAGCTCGGAGCTCGTTGCGGAATTTAGTTTGAATCTGGTAGGCATAAACGGGTAAATCCTTATAGCTAGAAATATAGCTACGCATCATATTAGTGAATGGCTCTTCGTGGGTTGGAGCAAGACCAAGTTCACCTCCGGCAGCTAGTTCGGTGCGGAACCAGACATCCATCTTTTCAATATCCCATCGGTCGGTTTTTGACCACGGCTCAGGGTTTTGAAGACTAGACATTAGAACTTCTTCGCAACCGATTCGGTTTAATTCTTTGCGGATGATATTTTTAATATTTTCTAAGACTTTGAGACCGAGCGGTAAATAATCATATACTCCAGCAAGTTCTTTATGAACGAAACCAGCACGACTAAGATATTGGGCGCCACGAGCGGTTTCATCTTTAGGTGCAGTACGGAGGGTTTTAATAAATGTTTGACTTAAACGCATAATATAGTTATTATAACACAGTCTGGAGCTTATTTAATTTTCTCAAGGTAGAAATTCCCCCAAGTTTCTTTGCCAGGGCGACCCGAACGTGGTGCAGTCTCAGTATGGTGATAAAGTTTTAATTCAGGGAAATTTTGTAGAATTTCAAGGACCGCTGGTTTTGTCATTAGATTATAGTATTTGCCTTCTCGAACAATAAATTCATCGCCAACTTTAAAACTAAGATACATAACTCCACCAGGCTTTAGGGCGCGTGACATTTTACGTAGAATTTTTGGAAAATTCTCTTTTTCGACGTGCATAACTGAACAGCATGCCCAAATACCGTCATATTTTTCATCAGCATCAAGTTCTTCAAAGAGCATTTGTTTGACTGGTAAGTTGGTATACTTTCTGGCATATTCACAGAGTGCGGCGGAACCGTCGGTAAGTTCAACTTGATAGCCTAGATTGTGAAATTTTTTCGCGTCGCGGCCAGAGCCACAACCAAAATCTAGGATTAACCCACCATGAGGAATCTTGGCAAGAAAATCTTGGTAGATATCTGTGAGATCGCAGTTAATAGTTTTGGTGCAGTATAATTCAGCTTGTTGATTATAAAAATTTAAATTATCATATGACTTATTCATGTTCTAAAATCCTCCTATATATAGTAAATAAAATGCGATACCGTTAGACAACATGTGCAACAAAACCCCACTCCAAATTGTACCAGTAATTTCTCGCATACTACAGAGAATGAGACTGAGAGCAAAAACTGTAACGGCAACATTCCACTGACCATGTAGAAAAGCAAAAACTATTGAAGTTAGGATCATAGCAATCCACCATTTGGTCCTACTGCGCATTTTACCATAGAGCCAGCCGCGCATAATTATTTCTTCAGCAAGTGGAGCAACAAACACTAACGAAATTACAGCGATTAATCGATCGGGGCCAGCAGCAAGATATTGAAAACCGACATCTTGAGATTCGTTCGCGTTAAACCAAGGGAAAAGTTGCATGAGTTGAGTTAGAGCATTAGCAATCATAATATAGACGACATACCCGATTGGAGCTAGACCCATATCTACAAATGTTGGAGCATATTTCATTCCAAGTTCGGTACGATCTGATGTAAGTGATTTTTCTAAATCGGCCATAGTAGTCGAAGATAGTTTTTTTGTGCTATGGGTACGATAATTTTGGAGGATTTTTGGTGGTATATATAAGATCAAAACAAGAGTTAAAGCATAGGTTAATATGTAATATACACCAGTCCAAAATGGTTGACTAAGTTTACTACCGAGTAGGATGCTCATGATGAAACTGATAATAAACTGACTGGCAATCATGGCAAGTATGGTCCAAAGCATCAGGAAGGCTAAGTAGGCAGCGGTGGCTTTTGAATTTTGGTTACGGGTTTTTTGATTAGAATCGGATAAATTCTTAGTTGTTTTGTCTGGTTGGGCGGATTTTTTGGAAGTTACCATTAGAAGAACCTCATAATATCAAGGATTGTGATAACTACAACAAGACCAAGTAAGACCATGAAGCTACGTGAGACGATTTTTTCTTCAGTTTCTTTTTTGAGTGGTTTTTTGAGAAGCTTGTAGATTGCGATGAGGAGCCAGCGCCCGCCATCAAGAGCAGGAATTGGAATGACATTCATACAAGCGAGAGAAACCGAAATAAGTGCAGTTAAAAAGGCAAGGTTAGTTATGCCGCTACTTACAAAGGCTGGGAACATTACACCAACGATTCCAACTGGTCCGGAAACGGAGTCACCAGCGGCCTGAAGAGAAGCCTGTCCTTCCTCGCGCGTATTACTGTCAAAACTAAGTTGACGAAAAGCGCCAGATACAAAGTTCCAAACAAGGTCGCCAAGACCGCGAAAAGTTTCGCCGGTGAGCTGGAGTGTTGTACCAAGTCCAACGATTGGCGCTGACCATGTCGATCGTACAAAAGTTTGACCATATGCCATCGCTACACCGAGAACGTATTCACTTCCGGGTTCATTTAAGGATACTGTTAGAGTTTGCTTTTCACCATCGCGAATGATGTGATAAATACCCTCATGCCCAGCATGATCGTTACCGTAATTTGTTACGTCGGCAGGAAGAATAACCTGTGTTTCATCTACGGCAATGATTTTGTCCCCACTTTGAAAACCGGCTTTTGCTGCGGGAGATCCTTCCATGACTTCTGTAACCGTGATACCGTCACCAGATATATGAGCATCGCTTTTAATTTGGAATTGGTTGTTGATAAATTGCGGCATGCCAGTAAGTGATAAAATAGTTAAAAGAGCAAAAGCAACTAACCAGTTCATTAGAACACCGCCGAAAAGAATTTTCGTCTTCGACCAGAAACTAGCGGCACCGAAAGTTCCCTTACGTCGATCGGCGGCTGACTCTCCGTCCATAGCGCAAAAACCACCTATGGGAAGATAATTGAGACTAAATACTAGGTTATCCTGAGTTTTATCCCATTCGGCTTTAGGTAATTTTGTCCATTTACCATTTTTTTTGATCCAAGCAATGATACGAGGAGGCATACCGATGCCAAATTCATTTACTTTAACTCCGCTACGGCGAGCCATAATAAAATGACCAAATTCGTGAGCGGTAACGAGAAGCATTAAAATAATTAGTCCAATAATAATCCCAAAAACAATATTCATAAGTATATTATACTATACATTAACTAAACACGGGAAAATTTTTTAGACATTAATTTCATTTTAATGTTTTATTAGCTTTTTAAAGAATACACAGTTATGTATTTGTATCGTACCGAGAAACCGTAGAAGCGAGGGTCGTAGTAAGACGGGTAGACGTTAGTACTATTGAAATAAAGGTTGTACACATACGTAGCATTAGGATAAGTAGTAGCTGACCAGTATCCGCTATTGCTGCCCGCGCTCCTCAATGAACCAGTATGTAGAAGGACGTTCCCGCCGCGTACATGTCCGCTACGGACGAAGTGAAGAGGGGCGCCTGCTATTTTATTTCCCAAAGCGTCGCTGTCGACTATGGTATTCTTCTAGAGCAGCGATGCAGTCAGCTGCTTCGATTTCGGGGAAGTGTTTTTCGATGAACCAAAATTCCGAGTAGGCGGCGCGCCAGAGTTGAAAACCCGAGATACGCTCTTCGCCACTAGTACGAATAATTAAATCACAATCTGGAACTTCAGGATGATAGATATATTTTCGAAAGGTTTCTGGACTCATTTCGAGTTCACCAGCAGCAATTGCTTTAGTAGCAGCGTCTGCGATTTCCCAGTGTCCACCATAATTAAAACAAATACAGATCGTCAGTCCAGTATTATCTTTGGTTTGCTCTTCGGCATTAAGCATCTTTGTCCAAAGCTCTGGATCAACAGGATCTGAACGTCCCATAATAACGATGCGTTGATCTTCTTCGATGGCTTTTTTTGTCAGGTTATCAATTTTTTTACGGGCAAGATCCATTAGATAGTCAATTTCTGCTGCAGTACGATCCCAGTTTTCGGTACTAAACAGGAAAAACGAAACATATTTGACTTCGGTATTTTTTAAGGCATCAATAATAACTTCAACTTTGTTAAAACCTCGGCGGTGTCCTTCTAGGGTTGGTAAGCCTCGACTTCTAGCCCAGCGGCGGTTACCATCACAAACAAAACCAAGATGCGTGAGTTGTTCTGCCATTAGATCTCCATAATCTCTTTGGATTTATCTTTGAAAAGAGTATCGATTTTATCGGTGTAAGTTTTAGTTAAATCATCAACTAATTTTTCGGCTTTCTTCTTGGTGTCCTCAGGAAGTTCAGCAGTCTTAAGTTCTTTTCGTGCGTCTTCGCGGACGTTACGGATAGCAACTTTAGCCTCTTCAACTTTACTAGAAGCATTTTTGACAATTTCTTTGCGACGCTCTTCGGTGAGTGGCGGGATCGGAACGCGAACAACATGACCGTCATCTGTAGGGTTTAAACCTAAACTAGCGTCATTTCGAATTGCGCTAGCGATAGATTGAATAGTGCTAGGATCGAAGGGGGTAACTTGAAGCATGGTGCCACCAGAAACGGTAATGTTAGCGACTTGATTAAGAGGCATAAATTGTCCGTAAGCTTCAACTTTTACGCTCATTAGCATGTCTGGGTGCGCACGACCAGTACGGACTTTTTTCATTTCTTCTTGGAAGCGCGTAACTACGACATCCATAGCTTTGCGATATTCAGTATCGTCAAACATAATACCTCACTTTGCCGAGAATGGCTTTATTTTATAAAAATGGTACAATGCCCTCATAAGAACATTGTACCTTTAAAATTTATTCGGTTACTCCGAGTTCAAGACGTTTAAATTGACGTACAGTAATGTTTTCGCCAGTTTTGGCGATAGCCTCCTTAATAAATTGAGCAACTGTCATAGAATCATCGAGAATGTAAGGTTGTTCCATGAGTACTTTTTCGGAGAAGGCTTTTTTGATTTGTCCTTCGAGAATTTGGTCCTTCATGTTTTCTGGGCCCTTGAAGTTAGCCTCGAGGTCTTTCTTTTTAGCTTTAAGGTCTGCTTCTGGAATGCTCTCCATGCTAACATACATTGGGTTCATAGATGCAACTTGCATAGCAAGTTTATGAGCTAGATCCTTGAATTCTTCAGTTTTAGCAACAAAACTAGTTTCACAGTTTACTTCTACGATTGCGCCAATACGGCCATCATGAATATAACTTTCAATGATACCCTCGCGAGTTTCACGGTCGCCGCGTTTTTCGGCCTTTGTCATACCTTTTTTGCGCATAGCGTCTAAAGCCTTATCGAAATCACCTTTAGCTTCGACGAGAGCTTGTTTAGCGTCGGTCAGACCAACGCCGGAGAGCTCTTTAAGTTTTTTAATAAGTTCGATCGAGATAGCTTTAACTTCACTAGCTTTTTCTTTGAGTTCTTCGCTCATTTGCCTCCTTAAAAATTATATATACGAGTTTAATGATGGTTATGCTTTTTTCGCTTCACCTTCTTTGATTGCGGCTACAAAGTAGTCAAGAAGAAGTTGAACGGATTTAATTGCGTCATCGTTGGCAGGGATAACATAGTTAATGTTAGTTGGGTCAACGTTGGTGTCGGCAATCGCAAAAACTGGAATGTTTAGACTCCGAGCTTCCTTAATAGCATTTTTGTCTTCGCAAGCATCGACGATAACAACAGCGGCTGGGCGCTCATGCATTTCTTTAATGCCGCCATAGCGTTCGTTCAAGAGATCGATTTCTTCTTGGTAGCGTTGGACTTCAAGTTTTGAGTAGCGAGCTTCGAGTTCGCCAGAAGCCATCCGACGTTCAAGATCGTGTAGTTTCTTAATTTGCTTATTGATAGTTTCTACGTTTGTCAATGTACCGCCAACCCAACGTACGGTTACATATGGCATGTCAACTGATTCAGCGGCAGCTTTAGTGGCCTCTTTGAGTTGTTTTTTAGTACCAACGAAGAGAATTTTTTTGCCACTTGCGGCAATTTCAGTAAGAGCCGGGAGAGCCTTTTCGAGAGCTTCGACGGTTTTTTCAAGGTTAATAATATGCCCACCTTGACGCTTGCTATGGATATAAGGCGCCATTTTTGGGTGCCAGCGGCTAGTTTTATGGCCAAAATGAGCTCCTGATTCGAGCAAGGACTTGATGTCTACTTCGACGGTCATGTTGATTCCCTTTCACTTTGCTACAGGGTTAACCTAAGGAAATCTCCTGTAGCTGTTTCGTTATAAATAGTATATACTTTCATTATAGCACAGTTTTTATAAAAATGCAATGGAAATTAAGATTATTTTTGCACAAACACTGCCCAATATTCCTCTAAGGTTAGGTTGTTTTCATAAATATAGTTCGCTGCTTCACATCCAACATAACGAAAATGCCATGCTTCGTAACTATAGCCAGTAAGGTTTTCTTTACCTGGCGGATAACGTAATATAAACCCAAATTCGTGAGCATGCTCAGCGAGCCAGCTTGCAGCGAAAGTGTTTTGGAAAGTTTCGGTAGTTTCTCCAGGAACAAAAACATCCAATGCAAAGCCGGTTTGATGTTCAGAAAAACCTGGTTTTGCGGCATAAGTTAAGGCTTCTTCTTCGCTCATGCGTGATAAATAGTCTAGAAAGACTTCCTCCTGCGGTGCGTAGCCGCGATAGCCGGAAGTGATGTAAAGTTGAATCCCGCTAGCGAGGGCTGCTTGAAACAGCATGTCGAAATGCGTAAAAGTTTCACTTTCGAGATAAACTTCTGGTGCGCCATAGGATTGATCAAGAAGAACTAGTTCTGGTTCATAATCCGCTTCAAGATAATAGTACTTATTGACAAGCATAAGTATGTTATCGTCGAGATTGGTAGAAACGATATTGCTATAGAATTCGCGATCGCGATTCGAATTAACTAAGGCGACAATTTCGTCGGATGAAAGTTTTTCGGTAGTCGAAAGTTGTTCTAGTAGTGTAAAATATCGTTCATGATTAGCGGGCAGATAGTATTGATGCAACATGATGGCGGCTTGATCAATGCTATAGTCTTCTTCTGATCGATAATTGGGATGATTGACGAATGTAACTATACTTTCTACTGGTAATTGAAGACGTTTGAGCTCTTGAAGATAAAATGTTAAGTTTTGAGACTGAAAGTCGGTTTGTCTTAAGATATCGTGAAGTTGAGGCTCGAAGTCAAGTTGTAAAACTTGTTTGACAAAGTTTTGACCATGACTGCAAATTATTTGAATGTCTTCTTGAGTATAGCCAAGTCGACCAAGTTGATTCTGATCAGAATGCCAATAGAGAAAGAAGCTACCAGTAGTAAGCGAAAGTCCCAAAATGAGGACAATAATAATCGTCTTTTTGAGCATATAACCATTGTAACATACGCTTTTAGCCGAATTTGATTCAACCAAAAAACTCTACTGAGTGTAGAGTTTTTGGCTTTAACTAAGTTAAGCTTGGGTCTTTTCAGCCTTTTTAGCGGCTTCTTTTTCAGCTTTTTTGGTCTTATTGCCAAGTGTTGCGCGGAGAGCTTCGGCGCGTTTGGCACGAGCCTTAAAGCGATCAACACGACCTTCGGTGTCGATGATTTTTTCTTCGCCAGTAAAGAATGGATGAGAGGCAGAAGAAATTTGAACCTTAATTAGAGGGTATTCTTGACCATCTTCCCATTTGATGGTTTCTTCGCTTTGTGCGGTGGAACGGGTTAAAAACGAAAAATTCGCGGCCTCATCCATGAACACGACATAGCGATAGTCTTTAGGTTGTGAATCTTTTTTGCTCATAATTGGTACGATTATAGCAAAGACTCCGATAAATGTAAAGACCTCTTATCTAGTTTAAGGGTCTTTAGGAAGTTGCTAAATGTCCCATCTTGGCATTCATTATATTACTTTTATCAATAACCGCAGCCAGCCCCTTATACTATGTACGCGGCGGGGGCATCTATCTAGATACTGGTTCATTGAGGGGCGCGGGCTTCAATAGCCTCTACTGGTCAGCTACTACTTATTCTAATGCTACGTACGCGTCCTACCTCGGTTTCAATAGTACTATTGTCTACCCGTCGCACTACAGCAATCGATTCCTCGGTTTCTCGGTGCATTCTGTGAAAATGTGAAAAATAACTAACCTCCGGACCAAAATCCGGAGGTTTTACATTTGCCGGCAATGCCGGGCTGGGATAAAAGCGTATTAGTTTCTAATGTTGCTTCTTGATTTTTAATAGCCGCGCCACTGAAGCATCTCGTTAGCCTCCTGGCAATCACCATACTTGTCGTATGGATGCCCAGCTATGCTTATATGTTGTCCTCCTAAAGGCGTGGGTACGGTTTGGTTCAGATGATTATACCTATCTGACGCTTTTTCGTACAACTGACCGTTTTCAGAAATGGTCGATGGATAAGGCTGCTGACTGTTTAAAAAATTTAGAAAAGGATTCATGCATGTCCCTCCTTTTGCATGATAAGGCTAAAGTCAACAAGTTACATAGTGATTAAATCACGATACGCTATCCCCACATTTTAATTTGCTCCCCCTTTCTTACATATTGCTAAGCAGGCTTTTACAACATTTGTTTAACTTCAAAGTTCTACTTTTAATCTATACTTTTTGTTATAAACAAAATCTTGAAGATGCTTAGCGTATTAATTGTACCAGAAGAGATGATAGGAGTCAACTACTTTAACATGCATCTTCGTCCGTAGCGGATGGACTGAACCAAGAAATCAACAAGTTGTAGCGATGGGAGGTAATGGTTACGCTTGGACTGGAGTTGCGAGCATTTATACATCAATGAGTGAAGCAAATGCTTACTATCTGCGATTTGAGCCCACTATATGGTCGGGGCCTCGATATAATTATCTACGTGGACAAGGTTTCCCCATCCGCTGTCTAGCATACTAATAATATATTATGTATTATATGTGGGTTTGTGCGCACCGAGAAACCGTTGAAGCGATCGTTGTAGCTCGACGGGAGGACATTAGCACTATTGAAATGGAGGCGGTACGCGTCCGTAGCATTAGTATAAGTAGTAGAAGTCCAGTAGCCACTATTATATCCTGAATTTCTAAGAGAACCTTCATTTATATTTAAATTCCCGCCGCGTACATAGTATAAGGGACTGGCTGCGGTGTTGTTTAAGAATCTGCTAGGATTACTTCTATAAACTTATTTATGTCCTTCATAGTACGCGACTTATCAGGTGCAAGATTTAGGTTAGGATCAGTAACAAAATCTAGTGTAGTAATGTGCCGATAGATCTTTGGAATTGTTTTACGAAATGTTTCGGTAATGTTGGAGCTTTCAAAATCATAAACTTTATCATAGACCTTATTATCCTCATCTGGTGATACGAAAAGAATGTGCCCAGAAGTTACTTTATAATTACGATAAGTCGGCGATAAGTTCAGCATCAACTTATAAAACTCAAGTTGCAGGGCATATTTATAAAGAGTCGGCTCACGCTCCCACTTACTATCCTTATATTTGCCGGTTTTGAAATCGTAGACTTCGATGGTTTTTGCTTGAGCGTCAATGTTTATGTGGTCAATTTTTCCCGTAATAGGTATACCGTCGAAAGTTAAATGTTCGGAAGAAAGATTAATCTCAGCTTTGGCGCCTGGGTTTCGAATAATGTCCGAAAAATCTTGGAGAGCAATTTTTAGACCATGTTGAACTTTTTCTCGGAGATTGGCAACTTCTAATGGACTTAAAGGAGCCTCTAAAGTTTTTTCAATGGCTAGTTCAATTGCTTTTTCATCAGTAATCCCGTGACTGGTAACTTGCTCAAAAACTTGATGGAAGATGTTGCCGTAAATAAGACTGCTATTAGCGGGTTCATCAGGAGCTTGCAGAATGCGACGGCGATAAAACTCTTGCGGGCCAGCGTAAATAATATCAATAAAAGTCGTCAAATCAGTAGAATTTAAACGGTAGCTCTTTAAGCGTTCCGCAAGACAAATTTTTAGTTCTGGCGTCATCACTTGATAATTAGAGATCCAACTATTCTTGATTGAACTGATTCGTGTATCGATGTTAAAATCATCATAGTGCGTTATAATATCCTGTGCTTCTGCAGGAAGATAAGGTGAAATTTGTCTTTCGGCTTTCTCATCACGTTGTTCATTTAAATAAGCAAGTCTTGCAGTCGGTTTATTGGAAAAATCTTGTTTTGCGTTAGTCATGACGAGATGTTCCTTTGCACGCGTGATGGCAACAAATAATAAACGTAGTTGCTCATCTTCGGTAATCCCAGTATGACGAATTTGAAGAAGATTACACGGTAAAGCAAATAAATTATTATTACCGCGCGCCTTCCCCCAGGCGGCATCATCAACCGCAATCATGTAGACGTGTTTAAATTCGAGACCCTTACTTTTATGGGCAGACATAAGTTGTATAGCATGATTACCGTCCTGGTATGGGCTAGTGTTGACGATTGCCGCCTCAGCCTCCTCGTAGTCATCAAGAGTTTGCACAAAATCTTGCAAACGCAGTTTCTGATTCTGAACGTGATTAACGGTAACATTGCGCAAGGCGGCTAGATTTTCATAAAATTCAAATTTCTCGATATCACTAGAGTGATTATCGTAATAACTAAGATATGGTGAACGAAAAGATACCTTATTAGACTGAGTTGGTGTTTCGACATTGCCTATTAAATAATCCAACCACTGCTCCAGCGGTGTATTAAAAGAAAGAAGAGCTAAATCGGCTAACCAATTTGCAAGAGTCTTTAGTTTTTCATTATCGGATTCGCTAAGGTAGCTAAGGGTGGATTTTTTTAGTGTTTTGGCTTGTTGGACGGCTTGCAGTGCAGTAAGTGAATCAACCTCGAAAAATGGAAAAGACAGAATTTCGAGAAGACGATGGTTGGGTTGAGTTTCGTTAGCAAGTTCATTCAAAAAACGCGAGAGTACAATAATCTCATGCATACGAGGATCGTCGAGCAGATTAGATTTTTTTTCGTATGAAAGATTGATACCACGCTCCTTCAGATATGGTAGCAACGGTAGTAAATATTTGTGTTTTGGTGCAATGACGGCAATTTCTTCAGGACTCTCGCCGTTTTTAATTAGTTCTTGGATTCTTTCACTTACCCAGTAATATTCATCTGGACTGGATAGAAATTCATGACGCTCAATTTTGACATGATTCTTGCTTGAATCGGATAGAACTTTTTGTTCGCGACGAAAGATATCCATCATTGAACGTAATACTTTATTAATGTTACGGACTTTGGCAAAACTTTCATTCATTTGATCGGCAACGCGATGTGAAAAAGCCAGGATATCTCCAGTGCTACGATAATTATCTAAAAGTGTAATCACTTTAGCATGATAATTTTCTTGGAAATCGAGTAGGTTGGAGGCATTAGCGCCCTGGAACTCAAAAATTGCTTGATCATCATCACCAACTGCCATGACAACGGGCTTTTCGTAGTCGGTGAGCAGTTTAATGATTTCAAATTGCGAAGGGTTAGTATCCTGAAACTCGTCAAGAAGAATATATTGGAATACCTGCGACATCGTTAAACGAAAACCCTCATCTTCGCGTAAAACATGGATCGCCTCTTCAATCATATCGGCAAAATCAAAAAGACCTTCTGTACGTAATTTGTTTTCATACTGCTCCATAACATATGCGAGCGAAAGTAATTTTTTGTTTTTAATATAGTCTTTGAGACGATAGCTCCCAGACGAAGTTAACTCAAAATACTTTTCGCGCCATTTGCTAAGCTTGCCAACAGTAGGTTTTTCTTTACTACCTTCTTCATTGATAAGGCTAGCTAGTTCGCGTGCAAGAAAGTTAGCGATACGTTCAATGTTGCCGACGATTGGTTGGTCGCTAGTATGTGAAACGAGTAATTCGAGAAGCGGCTGGTAGACTTGTTCAAGTGCGGCCGAGAATCGCATACGAGGCACAAGGTTCTGAAGTACGCTTGATGCTTCAGCGCTAATTGTTTCGCTATCAGAAATATTTTGCTCGGCAATTTTTTTTAAGTCATGACTATTTAGGCGGGCAGACTTAGCGTGACCAATAGTCTCGACGAGATCGCTAATCTTAGCAGTTTTAAGGATATCGAGAGCGGGGAGTTCTTGCTGTATGCTACGCACTATTTTATACTGTGTCACGCCGTCAATCACTGCATCGAGGCGACGATCGAAGTTTTCGGCATAGTTTTTATATCGATCGAGAATATTAGAGCCAAAAGCATGATAAGTATAGATATTGACATTATCGGCGGCACGACCAACCATAGTTCCTAGACGCTCACGCATATTGCGTGCGCCAGATTCTGTAAAAGTTAAGCAGAGGATATTTTCTGGATTAGTGTCTGTATGCTCAAGAATATAGGCGACTTTTGCAGACAAAAGCTGGGTCTTGCCGGTACCTGGTCCAGCTAAGACTAGAAGTGGTCCTTCTAAATATGAAACAGCTTCTTGTTGTTCTTTGTTTAGTGGCATAGGCTCCTTTGTTTTTTTAATGTTGTCGTTGCAGAATGATGAGATTTTCGAGATGTGGTGTGCGCGGGAAAAAGTTGTATGGTTGGATTTTAACGATTCGATATTTTTCTAGTAGAATTTTAACGTCACGCGCTTGAGTTACGGGGTTACACGACAAATAAATAATCCTCTCCGGTAAAACTTCAAGAATCTTTTCTAGAAGCTTCGGCTCACAACCAGCGCGAGGCGGATCGATGATAACAGTTTGGTCGGGTTCAATATATTCAATGGCTTCTTCAGACTTGGCCAAAATCGACTTTGCGTAACTTTTGCCTCGGCAATTTGTTTCCATTTCAAGGCAGGCCGATTTATTGCATTCGACTAGGGTAAGGTCGCAATTTTGCGCGACGGAAAGTCCAATAGTACCAACTCCGGCATATAAATCAAGGACATTTTTAGTATTAACCCAAGATTTAATTTCATGAAGAGCCATCTTATAAACGGGGAGATTAATCTGAAAAAAACCATTTACCGAATATGAATATGTTTGACCTAAAATTGAATCTTGCAACGTTGAAAAATGAGGATGGGGCTGGTGATTCTCGTAGAGGCCGCCACTAACTTCTCCATTTTGATTACAACGTAGAATAAGGGACTGGAACTTGCGAGCGTCTTCGTGCTTGAAGTTTAGTTCATCAATAATTTCCTGCGCCTTTGCGAGAATTTCCGGACGTTCAAGGCTAGATTTTTGGATAGGAATCTTACGATGACTGCCGCGACTGTGAAACGCGAGATGAATTAGTTGGTCATCATGATCGAAATATAGTGCATACTCCATTTTGTTGCGATAGAAAAAATCGTGATTATCGGTCTCGACTGCCGGAAAATTAGTAGATGTTTGGACCACATCATTTAACTTTGTAAAAGCAATTTTCTGTTGATGAAAAATTTCTTGAAGGATTTCGCGTTTTTCGGCAAGTTCATATTCGTAGTCCATGATTTGCCAGGGAGATGTTGAAAGATAACAATCATCATGAACATCTATACGATGACTACTTGTGGTTTCGAATTCGGTGGCAGCACCTTCAACAAAATGACTCTTATTTTTCCAAACTTCAACTTCTGTAACAATTTCGCCCGGCAGAGCGTTCCACAGAAAAATCTTCTTGCCGTCTTTCAGAGTAGCTAGTGCTTGACCACCAGGAACTAACTTCTCAATTTTTATTCGTTCGGTGATATATCTCGGAGATTTTTTGCGTTTTTTAGAGTTATTTTCAACCATTTTTTATTTCTTATTCGTATCTAAGCGCGTCGATAGGGTTTTTATGGGCAGCCTTCCAGGCAGGGATGGTGCCAGCAAGAAAGGCAATAATCATGACGACGATGATAATTGGTAAGACATTGCTAATAGTAAACTTGAAGAGATCGAAAGTTGGGAAAACTTCAAGGAAACCACCGGGGGCATGCACAGCAGTATTGGCAACTGTACCGATAATCATAGCAACTACAACCCCGAAAACAGAACCCCAGAATCCTAGTAGAATTGCTTCTGTAGCAAATTCAGCGTAAACGCGTCCAGACGACATACCAAGAGCTTTGTCGAGACCAATCTCACGTGTGCGCTCTTCAACAGACATGAAAAGCGTGTTGACGATACCGATCGCAGCGGCTAATAGAGCAATACCGCCAAAAATGGTAAAGACAATCATAATGACATCAAAGAAAGTACGAATTGTACCCATTAGGTCTTTAATAGTCCAAGTAGAATAGCCCGCATCCTTGATGATTTGCTTGATTTCGTCTTCGCTAAATCGAGTATTATCGAAGGTTGCCATAACATAATAGGTCGGAGCTTCGTAGTCTTCAGGGTAATACTTTGTAGCGAAAGCATACATTTCGTCGTAGAGGGCGCGAGAAAGCAGCATGCCAAATTGTGACGAAACGATTCCATTAGCTTCCACACCAACTACTTCGGCTGAGAATTCTTTAAAAGTGCCATTAAATTCATCTTTAAGAGCAAAAGTAATGGTTTGGCCAATAATGTCTTCATCTCTTTCGTAACCTAGAGCCTGAGGATATTCTGGTGGAAGAACGATTTGATTCTTTTGCTTGGCTTCGTCAGTCTGATCAACTAGTGTTCCAGCGGCAAGAGGAATGTTAAAATTCCCTGGTGGCAAAATCATAGCGCTACCAACGTTGTATTTTTTGTCAGTTTTTCTACTCGTAATGTATCCAGTACCATTCAACGGGGTAGGCGAATAGAAGCTGTCAGCATCAATGCCATCGATATTTTTGAGTTTTTCAAGGTCTTCATTGCTCAACATGCCAAGAGTGTTCGTTTTTTCGGTAAATTCTTGTGGACCAGTAGAAGCAGACATTTGCTCGCTCATCATGGCTTCGGAATCTTTGGACATGAGCATAATGAAATTATCGCCTCCAAGTGCTGTTGTTTGTTCATCAATAAAGCTATTGACGCCAGAGTTAATGGCGGTATTTAGGATAATTGTAAAACTACCAACAAAGATAGCGAGGACAGTTAAAATGGTACGAACTTTGTTACGAAAGAGATTATGGTTCGCAGTGCGGATGGTTTCAAAAATATGCATTAGTTTTCTCCTTTTTCGTTTTTAATACGAGTTGTACGAGCAGTAGTTTTAGAGGATGTGGAGGTTTTTGCAGTTCGAGAAGTCCTAGTAGATTTTAGCTTTGTAGAAGTTGCCTTCGGTTTTTTAACGGACTCAGCAGCGGCTTTTTTAGCCTTCCCTTTTGTTGTATTTTCGACTTCGCGAGTTTTTTTGGCAGCAGATGCGGCTTTTGTAACCTTAGGCTTTACACCAGTATCTTCAATAATTTTACCATCCGAAATACGAATTTGGCGGTCACAAAGTTTAGCTAAATCATCATCGTGAGTTACGATAATTAACGTAACACCTTTCTTATTAAGCCCGAATAGTAGGTCGATCACTTTATCACCCGTAGCTGAATCAAGGTTGCCGGTAGGCTCATCGGCAAAAAGAATTTTTGGATTGTTGACAATAGCCCTGGCGATGCAGACACGTTGTTTTTGGCCGCCGGACAAATCATTAGCTTTGAACTTAATTCGATCAGACAATCCGACTGTCTTAAGAGCCTTTGTGGCTAATTCTTTGCGTTCTTTGCGACGCTTACCAGCAATACGGAGAGGTAAAACGACGTTTTCGAGTACCGTATCATGCGGATTCATAAAAAACTGTTGAAAAACAAAGCCAAAGCTACGATTACGTAAACGATTTAGTTTTCGAGCTTTAAGTTTAGTAGATTCGACACCATCAATTTTTACAGTACCCTCGGTCGGGCGATCGAGAAGAGCAAGCAGATGCATTAAAGTCGATTTTCCGGAACCAGACTTACCAACGATTGCAACAGATTCACCTTCGTATATATCAAGATTAATATTTTTTAGTGCGGTAAAAGCAGTCGAGCGTTTACCATAGACTTTGGTTAGGTTTTTTACCTCAATAACTGAATTCATATTTCCATACTAGCACAAATTGCTGTTTTCGACAAACTGAAGATGTTAAACTATTTAATATATTGCCAGATTTGACCCTCAGGCGTATCAAGTACAGTAAGGTTGTATTTTCTCAATTCGTCGCGTAGACGATCTGACTCAACATAGTCTTTAGCTAGACGAGCTACTGAACGTTCTTGTAATATTGGATTGGCCAACTTATTTATTTTTTCCAAGCAAGCAAAGTATTTATTGTTTAGACTCTCGGCCAAATTTTTTTCTATATTGTTAGCTATTCGACTATATTCCGACATATCTATACTTATTCTAGTTACATAATTCTCGACATGCGTATCCTTTATTTTTTCTTGCCCCTCAAAAAGTCCTAGTCCAAATACGCTTTCAATAAACAGCCAAAAAAGAAGGTTAACACTTTTAGTCTTATCGATCAAAGCGAAGACTTTGGCCGAGTTTAAGTCTTCGTTTAAACTTTCGGCTATTTCCGAAACGCTAATCGCTTTTTCTCCTGCTTGCGAATATTTCTCCTGTTTTGCTTTTTGAAAACACTCCACTACGCGATTCCGCCAATTCAGCCTTCTGATACGAGCGGCTTCAAGACTTTCTATGCTAAAATCACGTTCAGAGCGATAGTGTCCTTGTAAGACCCACATCTTAAAGTCAAGCGCTGAATAACCTTTCTCTTCGAGTTCAGAAATCGTGTAACCATTCCCGAGACTTTTTGAAATTTTTTCCCCTTCACTAGTTAAGTGATTGCAATGTAGCCAATAATGCGCAAGTTTTCGATCAAAAGCTGCTTCGCTCTGAGCAATTTCATTTGTATGGTGCACGGGTACATGATCGATTCCGCCAGTATGAATATCAATTGGTTCACCTAGTGTGGCATGGATAATTGCAGAACACTCGATGTGCCAGCCTGGGTATCCCGGACGTCCGAGGAAATCCCAACGCATGTCATGCTTCTCTCCGGGTTGAATAAATTTCCAGAGCGCAAAATCGCTTGGATTTTTCTTTTCGGAAGAATATTCAACTCTGGCTCCAGCTTTTAGTCCTTCTAGATCAAGTTTTGCAAACTCGGCATAGCGCGGGAACTTACTAGTATCGTAATAAATACCATCTCGAGTTTCATAAGTATAACCTTTATCAATCAGTTTTTTAATCAACTCTAAATCTTGCGAGATATAATCAGTCGCTTTCGCAATCACATCAGGCATAATTAGATTTAACTTCTGAAAGTCGCGCAGAAACTCTTCACTATAATGCTCAGCAACTTCCCAGACGCTTTTACCACTAAGACGCGCACCTTTTTCGAGCTTATCTTCGCCATCATCAGCATCTGAGCTGAGATGCCCAACATCAGTTAAATTTAAAACACGATAAGGTGTATAACCATTAAACTTTAAAACCCTAAGTAATAAATCCCAATAAACATAGGCGGAAAAATTACCAATATGCGGAGAGCTGTAAACTGTTGGACCACAAGTATAAATCTTAACTTTTTGGGGATTTTCAGGACGAAATACTTCTAGGTTGCGCGACAATGTATTGTAGAGTTTAATTTTCACGTTTTTCTTTCTCCTCTCGTAGAACTTGTTTTAGTTCGATAAAAATTTTACTACGTTTCTGAGCTGAGATGTCATGATGACCAATGACGCTAATAAAACGAACGTTAGGGTTTTTGATGGCAACTTGTTTCAAATTTGAACGCATAACTAGGGGATCGAAGTGGCCATGCACTATTAAAGTGGGGGTTTTTAATTTGCAGAAGGTTTGAAAGTTTTTTGGATTCAGAATAACCTGTTCCATAGATCGTCCAAAAGCGGGGGTTTTGATATAACTACTATTAAAACTACTGAACCGCTGGACAAGATTTGCAATTACTTCCATCACTGGCTCTTCTTTAGCAAGTTTTTGGAGTGAACCGTAAGATTTAGAATAAACTCGGTCAGGCATCCTTGCTAGCTCGTTTGACATTAACACTGGTGGAGAAACCAAGATAAGGCGCACAATATTCGCATCTTCATAACTATGCCTAGTGACAGCAAAGCTGGCAGCAATTAGAGAGCCCATAGAATGGCCAACGATTACAACTGGTCCAGTAATCTTTAGCTTAATTAATGTCTGTTCGAGGGCAGTTTCATAATCATTGTAGTCGTAATCCAGCCAATCGGTTTGCAGAGATTTACCAAAACCTAATAAATCTAACGCAATAAGTCTAACTCGTTTCAGCTCTGGAGCTTTGGAAAACTGTTTGAAAGTCATACGCCAAGTGTCTGAAGTTGCTGAAATGCCATGCAAAAATATTACGGTCAGTTCGGGATTCTTAACTTTGCGATCGTAGGCTCGACTTAGGGTGATAGGGCGTCGCAAAAAACGGTGCCAAATCTTTTTGCGAAGATTGTAGGACTTACTTAATGCTTTGGGCATAATTAAGCTTCCTCCGAAGCATTAGGGGTGGTCTCATCTATGGCATTTTGTTCAAGAATTCCAGGCAGAATTTTTATTAAGTCAGCGACTACTTCTTCGTAACTAAGATCGTAGGCCCGAAAGCCTGCAGCAAAGGGATGACCACCGCCACCAAAATATCCCGCAACTTGTTCAGCAATGGGTTTACTTGCACGAATTTTGCCAGTAATTTTACCATCTGGATAAGTCTTTACAGCAACACATAGAACAACCCCCTCCACTAAACGCATTTCTTCAAGAATCAGAACATTAGGATTATATTCATCAGAGTAACTCTGGATGTCTTCAAATGGAATATGGATAGTAGCTAGTTCCCCATCAAGTGCGTAGTCAATACGTTTAATTAAGTCGGCTTTATAATCTAGGATGCGTGGAGACTTTTTCATAAATTCACGACGACGTTCGTCAAGTTCAGCAGGACTAACTCCAAGATCAATTAAATCAGCCATTACACGCATAGTATCAGCCGTGACGGAGTTACTAACTAAGCCAAGAGTGTCTGAGGAAATTGCGGCATAAATCGCTTCTGCAGCGGGTTTTGGAATCGTTAGATTTAAGTTCTTAGCGATTCTGAAAATCAAATCGGCGCAAGCTGGCAAAGGTTCGATAATAGACTCATGAGGAAACTCAAGATCATCTTCAGTCTCGTGGTGATCTAGCACGAAGACAGGCTTAGTGTATAGGGAGTTACGAATTGCGGCATCGTCTAAAAGCTTTGACAAGAGCACACTTGCGGCAGTATCAACGATAATGTAGCCGTCAGCTTTATAATCAAAATCAATGCTTACTCTTGACCAATCTGGAAAATAACGAAGATATTTCGGAATATCGACTGGACAATATAGGTTATTTTCTGTATTCTTTAGAATATAGTCTAATGCGATTGCACTACCAAGTGAGTCGCCATCTGGATTTTCTGCTTGAATAATACAAAGACGTTTTTTGCCTTGCAAAAACTCCCGAAATTTATCGTACATACATTATATTATAGCACATTCTGCTAGCATTGGAGGAAATTTTCGATACCCTACTGTTTTTTAGGAGTAGACTTTTTAGTACGTGGTTTCTTTTTAGCGGGAGTTTGGTTTGGAAATGCTTTCACTAATCTACGGTTTAGTTTCCCTTTGTTCATCAGGATTTCTTGAACACGCTCAGAAATCTCGTCTGTCGCATCACGCTGGACTGTACCGACAGTGACGCGCACTCCAAAAATTAGCCAGAGTGAAAGTAAAATATCAAACACTAACCATGCAGCTAATAATCCAGCGATAATATAAAGAACGGCTACCGGGAGACTACCAATCATACCTAAAAGAGCTGGAGTAATAACTTTAAGCATCAAAACTCCGATAACTCCAAACGAGAGAGCAGCACTAACACAAATACGTCCGTTAAGATTAAACGGCTGATCAGTATAATCCCACCAGCGTACACGAAAAATTTTTTCCATTAGATAGCTAACAACATATTCTAGGATAGCACTGCCTACAACGGCGACGCAGAAAATTACTAAAGGCGTCTCGACACTGCTTACAATAAAGGGCAATAACAGCGCACCCGTACCGTAGATAGGACAAATTGGGCCAACTAAAAATCCTCGATTGATGATTTTGCGTTTTTGTATGAAACTAATCAAGACTTCGATCAGCCAGCCTGCAAATGAGTAAAATATAAAAATTGCGAACCAAGTTGCGACTTTTTCCATACAATTATTCTAGCATATTTTTAAAACTTATGCCATAACTTATTGATGCCTCTATTTATTATTAGATTCAATTTTTACTTCGCCAATGAGTTTTATACTATCAGTTTCAGGCAAACTTTCCACACTCTTTAGCTTACGTTCAATTTGACGAGAGGTAACCTCAGCGGAGCCAATTTTATTGGCAGTCTCTTCGAGTTTCTTACGAGTGGCGGCAAGCAAATCGCCGAACTTACTAAATTGAGTTTTAACTGCACCAAGCGTCTGCCAAACTTCCGCAGAGCGCTTTTCGATTGCGACGCTTCGAAAGCCCATCGTTAAACTGGATAGTAGCGCCGGCAAGGTTGAAGGTGAAACGATGCTGATATTGTACTTTTGGCGAATTGAATCAGAAAAACCTGGGATGCGCAAGATTTCCGCATAAAGACTTTCCGTTGGAACAAACATAACACCAAAATCAGTTGTAGCGGGCGGATCGAGGTACTTCAGGGATATTTTCTTAGCTTGTTCACGTACGTCGTTCATGAGGGCTTTTCGGAATTGTTCAATGTCGGATTTATTACCACGTTCGTAAGCATTCAGTAGTCGCTCGTAGTTTTCAATGGGAAACTTTGAGTCAATCGGCAAATAGACTGTTTTATCATCACGTCCAGGCATGCGTATTGCAAATTCGACGCGATCATTGCTATTTGTCTTTGTAATAATGTTTTCTTGATACTGATCTTGTGAAAGACAGTCGGAGATAATATTAGCGAGCTGAACTTCACCGTAGATGCCACGAGTTTTAACACCCTCCATAACTTTTTTTAAGTCGCCGACGCCATTCGCAAGGTTTTTCATCTCACCAAGACCTTGATAAACTTGTGTCAGCTGGCCGGAAATAGTTTTAAAACTTTCATTGAAACGTTTTTCAACGGAGGCTTGGAGTTTTTCGTCGACTGTCAAGCGTATTTCTTCAAGTTTCTTAGCATTATCATCTTGTAGATTTTTTACTCGGCTGTCAACTGTGTCTTGAATAGTTTTTAGATTGTCGGAAATTTCTTTGCGATTTTCTCGAAATTCGTTTTCAATTTTAGGCACAAGTTTGTCTAATTCAGCTTCAACTCGAATCAATCTTTCACTAAGAATAGATGTATCAATACGAGCAACTGGCTTACGAAGCAAGTTAAGAATAAGTAGCCCAATTATCGCAAGTAAAAGAATTACTACTAAAATATCCATAAGCTTATTATATCACGGGAAAGCAAAAGAAAATTCCCCTTACGGGGAATTTATCTTATTTTGTGTTTCTCTTTTCGATAATTTCGGCAGCAACGTTTGGTGGTACTTCTTCGTAAGCGAAAAGTTCCATCGAACTGGCAGCACGACCCTGTGACATACTACGAAGATCACTGGTATAACCGAAAAGGTTAGCAAGTGGGCAGAATGCCTTGATAAGCTTTGCGCCACCACTTAGGTCTTCCATAGCCTCAATGCGTCCGCGGCGCGAGTTAACATCGCCAATCACATCACCCATGAATTCTTCTGGAGTAGTTACTTCAAGCTTCATAACTGGTTCAAGAAGTACTGGTTTAGCTTTCTTAATACCATCACGGGTAGCGAGACTACCGGCAAGTTTGAAGGCGAGCTCGCTCGAGTCAACATCGTGGTAGCTACCATCATAAAGGGTTGCCTTAACGTCTACAACTGGGTAACCAGCAATGACACCGCCATTCAAAGTTTCTTCGATACCTTGCTGGACTGGCTTACGATATTCTTGAGGAACGACACCGCCTTTAATCTGGTCGATAAATTCGAAGCCTTTGCCTGGTTCATTTGGCTCAAACTTCACCCAAACATCACCATATTGACCACGACCACCAGATTGCTTGACGTGCTTACCTTGAGCCTCAGCAGTACCACGAATAGTTTCACGATACGCGACTTGCGGAGCACCAGTGTTAGCTTCGACACCATGCTCCTTTTGTAGGCGGTCGATTGCAATTTCAAGATGTAACTCACCCATACCAGAAATAATAGTTTGGCCAGTTTCTTCATCGGTGTGAACGCGTAGGGTTGGGTCTTCCTCAACTAACTTTTGTAAACCTAGTCCCATCTTTTCTTGGTCGGATTTGGTCTTTGGTTCAACGGCGATTGATACAGGAGGATCTGGGAAGGTAATATCTTCAAGATGAATCGGATGAGCTGGATCACAAATCGTTGTACCAGTTGTAACCTCTTTCATACCGACAACTGCTGCAATATCACCTGCAGTAATCTCAGAGATTTCTTCACGTTTATCGGCGAACATTCGTACAAGGCGTCCGATACGTTCCTTGTCTCCGGTAGTAGCATTCAAGACAGTGCTGCCTGATGTCATCTTGCCAGCATAAACGCGTACGAAAATAAGTTTACCAACGAATGGGTCGGTAGCGATCTTAAAGGCAAGTGCTGTCAAAGGTTGATTATCTTCAGCTTTACGAATGACTTGGTCGCCAGTCTTAGGGTCGATGCCTACAATTTGGCCTTGATCGCGATCAAGCGGGGATGGTAAATAATCAGCAACTAAGTCGAGAACTTTTTCGACGATAACACCACGACCATCACCACCAGTAACCAGGAAGAAATCACCGTCCAAGACGCGTTTACGCAAAGCGGCTTTGAGTTCGATTTCGGAAATAGCTTCTTCACCCTGGTTGAAGAATTTTTCCATGAGATTTTCGTCAGCAGCAACCGCTTCCTCAATTAGGATTGAGCGAGCGTTTTTGGCTTTTTCGAGCATATCGGCTGGAATCTCGCCAACAGTTAATTCACGATCGGCATAATCTTTGTAGGTATATGCTTTCATATCAACAAGGTCAACAACACCACAAATGTCTTTTTCGAAACCAATTGGTAAGTGAATTGCAACAGCGTTTTTAGAAAGTCGGCTATGAATACTATCAAGAGATTTATAAAAGTCACCACCGATTTGATTAATTTTATTAACAAAACAAATACGTGGAACACCATATTTAGTAGCCTGGCGCCAAACAGTTTCGGATTGAGCTTCAACGCCCATTTTACCGTCGAACACTACGACTGCGCCATCAAGAACACGAAGAGAACGTTCGACTTCGGCGGTAAAGTCAATGTGGCCCGGGGTGTCGATAATGTTGATTTTATGACCTTTCCAGTATGCGGTTACAGCAGCGGAAGTAATAGTGATACCACGCTCTTTTTCTTGTTCCATCCAGTCGGTAGTAGCACCGCCGGTGCCACCTTTTACAAGGTCAATTTTATGCTTAAGACCGGTACGATAAAGAATCGCTTCGGTTGTAGTAGTTTTACCCGCGTCAATGTGGGCAATAATCCCGATATTGCGGAGCTTTGATAGATCTTTGACTTCACTTGCCATACGGTAGTTCCCTTTTATAATTTATGTTCTCCCAAGTTGCAGAGTGTTAATTTCTCGCGCATGCTTGAAGATGTCTTTGCTAGACTTTTCTATATTTTAGCATAAAACTTTGGGTTTTGGTAGAGTTTTTGAGAAAAGATTCGATTTAGTTGAGAAACTTTTGCGTAATCTTTGATATCATTTTTCTTTGAAGGACGCAACGTTTAGACGTCGTAAGGTCAACAGGGGTTTCGTTATCGGAGCTCAAGATATATAAGCTCTTCTTAGCGCGCGTCAAAGCAACATATAGCAACCGTTGCTGGTCGGCGCGCTCATTCTCGAGGTTGTCGCCGAAAATTTCAAACAAAGTGGCGTAGGGATGGGTTGTCGCAACAATTTCACGATTAACTTCAAGTAGAATCACCACATCCGCCTCAAGACCTTTCGATTTGTGCATAGTCATAACTCGAATTTGTTTATCAAACTCATCGGCGGTCAAAATAGCCTGATCGGTCACAACTTTGCGTAAAGCAATCGCTAAACTATCAAGATCTACTCCTTCAAATGAGGTGAAATTGTGGCGATGTAAAAGCATAATTGATGATTTGCGGTGACGCTTTATTAATTTGGTGAGAACTTTAAGTAATTGAGCACTCGCGGGGGACGGAGAAATGTGTTTAACTGTCTTGTGTAAAGCCTTATAGTAACGACCATCACCCAAAGCATCCTCACGGATGTCATCCTCTTTAAATTTTGTCCAGTGTGGATTTAAGATTTTAACTTTACCGGCTTGGTTACTTTTTGGAATGGCAGGAAGAGCTTTTGGATTATAGTTCTCGAGCATATATTGATTAGCATATTCGACGATTTTTCGACTACTACGGTAATTAGTAGCGAGAGGAATATTCGCAACATCTTCTAGGAAATATTCCTGAAAATTAATAAAATAGTCAACATCAGAGCCGGCGAAGCGATTGATGGCTTGCCAATCGTCGCCGACGCAAAAAAGTTTAGCATTGGTTGCAAGTTTACGTAGGGCATGAATTAACGAAAAGAAAAGATATGAAAAGTCTTGATATTCATCAACCATAATAATGCGAAGAGGAGAGACTTTCAATAAAACTTTAGACGAATGCGCATTTATGCTATCTTGCTCGACGCTAAGAGTGTCTAGACGTTCGGTTGCATGAAACATAAGAAGATTAAAGTTAGTTTTAGGAGGAACTAACTTTTGAAGATATCGAGAATATGTATCCGTGGCGAGTTGGTGAAGATAGATTGGATGTTTATATTCCGGGTCGTGACAGTGTTGCTCGGTATATATTTGCACTTCCTCGCGTAACGTCTCGATGCCCGCTTGACCCGGGAATTTTTGACCTGCACGATTAATAAAGTTTTGAATAATTCCCAGGATATTCTGAAATTCGCGCTTGCTAGTTGAATGATGACTTGCAGACAGACTTTGTTCAAGAGCCTGGCGAATCAGGAGCGCATTTTCTGCTTCGTTCAAAATTTGAGGTTTTTCTCCTGCAAGTTTAACTAGATCAAGTGCAAATTTATGAAAAGTAGAGGCAACTCGGACGGATTCTTTCTTATTAGATAGTAAGCTTTTACCATCGACTTTAATAGCCGCAATGCGTTCATTAACTTCAGCGGCGGCAGTACGATTAAACATAAAAACGGCGATTTCAGAAAATTGGTAACCACAGTGAGCAACAAGATAGGCAACTTTAGCAACGATGACGCGAGTTTTACCAGAACCCGCACGAGCTATAACAAGTGTATTCTGATGATCATCGATTACTGCGCGGACTTGATCTTCATCAAGAGTGTAAGGTTCACCAAAAAGCGTTACATGTTCTTCGAACCATGCTTGTACACGCCTTACATCCATACTGCCAGCGATCGCATCAATGCTATAACTAGTCACTATCGTAGCTTCTGACGTAAAATGTCCTGAACTACGCTCGGATTAGCCTTACCGTGCGACTCTTTCATGACTTGACCAACTAAAAAGCCGATCACTTTTTCTTGGCCAGCTTTAAAGTCAGTTTGAGCTTGTTTAGTTTCCGGCTTTGCCAAGACGGCATCAACAATGGACTCTAGGGCACCCAAATCGTTTTCTTGAACAACACCAAGTTCTTTTGCAATAGTTCGCGTATCCTTATAATGCATTTCCGGATCAAAGAAGCGTAAAAAGACTTCCTTCATAGCAGTACTCGAAAGCTCTTTTTGATCGTTCATCATGACAAGATCCTGAAGCTGTGCAATACTTGGTAACTCATCATTCAATAAACTAGTATTTTCTTCGGCAAGGAGAACAGAACTAAATAAATTGGCAATCTTTTTTGCAGTAGACTTCGCAAGCTCGAGGTTGGATTTTTCGTTCGAATGATATAACTCGGTTAAACATCGACACAGCTGCGGATAATCCAACAATACTTCAGTTGTGTCTTCCGGCAAACATCCGCGCATCCACTCGCGATAATCCTTTGGTAACCATGCCATTTCATCTCGAAGTGCTTGAACCTCCTCTAGACTAAGGCGAATTGGCGGGATATCCGGTTCAGGCATGTAACGATAATCTTCGGCTTCTTCTTTACTGCGCTGACCAGTCGTTTCGCCAGTGGCATCATTCCAGCCACGAGTTTCCTGGACGACTTTTTCGCCTTTTTCAAGGAGTTTTGTTTGGCGCTTAATTTCGTATTCAACGGCGCGCTCAACACTCCTGAATGAGTTAAGGTTCTTAACCTCAGTACGAGTACCAAGCTGATCGCTTCCTTCTGGAGCAATGCTAATATTAACGTCAAAGCGCATGTTGCCATTATATAAATCACCAAAAGTGACGCCCGCGTGAGTCATGAGACGCCAGAGTTCTTTTGTGTAATCACGAGCATGAGCAGCGCTATGAATATCAGGCTGAGACACAATTTCGACAAGTGGCGTACCAGCGCGGTTCAAATCCACTAGGCTATAAGTACTTTCGTGACTTAGCTTACCAGCATCTTCTTCAAGGTGAGCATGTTCAATACGAATCTTTGTGCCATCCGGCAATTCGACAAAGCCCGCCCCGATGATTGGGTAGAACATCTGAGTAATCTGGTAACCTTTGGGCAGATCAGGATAAAAATAATGCTTACGATCAAACCTAGAGTATAAATTAACAACCGCGTTCAACGCATATCCAACTTTAACCGTTAGTTTTACGGCATCATGGTTAAGTCTTGGCAACATGCCCGGAAGAGCATAGTCAACTGGAGAAACGCAACTGTTAGGCGATTTGCCACGAGCGTCATTGTCAACTTCAGAAAAAAGCTTGGTTTTTGTACAAAGTTGAACGTGACACTCAATACCAATTGTAGGAATATATTTTGTCATTTAAATTGCTCCTAAATCTTTTAAAGCTTGACGTATGGCAGCGAGAGCGCGATTAGCTTGGTTGAAGTCAACTTCAAAGTCGTCCTCATGGGCAATCTGGTTGCGTAATTTATGAGCCGACCAAACGGCATTTGGCTTTTCAAAGCGATTCGTTACTCTTTTAAGACGATCGGCCATAGTTTTACCAGGAGTCCCCATTTCATTTAGAGCGCGATCGAGCAACTTGTCAGCATTAATTACGGACATATTATATGTACGTGGATCGTCTTTCTGGAGGCCATTTTCAATTTTAAGCCAACGAGTTTGATATTCTTCTATATCAAAAGTATAACTATGTTTACCAGTTAAAGTCATAGCAATCAAGGCAAGGATGCCGACTGCTACTATAGCGATAACAAGAAAAATGACTGATGGCAACATTATGCAACCTCCTTTAGTTCTTTGGCAAAGTTAATAAGACTTTTATCGCTGCGACGTGGACCTACAAGTTGAAGACCCAGATCGATACCGGTTTTGGTTTTACCAGCAGGAACAGTCAAGCCCGGTAAACCGGCTAAGTTCAACGGTACAGACATGACATCTTCGAGATACATCGCGATCGGATCGTTAACTTTCTCCCCAATTTTAAAGGCAGGATTAGGACTAACTGGGGTTAAAATGTAATCACATTTTGAAAAAGCTTGCTCATATTCCTGAATAATTAATGTACGAGCTTTAGCAGCTTTAAGATAATAGGCATCGTAAAATCCCGAACTCAAAACAAAGTTACCAATCATAATCCGGCGTTTGTTTTCAGGCATAAAACCTTCGTCGCGAGTATGTTCATAGAGGTCATTTAAATTCCGCGATTTATCACTACGGTAGCCATAGCGAATTCCATCGTGCCGCGATAGGTTACTCGTGATTTCGGCGGGAACAATAATATAATATACAGCAAGAGCATATTTTAAAGCTGGCATTTCAAGTTCGACGATTTCGTGACCTTTAGATTGGAGAAGTTCAATCTTGGTTCTTAAAGTAGCACGAATTTCCGCATCGACAACATCACTATCAAAGTCTTTGATGATACCAATACGTTTCTTTCCCTCTTTAACTTTACTCGCAGAATAGAAATCTGGTAAAGTTGTTAAATCGTTTACATCTTGGCCAGCACAAATATCCATAAGAAGGTCAAGATCCTCAGATTCACCTGCAAAGAACCCAACGCAGTCAGTACTTGAAGCCATTGCAACAACACCATATCGGCTGATTGCGCCGTAAGTCGGTTTTATACCATAAACACCATTAAAGCTAGCTGGCTGACGAATTGAGCCACCAGTATCAGTGCCAGTTGCAAATGGTACAATGCCTAAAGCTACCGCTACCGCGCTACCGCCGCTAGAACCACCTGCAACACGTTGAAGATCCTTGCTGTTTTTAGTTGGACCGTAATAGCTATTCTCCGTGCTCGAGCCATGAGCAAAAGCGTCCATATTAGTACGGCCGATCATAATCGCCCCTTCAGCTTCTAGTTTCTTAACGGCGGTAGCCGTAACTGGACTTTTTAGACCTTCCAAGATTAATGCCGAGGCACGGCTCTCGCCGTCTTTACTCAGAAAGTTATCTTTCAGTGCATATGGAACACCAGCAAGACGTCCAACTTGCTCACCTCGAGCAATTTTTTCATCAATTAAACGGGCTTTTTCGATTGCTGCATCATCAATCCAATCAAAAACAAAGTATTCGTCTTGATATTGATGCGCCTTATCTAATGCCTCTTGCACTAAACTGACAGCACTTATTTCTTTACTCGCAGTTTTCATAACTCCCCTATAATACCTTTGGTACTTTAATTTGATAGTTTTCAACTTCTTTCGTTAAAGTAAGTAACGCGTCGCGATCGGCTTCTTGCGCCTTAATTTCGTCGGGACGCCAAACATTCTCCATTTCAAAAACTTGATAGGTTGGTTCTATACCTTCGGTTTTTAACTCATCAAGTTGTGAAATATAATTGACGATTTCTTTAATATCCGTTACTAACCGCGCCACTTCAGAATCGGCAAGAGCAAAATTCGACAACTTGGCGAGGTGTTGGATTGTGTCCTGATTAACTTCCATATGGATATATTATAGCATGTTGCCGCGATTTTCGGCGGTCTTTATGTTTTAGATAGACTATTTCTGGTTTCCCAAGTAATTCCGTGCTCTTTTCAGGAATTCAAGGTCACGCGCTTGAAGTTTGGTGGCGTTTGGGTCAGAAACCTGATTAGTCTCAATCAGTTGAATTGCCTCGTCTAAGCTATCATGCCATTCAATATCAAAACCGCGTTCTTTTTCCCAATCTTCATACTCAGTTGCGCCCTTTTCGCCAACGACGCGAGCAATAAACCCATCCGAGATATCATACATATTCCAGCCGAGGATATCGGTTTCGATACGACCGAGTTCAGCAACAATTTCAGAATCGCAACCGGATTCCTCTTTAGCTTCGCGCCTCGCGGCATCTATGAGTTCTTCGCCAGACTCAACACCCCCGCCGGGAATTTTATAATATCCATGTTTATGCACATTAATAACAGCAACTTGATTATCCTGATCGAGCAATACTGTTCTAGTAGCGTTTCTAACTTCCATACATATATTATACATAAAAAGTAGGGACAGTATATAACGCCTGTCCCTACTCGCCCCACTCCTTCACTTACCTAGACTTCGGCTACATCTTCAGCGGACGGTACGCTAGCAAGATCTTCATTGGCGAGCGCAACCTCTTCCTCTTCTTCCGATGCCACTGCTAGTGGTTTGACACCAGTACCAACTGGAATCTTGCGACCAATAATGACGTTTTCTTTCAAGCCATTTAAGCGGTCGACTCGACCATTAATCGCGGCATTGATCAGGACGCGAGTAGTATCCTGGAATGACGCAGCAGAGAGGAAGCTATCGCTCCAAATACTGACTTTTGTAATACCAAGCAAGAGGTTCTCGTAAGTGGCAGGTTCTTTGCCGGCAGCCTCGAGACGTTGATTTTCAGCAATAATCGCAGCCTTAGAAACGATGTCACCAGAGACGAAAATTGAGTCACCAGCTTCGTCAATCATGACGCGGCTAAACATTTGGCGAACGATAATTTCAAGGTGTTTCGCAGAAATTTCGTGACCTTGTGCAGCATAAACGGAGATAACGTCATTCATGATGTAACGGGCAGTCTCTTCGGCGCCTTTATACTTCAATAAATCTTGGAGATTCAAAGAACCGGTAGTGAGACGATCGCCAGCTTCAAGATGGTCGCCAGAATGTACTAATATTTCAGCATCACCTGGAATTTCAACACGAACAGCAGCTCCTGCGACACCAACGATAATAATAGCGTCGTCGGTTAACTGAGCATTACCGTCAATTGTAGCGATTAGAGGTTCTTTTCCGTTACCCCTGTCGGCAAGTACGTCGCCAGTTTGGATGCTAGCGCCATCTTTGATGGTTGGCTTACGACCTTCAAGTGGTATCCGAATAGTCTCACCGGCTTCAGGCGTGATTTGGATAACGTATTTATTACCGTCTTCCCAAGTTTCAACAACACCGGCAACCGGAGCAACAAAGGCCTGACCTTTTGGAGCCCGAGCTTCAAGAAGCTCTTCCACACGCGGAAGACCACGAGCGATTGCGCCTGAACCTGCAACACCAGAACCGTGCTTAGTATCAAGAGTAAGCTGAGTACCAGGTTCACCGAGAGATTGTGCCGCAATAACGCCGACTGGTTGATTTGGCTCGACAAGAGCTCGAGTCGACATATCAACACCGTAAGCCTTTTGTGGTACACCGTTAATAGCCGTAGTAGTCAAAACTGACTGGATTTTAACGCTTTCGATCTTTTCGTCATCTTCGATTTGCTGTGCGATTTCAGGACTAATGAGTTGATCGGCATCAACATAGCCCGGAACTGGTTCAGCAGTGTAGCGACCGGCAATTCTAGCAGCAAAGGCAATACCAGTGTATTCACTTTCCTTCTTGAATACTTCAAAGCCTGGATCTGCAGCTTCTTCACTAGTTGTAAATACATCTTGAGCAACGTCAACTAGGCGCCTTGTCAAATAGCCAGAGTCCGCAGTACGAAGGGCGGTAGAAACCTGTCCTTGACGAGCACCTCGAGTCGCAATGAAGGATTCAAGGGTGTTAAGACCTTTCTTATAGCTACTTTTAACTGGAAGCTCGATTTCATTGTTGTTGATGTCAACCATGATACCGATTTCAGCAGAAGCGAGTTTAATGTTAGAAACACTACCACGAGCACCAGAGTTAACCATAACGGCAATATCGGTGTCCATACTAGCGAGCTTGCTCTTTAAGAAGTCAGAGATTTTCTTGTCGATATCGCGCCAGTTAGCAACGGTCAAATTATAACGTTCTTCTTCGGTAACTAAGCCTTGATCGAATTGTTCCTGGATCAAAGCGGTTTTAGCATCACCTTCGGCAATGAAGTCATCGATTTCTGGATAAGTTGGGTAGTCATCTTTTGCTGTCGATACTGAAGCAATCGTTTCGTACTCGAAGGCTAGATTCTTAACAGCGTCAGCGGTTTTAACTGTCATCTCGGCGCCATACATATCAAAGATATCAGCCATAACTTTCTTGAGCTGTTTGCTAGTCTGAACGGAATCATCGTAAGGATAATCCTTCGGCAAGATCTCATTAAAGATAACGCGGCCAAGTGTAGTATTACGGATATCACCTTTAGCAAAAACGCGAATAGGAGTCTGTAGGGCGATTAATCCCTGGTCGTAAGCCATCTCAGCTTCGTAGACTGAGCTAAATGGTTTAACTTCCTTCGTTTCGGTGCCCGGCTTATCATAAGTTAAGTAATAGATACCAAGTACTACATCCTGATAAATGGCTAGTACTGGAGCACCATCCGCTGGCTTGAGCAAGTTTTTGCCGGCCGACATAAGTTCACCAGCTTCAGCTTGGGCAGCATCAGAAAGTGGGAGATGAACCGCCATCTGGTCGCCGTCATAGTCGGCATTGAAACCGCTCGCTACAAGAGGGTGAAGCTGAATCGCCTTACCGTCAATAAGCTTGGGTTGGAAAGCCTGTACTGAAAGTCGGTGCAAACTTGGTGCACGGTTGAGGAGGACGTATTTACCTTTAATACACTCGTCTAAGCCGTCCCAAACTACGGCTTCGCCAGCGTCAATCATGCGAGTAGCTGAACGAATATTGGCTGCGTACTCATTAGTAATTAACCAAGAAATGACGAATGGTTTGAAGAGTTCAAGGGCCATTTGTTTTGGTAGACCACATTCGTTTAGCTTTAGTTCAGGACCAACCACGATCACAGAACGTCCAGAGTAGTCAACGCGTTTACCAAGCAGGTTCTGGCGAAAGCGACCTTGTTTACCTTTGAGAAGGTCAGAAATACTTTTTAGTTTGCGACGGCCATTTTGAGCGCTAGCACTACGGCTACCATGAACTGCCGAGTTATCAATCAAGGCGTCAACTGCTTCTTGGAGCATACGCATCTCGTTATGGCAAATAACATCTGGTGCGTGTAGCTCAAGAAGCTTCTTGAGACGGTTATTACGGTTAATTACCCTTCGGTAAAGATCGTTTAAATCACTTGTTGCAAAGCGACCACCAGGAAGTGCAATCATTGGACGTAGATCTGGAGGAATGACTGGAACAACCGTAAGAATTAAGTCAATTGGCTTAATTCCAGCAGCTTCCATTCCCTCGAGAACCTTAAGACGCTTCATGATGCGCTTTTGTTTCTGTCCTTTAGAGTTCTCTACTTCCTCGCGAAGTTCAGAAATCATGGTTTTTAGATCGATTTCGTCAAGCAAGCGCTTAATAGCAGTAGCGCCCATCTCAACTTCGATGAGATCTTCATATTCTTCTGGCAAGTTACGATATTCTTGCTCGCCAATAACAGCACCCTTTTGCATTTTCTCAAGCATGTTTTTACGCATAGCGTAATCACTTTCAAGTGCTTGAGATTCTTTAGTTTGTTCATCAACTAAGGATGCTACATTCGCATTCGGCTCAGCAGCCATTTTCTCGTAGCGCAAGCGAATTGCTTCACGTGCGGCGACGGTATTAGCTTCAAGGTCGGCCAGAGTTTTAGCAATTTCCTCATCTTTAGCACTTACAATCAAATACGATGCAAAGTACACTACTTTTTCAATATTTTTAACGGTTAAGTTAAGTAACACACTAAGTGCGCTTGGGGTGCCACGCATAAACCAGATATGTGCAACTGGTGCAGCAAGAGTGATGTGCCCCATACGCTCACGACGAGAAATACTTTTAGTAACTAAGTTCCCTTCTTTGTCAACGGCAGCCTCACGAGAACGCACGCCCTTTAGTTTTGAGTCATGTGGGTTAATATCCTTAACTGGACCAAAGATTCTTTCACAGAACAAGCCGTCACGCTCCGGTTTTTGGGTGCGATAATTAATGGTTTCCGGTTTTAAAACTTCACCGTAACTCCAGTTTAAGATGTCTTCTTTACTGGCAACGCTCAAACGAATTGAATCGAAATCATTGGCGCTGATAAAGTTATCCATCCAAGCCATTTTACAACTCCTCTCCGAGGTCAGCATCAAGATCGACGTCTGCCATGTCTTCGTCGTCAAACTCTTCGTCTGCCTCTGTTACTTCTACCCCCTCATCATCTATCATTTCTTTAACTTCCTCATCTTCATCGAGATCAATTAAAGTATTTTCTAAGTTTTGGTGACCATGCTGGGCGTAAATCAAACGATCGTCATGCTCCTTTTCGATTTCGCGAGATGTTTTCTCGATTACGTCACTAGCATCGGCCGATTCACCGTGATCAAGGAGGTCAACTTTCAAACCAAGTCCCTGGAACTCTTTTACAAGAACGTTGAAGCCTTCTGGAAGCTTTGGCCCCTCAATTGGTTCACGCTTAATAATTGACTCATATGCCTTTGCGCGTCCGTAAACGTCGTCTGACTTAATTGTGAGCATCTCTTGCAAAGCGGTAGCAGCACCATAAGCTTCGAGCGCCCATACCTCCATTTCTCCGAAACGCTGACCACCGTTCTGAGCCTTACCTCCAAGTGGCTGCTGGGTAACTGCGGTATATGGACCTGTTGAACGAGCGTGGATTTTATCTTCAACCATGTGGTGAAGTTTGAGCATATGCATAACACCAACGCTTGTACGCTCATTGAACGGCTCACCAGTCAGACCATCGTAGAGTTGAACCCTACCATCAGGAGCAAATCCGGCTTTTTCAAGTTGCTCAGAAATTACTTCATCGGGTACACCGTTAAAGCTTGGGGTAGCAACTTTGTATCCTAGAGCGCGAGCAGCCATACCGAGGTGAACTTCGAAGAGCTGACCGAGGTTCATGCGGCTTGGCACACCCATTGGGCTGAGCAGGACATCGATCGGTGTACCGTCTTCCATAAATGGCATATCTTCCACAGGAAGAATGCGGGAGACGACACCTTTGTTACCGTGGCGACCTGCAATTTTATCACCAACACTAATCTTACGCATTTCGGCAACATAAATCTTAATTTGCATCAGGACACCAGCTTTAAGTTCGTGGCCCTGATCGCGAGTATAAATTCTTACACCGACAACCTTACCAGTACTAGAACCATTCATCCGAACAGAAGTATCACGCACATCTTTAGCTTTTTCACCAAAGATAGCGCGAAGCAAACGCTCCTCGGAGCTAAGTTCCTGTTCACCCTTTGGAGTGATTTTACCAACAAGAATATCACCAGGCTGTACTTCGGAGCCAACTACAACAATACCGTCTTCGCCGAGATGACGCAAACTTCTTTCAGGAACATTCGGAATATCACGTGTAACTTGTTCTGGACCAAGTTTAGTTTCACGAACTTCTACGTCAAAATCTTTAATGTTGATTGAAGTTAACTTGTCGTCTTCAACTAACCGCGAAGAAATCACGATAGCATCGTCCATATTGTAACCGCGCCACGGCATGAAGGCAACTAATAGATCTTTGCCTAGTGCCAGTTCACCGTTTGTGACAGAGGCGCCTTCAATGAGAATATCGCCTTGTTTTACTTTTTGACCACTAACGACCTTAACGCGTTGATTATAACAACGGTCGTCATTAGTCTTTTCGAAATGCTCAAGTTTATACTCTTTTTCGCCGTCCTTATATTTTACGATGACGCTAATACCGTCAGCCTTTTTCACTTCACCATCAGCTTCAGCCACGACAACCTGAGAAGTGTTCATAGCAACTTCGTGTTCAATACCTGTACCAACCGTTGGTGCGTCATTCTTAAGCAAAGGCACGGCTTGTTTCTGCATAGCGCAAGCCATAAGCGAACGGTCGACACGGTTCTTTTCGACGAACGGAATCAAGCTAGCACTAGTACCAAGAATTTCTTTGTGGGCGGCATCAATATGAGTAACTAGGTTCGATGCAACTTGGCTCGGACGCCCCTTCACACGAGCAGAAACCCATTCCTCAACAAACTCACCTTTATCATTTAACTTAACACTCGCATCAGCAATAATCATATCGTCTTCGCTAGCGGCGTCAACATAGACAACTTCATCGGTGACTTTGCCATTCTTGACAACACGATATGGCGCTTCGATAAAACCATACTCGTTGATACGGGCATAAGTAGCGAGGTTCAACACAAGACCAACGTTACCACCTTCTGGGGTTTCGACGGTACAGATACGACCGTAATGGGTTGGGTGTGCATCACGAACATCAAAGCCGGCACGTTCTCGAGTTAAGCCGCCTGGACCCATACTTGACAAGCGACGCTTGTGGGCAAGCTCAGAGTAACCGTTGACCTCATCCATGAGCTGCGAGAGCTGTGAGCTAGAGAAGAATTCTTTGACAGCTGCAACTACTGGGCGAGAGTTTAAGAGCTGAGATGCGCTAACATCTTCTGGGCTAACCATTGACATGCGGTCAAGGATGTTCCTTTGCAATCGAAGCATACCGAGTCGGAACTGGCGCTGGACCAATTCGCCAACTAATTTCACGCGGCGGTTACTTAGGCTATCGATGTCATCTGGTGCTTCTTGGGTATTGTTAAGACGAATAATTTCACTAATAATCGCAACCACGTCCTTCATTTGAAGAGTACGGTGTTCAGAGTCGTTAGGCGTATCATAACCGAGGCGACGATTAAGTTTAAAACGACCAACACGAGAAGAGTCATAACGGCGCGGATCGAAGAAGGCGCGCTCAATCATGGATTTTGCGTTATCGACGGTTGCGAGATCGCCCGGGCGAAGTCGGCGATAAACTTCAAGAAGAGCAGCTGATTGACTAGTGGCGGTATCTTTGGCGAGAGTTTCATTAATAAAACTCACTGGACCGTTGTCGACTTCGGCAAAGGTCGCACGAATTTCATCTTCTTTAGCTAAACCAAGCGCTTTTAGGAAGGTCGTAACTGGAATTTTGCGACGGCGGTCGATTTTAACATTAATACAACCGCTGCTGGTGGTCTCAAATTCAAGCCAAGCACCGCGGCCAGGAATAACTTTTGCACCATAGCAACGCTTGCCGTTAACATTTTCAGCCGTAAAGAAGACACCAGCAGAGCGAATCAACTGAGAAACAACTACGCGCTCAGTACCGTTGATAATAAAGGTTGCGCGATCGGTCATCCAAGGGTAATCACCAAAGTAGATGTCCTGTTCTTTGACTTCACCGGTGACTTTATTAGTAAGTTCCACCATAACATGCAAAGGCGCCGCATAAGTTGATAAGTTATACTTAGCGGTTTTCTCGTCTTCGACTGGAGCCTTAAAGTAATAGTCTTTAAACCTAAGCGATAGTTTTGCTCCCGTGTAGTCGTCGATAGGGTTCAATTCATTGAACACTTCACGAAGACCTGATTTAACAAAATCCTCCCAGCTATCCTTCTGATGTGCAATCAGATCAGGGATAGGAAGGGCCTGGTCGCCTTCAGTGAAGAACACTCGGCCACCATCAACTGCGTTAGTTGTTGCCTTACTCACAATATCCTCTCTTTTAGTGTTGATAATCTCTCGCAGAGCGAGTCAAACTTGTATTACCGAACAAGCTTGTAGCGCCGAAGATTAACTGTGATATCTTGCGCCTAAGTCGCCATCTCTTGCGCATTAGAAAACACCACTCACTACTTCTTATCTTTGATTATACTGAAAATAACAAATTTTTCAAGAGGTTTTGTAAATATTAGCTATTTATAATTGAATTGAAAGATTATTTAATCCAACATGAGATAATGTCGATATTCGATGAGTACGCGACCGATCTGGAGGATGTCAGATGTAGCATGTAGTATTCTTGCTATCTTGAGCGAGAAGTTTCTTGACAATATTTTGGTTCATAACCTCTCTACAAAAAGGCGACCACGGCCGTCTTCTTCATGATTTTAGTTTTTGAGGTGCATCTAACCAAAAAACCACCTTCACAACTAGGTACTTCGGCGGTTTTTTGAACATATAAGCTCTCAACTTATCGTTGGCTCGCAGTTAGCCATATGTTCTTTCGAACTGTTTTAAGTATAACTTATGTTAATATGAAAAGCAAGAATATTTTAAAATTATGCGATGAACTTTTATAGTATTTTTTACAACGTTTGTCGTCTTTACCTCTGTTATTATAGTGGAAAACTTTTAGGTATTTTTTACAACATCTACGTACTGCTTGACATTTTTAAAAATGTGTGATACAATGAAAGCATAAGATATTAAGTCTAGCACATTATAAACTCGGTTTTAGTGTTATGTAATGTGCAATTCATTTTAAAGGAGGGTAAAAATGAAACAACAAGTTAAGCATTACCAGATGATTTACAGGCAGGTGTTGACACTCGTAGGTGTGATCTCGCTAATGATTGGCGGTAGAATTTGTTCGCTCTGGCTGCATAAAGGCGCCGTGGGGTTTGAGTTATCGCCCACTAGTCTATCGGACTGTTTGAAATTATGGGCAGTCTGGGTGATAGGCTTAAGCGTAAGCATGTCGCCGTGGGAAATAGCAAGATTAGTGGCAGCACTAACGCTCTGTCCTGGATACAACGAGAAGTATCTAAAAACTGATACGCTTAAGACGGGCAAAGAGCTCCTTCTCGGCATCATAATAGTTTTCTTTTTGTTTATATTCAAATGGACAGATCGTCGCTTCCAGTTTGGCTTAGTAGCATTTTTTCTATGGCTATGCGTGAACGTAATTGAAGCCTATGCATTGCTCCTGATAGATTTCGCAAGCGCGCTTGGTCGGGCAATGAAGTCATATCGGAGTGCCTTGTTGACAGAGGCTGACGCAGTAACTGAGGAGGACAGTGGTTTTGGGACTATCGGTTCGACGGCTAACATTCAGGATAGCACGATACAGTAAAACCAATGGCGGCCAGAACGGCCGCCATTTCTCTTGTCCGGTTTATACTGCTTAAATCTCGAGATCGTCAAGATCAGCAAGTTCGGCACGCGTTTTCTCGGCGATGGCGTTTTCAGAAGCGCCACCATCCATTGGAGCTTCATCTTCTAACTCGTCATCGCGAAGCTCACCGGCAGCTTCGGCATTCGCTCGAGTCTCGCGAGAAGCGCGGTAGCCACCCTCATCGTCGGTGTTGACGACTTTAAGGTTATATCTTGCACCATTCTTGGTACCTAAAACTCTGAGCAATGTACGGATACTCTGAGCAGTTGCACCTCGCTTGCCAATGACGCGACCAACGTCTTCTGGGTCAACGCTCAAACTTAATAAGACACCTCGCTCGTCAATTTCGCGGTCGACAACGACTTTGTCTGGATTATTGACGAGGGTTTTTACGATGTATTCTACAAATTGTTGGTCAATGGTTGCCATAAGGTCTCCAGTTATTAGTTATGTTATACTTATATTATAGCACAAACTTTTAAAAAACAAGATTTTCGATATTTTATAGTTTTTCGCAAGCATAACTGTTTTAAAGTACCACAAAAAAGACCCGCTATGGGTCTTTTTCGCTTCTAGAGGACGACTATTCGGCAGTTTCCTCAACTGCAGGCTCTTCCTTAGGTTGGTTCTTGCGAAGCTTATCGGCATGCTTAGCTTTGGCATGCTTTGCTGGAGCTTCTTTATACCAGTCTGGAAGTTTAATTCCCTCTTTTTTAAAGACGAAGGCGACACGACTAGATGGCTGCGCGCCGTTCTTTAGATAGAATTCGACTTTTTCTTTGTCGAGAACCACCTTTTTGGTTTCTGGGTTGTAATTGCCGACCTCGGCTACAACACGACCCGAAAGCGGGTGGCGCTGCGCTTCTTGGACGACTATCCGGTACACGGGGGCGTGTACGCGGCCATTACGCTGCATGCGAATCGCGAGCATTATTTCTCCTTTATTTATTAATACGGTTAATTATAGCAAAGTTTGTGAATTTTGTAAAGAATTCGACGGGTTACTTAGCTTGTGAGGTTTTCAAGTACCCTTTTACACCTTCAGCGGCCGCGTTGCCTTCGGCCTCTTGTTTTGAGTGGCCAATGCCAGTACCTTTGAGTTGACCAGCAACATAAACTCCAATTGTAAAAGTCTTATCATGGTCTGGTCCATCTTCGTCGAGGACTTTGTAGACTGGAGTTGAGCCATCATGATGTTGGGCAAGTTCCTGGAGATAGGATTTTGGATCGCGCCAGCTTCCGTCTTCGAGGATTTTATCAAGTTTAACGAGGATATGTTTGGCGATAAAATCTTTTGCAGCGTCATAACCTTGATCAAGGTATATTGCTCCAATCACGGCTTCAAAACAGTCAGCCAAAATCACAGCGTGAGCGCGGCTAGAGCCATGCTTTTCACCCTTCGATAAGCGGACTAGTGGCTCATAACCGAGATCCTCCCCGGCAGCACCAATACTTTCAGTGCGCACAAGAGCCGAACGCCAGGCGGTCATAATGCCTTCGGGCTCATCGTAATTACGATACAAAAAGTCGGAGGTGACAAGCTCTAAAACTGCATCACCGAGAAATTCAAGGCGCTCATTATGCTCCTTGACACTAGTTTTATGCTCATTAACATAACTACGATGCGTAAGAGCGGTAATTAAGAGATTGATATCTTGGAACTCAAAACCGAGTTTTTCGCGAGCGAAATTTTGGTATTCTGCGATTTGATTTGGATTCATTAAACTCCTTTTAATTAATATAGCCCTTGACGGATCTTGTTTTTAGCAACCAACATTAGCTTTTCGATGTCTTCATATTCAATAGCATCAATAGCGTCGTTAAACTTAAACCACTTAATTCCCTTCATCCATTGTTCTTTGGTGGGAATTTCTGCGTTATCCATAGCACGAACGAGGTAAATCTGCGTAGTCATCAGGACGAGTTTGTCGATGCGGCGATATTGGAAATGGATTTTACCAAGCCAAGTAAGAACCTGGATATGAAATAGTCCAGCCTCCTCACCAATTTCTCGGACGGCAGTCCGTTTCGCAGTTTCGCCAGCCTCAATATGACCTTTCGGGATAGTCCAGCGACCTTTAGAATCTTGAATTAGTAAGATCTCGATGTCTTTTTGGTCAGGGGTCATCCGAAACACAATTCCACCAGCGGTCGGTTCACGAACAACTTCCTGAATAGCAGGTTTTTTAAAGACCCGGGTAGTTAATCTTGAGAAGGCATTGGTTTTTTCCCGCTCAGACTTAAGTGGTAAAGCTTCAGGAATCTTGCGGCATTCCGGTAGCTTATGTTCGAGAGAGTCCCGATTAACATTCAGACTAGATTTAGTCTTTCCCGCGACCTCTAACGCAACCTGATCGGACATTACTGCCTGATTCTCAAATGTAGCTTCTTGTACCTTTTTTGAGGTAGTATTTAGCTGGACCTCATCAGCTAATACTTTCTTTGTTTTTTTAGAACGATTTCCGCCAATCTTCTTCCGAGGCGGATGGCTAGATTTACTAGGCTTCGGTTTCTCCCCCGACCGGAGCCTCAATTCGTTCGTCACCTGCTGGCGCGAGCGATTGTGCTTTTTCTTCATCTTTTTTCTCCTCAGGAGATGATTCCTCATTATAAATCTTGCGATACGCAGTTCCGAGGACGCCGTTGATAAATTTTGATGAATTATCAGCACCAAAAGCTTTGGCTAGTTCGACGGCTTCATTGATTGCTACCTTCGGCGGCACTGTATCAGCGGAAGCTTCAAGTTCATGGAGTCCAATCCGAAGTACATTGCGATCGATAGCAGCAATCGTGCTGATAGGCCATTCCGGGGCCATAGGCTGGAGCTCTTCATCGAGCGCCTCAAAACGCTCAGACACAGCGCGGGCCAGCCCATAAACAAATTCGGTATCGCCAAGGGCTTTAGCATATGGCTCGATATTTTTCGCAACAATTACGTCAATTTTTGCGGTCGGATCTCCGGCCTTTGTACGAAATTCATATTCATACAAACTTTGTAATACAATAATTCTGCCTAAGTGCCGGTTACTAGCCATATACCTTCCCTTTTATTTAGATTTTTTAGTAATTTTTGTGGTTGTAGCTTTTTTAACTGAAGCAGCTTTCTGCTCGGTCTTCTTTGCTTTTACTGTCTTAGTCGATACAGGTTTGACAGTTTTAACTTTTAAGTTTGGGGTTTTCTTAGCAGTTTCGAAAACTTTAACTGGCGAAAAACGATTTACCGACCGCGCCAGTTTAAGGCGAAGGTGGCTACGACGTAAGCCAGTCTTGCGTGGACTGCTCTGTTTTTTAGGTTCAGGCATAATGCTCCTTAATTAATGACAAATTCTGATGCCATTTTATCACATTTTATGATAGCGCGCAAGAAGTTTAGTGGTTTTTTGTGAAAAAACGGTACATCATAAAGTGTACCGTTATAAAAAGTTGCTTATCTACACCTAGAATACCTTACTGTAGCTCCAGTGGAGCCTTAGTCGAACCTTTTTTCGCTCTCTTCTCTTTCTTTTAGTTCAGCCCGAAGGCTTTTAAACAATTATATAAAATTGGCAGCCTTTTAAAGCTGCCAGAAAGTGAAGACGAGTTGTGAGAGTGGTTTAATAGTTAATCGAACTGAATTAATGAGATAAAAATTTTCAATTAGCTAAGCCAGTATTATATCCAGTTTGCTGCTCGAAATAACCCCAGAACTGATTTTGCTGTTCTGAACGAAATTCATCAAGCTTTTTCCGAGCACCTTTAGCTTTTTCTTTGGCCGCATCATACACCATAGGAGCGTTTTCGACTACGGTATCTTTTACCTCTTCATAGACCTCCGGGATCTTTTCTTTGGCCTGAGCTACCACTTCTGGAGCCTTTTCTTTGGCGGCTTCATAGATAGCGCCGGTTTTGGTTTTTGTGGACTGGTAGAGTTCACTATCCTCAACCTTTTGCCAGAGACCAGTTACATCACGTTTCAGATGATCCCAACTAGTACATTCAGAATCGCCGCAAACCTCACAGGTTGCAGCATATGCAATACTGCTAAAACTCATCGTCAGTATCAACGTACATAACAGTACAGCCACTTTGCTTTTCATGACACCCCTCCTTTCATGAATCCCTCACAACTCAAAGGAACTGGTTGGCCTTATTTGTGGGAGAATCTAAGTTGCATGCTAGGTCAGCACTTTTTACAAGACTCTTCCCCATCAAAAACCATACCTGTATCCGCAGATACTTTTCCATTATAGCACATGCGGAATCAAAAGTCAATACTTTTATCACTACCGTTATGTCAGACCTACCAGCTTAAACGACAAGGTTAATTAACTTACTATTTTTCGGAAGAATGACCCGACGAATTTCTTTGCCTTGTATGAACTTTTGGACATTTTCTTCGGCGAGAGCTAGTTCCTTGAGGCGCTCCTCGTCGCCAAGCTCATCTGGCTTAACTAAGAGTTTGCCTCGTAACTTGCCATTTACCTGTACTACAACTTCTACGACTTCGGTGATGAGATACTGCTCCTCCCAAACTGGCCAAATATCATCAGCTCCGAGCTTCTCGAGCATCTCGCTAGCAAGGTGTGGTGCAAATGGTTTGAGGAGTTTGGCGAGAATAACAATATCCTCATCACTATGACCTATTTTATAAAGCTCATTAACATATTCCATCAAAGCAGCTACGGCCGTATTAAAGCTACAGCGATGGATGTCTTCGGTAACCTTTTTAATAGTCGCGTGACGTTCTGCTAAGCGATGGGTATCTTCGGGATTATTACTAGGGATCGTATCACTCGCATCCATCTTAGCAGAATTTGCGGACTGAGAACCAGCGCTTGTGAACGCTAATGTCCAGCAGCGGTTCAAGAAGCGGTAAACTCCGCCGATAGCCTCAGTATTCCAAGCAGCATCCTGATCGTACGGACCAATAAACATCTCATAAGTCCTCAAGGTATCAGCACCGTAGCCGCTATCAATAACCTCAAGCGGATCAATGACATTTCCTTTGCTTTTGCTCATTTTTTTACCATCAGGGGCGTTAATATATCCATTGTAAAGCAACTTCTTGATCGGTTCACGGAACGGCAAATAGCCTTGATCGGCAAAGAACTTACACCAGAATCGAATATACAATAAGTGTGCGACTGCATGGTCGCCACCAACATAAACATCGGTCGGAGCCCAATATTTAATAGCATCTTGGTTCCAGGCGGCTTCCTTGTCGTGTGGGCTAGTATAACGCCAAAGATACCAACTCGAACAGGCATAACCATCAAGTGTATCAGTCTCGCGGGTCATTCCCTCGCCATCGATTGTGACTTTAAGCCAATCCGTCGCCTTAGCAAGTGGGGAGCGACCAGTATCATCAGGTTTATAATCTTCGACTTCTGGATGCATGACGGGGAGCTGATCTTCGGGGATTGGGTGGACATTACCCTCTTTATCATAGGCTACCGGAATTGGGCAACCCCAGTAACGTTGGCGAGAAATTAGCCAGTCGCGCATTTTGTAGGTCACTTTTGGATGCCCAACACCAATCTGTTCAAGCCAAGCCACAATTTGCTCGCGAACTTCGCTACTGAGCTGGCCACTAAATTTGCCGGAATTTACGAGAATACCCTCACCATGATAACAGCGGCTATCATCATCACTGTTTTCTGGTTTTTCAACAACGGCTTTAACTGGTAATTCGAACTTTTCAGCAAAAGCAAAATCGCGTTCGTCGTGTGCTGGTACGGCCATGATTGCACCAGTACCATAACCCATTAGAACATAATCAGCCACCCAGATTGGCATTTTTTCGCCGGTTGCCGGGTTAGTAGCATAGCTGCCGGTAAAGACACCAGTTTTATCCTTATTTTCTTGACGTTCGATCTCAGATTTTTTTAGAGCGTCAGTGCAATAGGCTTCGACTTTATCTCTAGTATCATCATTTATCAGATATTTAATCATCGGATGTTCAGGAGCCAAAACCAGAAAAGTGGCACCGAAGATTGTATCCGGTCTTGTCGTAAATACAGTGATAGAACCCGCATCGGTAGCTGTCGCGCTCTGCTCCCTTTCGGTTTGCCGATTGGTGACATTATTAATTAGCCGATCAATTCGGGCAAAGCCCAGCTCGAGCTCACCCTTCATTCTTTCATCATCAATACCAACCAATTCTTCACGTGTGAGCCAGAGCGTATCCTGAATCGCCTTCTCTTCCTCCGACACTTCATCACATTCATGATCCTGAAGCTCAAAATAAACTTGCGTAGCTTCAACATCGCGGTTAACATCTTTATGCTCAGCATAAAAAACGGCTCGATATGGACCAAGAATACCTTTAAACTCGAGATTCTTATAGCCAGTCTCTTCGCGAATCTCACGACGAGCTGCCGTTTCGACATCCTCATCACCTTCAATACCGCCAATAACCGGCGCGATACAGCTCATCTTCTTATAGCTAATAGCGAGATATTTATCAGTATTCGGGTCATAGACAAAAGCTTGAATCGTGCGACGCTTAGTGTTTTTCTTACCCTCACGAGGAGGCTCACCCACAAAGCGTGGCCCGCCATCAATCTCAAAGCTAATTTCGGCACCCGTACTGCGACCAATCCAATTCTTTTGCATGATTTTAATCTTCTCTGGCCATTCAACTTCGTCGATGCTATCTAAAAGTTCGTCAGCATAGTCGGTAATTTTGAAAAACCATTGTTTCATCTTTTTCTTTTCAACTTCGTGTCCGCAGCGCCAGCAACAGCCACCCTCAACCTGTTCATTAGCTAAGACCGTTTGATCGACTGGACACCACCACTGGTAGGACTCTTTTTGGTAGGCTAACCCAGCCTTATATAGTTGCAAGAAACACCACTGGGTCCATTTATAATATTCTGGGTCGCTTGTGTTGATTTCGCGATCCCAATCAATCGCATAGCCAAGTTTTTGAGCTTGTTTGCGAAAATTGGCAATGTTTGTTGCGGTAGCACTCTGAGGAGAGATGCCAGTCTTAATAGCATAATTTTCGGCCGGTAAGCCAAACGTGTCATAGCCAAAAGGTCGCAGAACGTTCATTTCCTGTTGGGTATAAAATCGAGTCAAAACATCCACGATCGTAAAATTTCGAACATGACCTACATGAAGACCGGCGCCGGAAGGATACGGGAACATCTCAGCGAGATATTTTTTGGGTTTAGAATCGTCAATCGGGCCAGCTCGAAAAGCTTTAGTTTCTGCCCAGATTTTTTGCCATTTTTGTTCGATTTTCAGAGGGTCATATCTATCCATATGATGATTATAGCACAAAAGTTACGGAGAAGCTATCTGTAGAAACTTACCAAATTATAATGCTTGACTTTTTATGTTATCTGTGCTACAATAAGAAGATGGGCTGGTTTTAGAAGCCCAAAAAATACTAAAAAGCACTTTTTTCAACTCAAAGTTTGTGCTTAAAATAGAGGAGGGGCTATACATGGAACACAATATTTATTCAAGTCTCTGGCTTCTGAACGAAGCCTTCTCACCAAAAACTACTGGTGAAGATGACTGTGAGGATCTTCTTAAATTACTAGGGTTATTGTCCTCAAATGGCAATGATGCCGTTTCCAACACTCGTGTAGACGAGCAAGCATACTTAAGAAATCGCACGTCGCTTGCCTGCAGTCCGGCAGAAACGGCGATCTACTTTTCACCAAAGGAGATGCCACAGCTTACTCAGAGTGACTTTGACGTGATAAGGCGTTGTGTGATGAGTAAATTTGCGGGTATCAAATTGAAATTTGATGATGTTGATATTGGACTCATTAAAATGATTTGGAACCCTTTACTCGTAACAGCTTCAGACCTAAGCAATGCTCAGAATATGGTCCGTGATATCATTGCGAGCCTGATAGTATCGTTAGAGATGTCGGAGGAGGATAGTTCCAATAAGGTTTTACCGCCAGCACCAATGGCATGCATAAACTTTTAGATCCGCACCTAGTGCGGATCTTTTCTTTAGATGTAAGGTTTATTTAGTGGTTCAGTAGTCCCCAAAGCGCAATCGCGGTAGCGATTGAGACATTAAATGACTCTTTACGACCCACCATTGGAATCTCCAGAAAGTAGTCAACCAAAGAGCGAATCGCATCGGGAATACCAGCAACCTCTTCTCCTAGAATCAGAATTAGGTTTTGGGGAGATTTTTTGGAACGCGGTAATACGTCTTGACCTAAAATCAAACGTTGCGATATCTCACTCGGAGCGAGATTATTCTCGAGACCGAGAATTAAACCAGCTTGAGACTTCAACCAGGTTTCTAAATCATCAATGTAGGTCTGAGGCACCATTTCTTCAGCACCGAGCGCAGACTTGGCAATTTGATGATTTAGCTTCGTACGAAGGTGCGGCAAAAGCCGAGGATCATTATAACGCGGGGTGTAACCAGAGTAGCAAACACTTTCAACTCCAAGACCCTCAGCGGTGCGCAAAATAGCCCCGACATTATAGGTTGAACGGATGTTATGTAAAATTAATTGGATTCGAGGTTTTCCTTGTGCCTCGATTGTAACTTCGGAACCTAGCATAACTAGGTAAATTATAACATAAAACTATTTGATAAGTTTTTCCTCATCACTCAGTGGGCGGATGCCAGATGCACTTGAAAAACCATCGTAATAATTGGTTTTAATTGGAGGGTGACCGATTTTGTTGGCGGCTTTAACGATTTCCTTTAGATCGTCGGTAAGTTTATAAATCTTCAGGTCATTCTTAGAAACAAGACCGAGTGGCAGCATTTTGCTCTGGTAAAACTTGTCTAGCGGCTTCCAAAAGCTCTTACCATAAAGAAAAACTGGCATTTTGGGCATTTTACCCTCTTGCATGAGAATGGTAATTTCACTTAGTTCGTCCATCGTCCCGAGTCCACCCGGGAATACTACGTAAACTTTAGCAGACATCGATAACATGACTTTACGCGCAAAAAAGTATTGAAATTGTAGAGTATCGGTTAGGTATGGATTTGGATATTGTTCGTGTCGAAGAGTAATATTAAGACCAATGCTTCTACCGCCGTATTCGAAGGCACCCTGGTTGGCCGCCTCCATAATACCAGGACCACCGCCAGTAATAACAGCATGGCCGTTCTGAGCCAAAAGCTGGCCCAATTCCCGCGCCTTTTTACAATATTTGTTGTCTTGTGGCAAACGAGCGGAACCAAAAATAGTGACACCTTGCGGATAAGTTCGAACGATTTTTAGACCACGTTCAAGGTCATTAGCATAAGCTTTCGCACGCTCAACGTCGGCAGCTTCGAGTTCTTTAAGGATGGCTTCGTCTAACATTTTTACTCCTTTCCTGGAATTACTAAATCGATAATTTGTTGGATTGGCATCGGATGGAGGTCTTTAGTGCCAGCTAAAATTCCAGCAGTCGAGCCATATTTTTGAATAACACTAGTAGCGTTAGCGGAAGCGTAACTAAGCGCAGCATCGAACTCGGCTCCGTCAGCTAAGCTAGCTAAGAAACCGGCCCCAAAAGCGTCGCCTGCGCCAGTTTGATCGCGACGCTTAACCTGCTCATAGACACCCAAACGATAGGTGGCTTTACCGTTCGTGGCAATCGCGCCCATGTCTCCATCGGTAATAATAACTGTTTCGCAGTAGACTGCTAAATGCACTAATAATTCGGTTAACAAAACTCCTGGAACGATACGAGCCGCTTCAGCTTTATTAACAATTAGAACATCAACATCCATCAAGAGCCCCATGAGTTTTGGTAGCTGTTGTAATTCTAACTCACCTGGATTAAACATAACCTTCGCACCAAGCTGATGGGCTTTTTCGAAAAACTTCAACAAAGTGTCCATGTCACCCCTCAAGGAAGTCGCGTAAAGCCAATCCGGAGCAATGGTCTCGAGATCGTGAACATCTAAAGAGTTCATCTTACCCGAAACGCCACGATGGGTTAAGACTGTACGTTCGCCAGATTTTGCGTCAAGCATAATAATGGAACAACCAGTATCACCCTTAATGGTCTCAACATAACTGTTATCAATGTTCTCGCGGTCAAGGCAGGCTATAACCGCCTCACCAGCACTATCCCTGGCAATACAACTAAGTAAGACAGTTTCGTGACCGTAGCGTGCAAAGCTAACAGCGGTATTGACTCCTCCCCCGCCCACACCGTAAGATACTCGATCAATGTCAACTTTTGTACCAATGACGAGTTGGCTAAAAATTGAATTGCCAGCAATATCAGCACCAATAAAATCGTCACGGTCGATAAGGCAGATGTCTTGCAATGCTGCACCTAAACATGCTATACGTGCCATTAAATAAGCACTCCTTTCTTTTCCGATTCAGCAATCAAGGACTGATACATGGCGGCGGGGTCAGCGGCCTGGCTAATTGCACTACCAACGTTAATCACATCGATATCGGCGTGCGCTAAGGCACGAACATTGCTAAGATTAGCGCCACCATCCCAACCAACTTCAATGTTAGGTTTAATCTGACGAATGAGGGGGACTTTTTCGATTTGCATCATATCAATAGTACCACCTTGACGACCGAGCTCGCCGGCAAAAATCATAGCATGATCGGCGACTGAAATTAGTTCGCTAACCTGACCAGGAAAAGTGGTTTTAACAAGCGCAAGACCCACTTTTATACCATTTTCTTTAAGTTGCGAGAACACCATTGGAAGATCATCGTCAACTTCGCCATGCAGAATACACAATTTAGGCTTTAAGGTTAAGATCGCTCCGAGATGATCACTAGGACGAGCCGCCATGAGATGAAGGTCAATCTGCACACCTTCAGGCATAGGGGGCATGTTGGGAATTTGAACGGTTGTAGTCGGCGCAAAGGTGCCGTCAGAAACATCAATCTGGATACGTTTAGCGAATTGACTAAACATCGTAAGATTGTGCTGGAAAACCGCAGCATCGTCGGTGGTAATCGTAGGAGCAATAACCGACATTAGGATTCCTCATCTAGCCGTTTAGCGCGGCGCTGGTATTTTTCGGAGGGATCAGGGCGAGAATGGCAGAAAGTCTTAACAAGCTTTTCCATCGTATCAACATCTAAATTGTCTCCCGATAAGCACAAAACATTTGCGTAATCGTTAGTTCTGGCATGTCTGACACTTTCAACCGTACTGGCATTAACGGCGCGAATCCCCTTGAAGCGGTTAGCCTGCATGCAAACACCATGCGCAGAGCCACAAATTAAAATACCGAAATTGTGTTCTTGAGCCGCTTCTGTATTGTCGCCCAGTACAGCTTTGGCAACTTTAATCGCGGCGTCGTTATAGTCGTCTTCCGCGTCGTATTCGAATGGCCCCAAATCCTCAACGGAGACATTCTCGTGACAATCTTTAATTAGCTCGAAGAGCTCTTCCTTTTTCTGAAAACCGCGATGGTCAGAACCGAGATAAATATGATATTCTTCCATTTACACTTCCCTTCCAAAGTCAACTGACAGTTCAACGAGGCGATTCGAGTAGCCCCATTCGTTATCGTACCAGACAATAATCTTTGCAAGATTTCCGCCAACCACGTCAGTAAGCGGCAAATCAACAATGGCTGAATTAGAATTACCGCGAAAATCAGAACTTACGAGCTCATCATGTGTTACGGCAAGAATTCCTTCATAGTAAGGCTCACGAGCCGAGCGTTCAAGAACCTCGTTAATCTCCTCCTTTGTTACGTCACGTTTTAAGACGGCAGTAATGTCAGCGAGTGAAACAACTAAGCTAGGCACACGGACGCTCAAACCGTTAAACTTCCCTTCTAGGCTCGGAATAGTCAGAGCAGTAGCCTTCGATGCTCCCGTCGTAGTCGGAGCGATATTGACAGCAGCTGCGCGAGCTTCACGAAGATCTTTGGTGGCATCATCAACGAGTTTCTGAGAGGCGGTGTAGGAATGGATGGTTGTCATCATGGCTTTTTCGACACCAAAATTGTCTTCGATTACCTTCATAACTGGGGCAATACAGTTCGTCGTACAACTCGCACAAGATAGAATCTCATCATCAGCGGTCACGACTTCCTCATTTACACCAAGCACAACAGTCTTAGCACCAGGTCCTTTGGCGGGAGCGGAGATAACGACTTTGCGCGCACCGGCTTTAATATGGGCACGAGCATCGGCGGGGTTAGTGAAACGTCCAGTACACTCCATCACTGCATCGATCTTAAGTTTATCCCAGGGGAGGCGAATCGGCTCAGCTTCACTTAGAAAGAGAATTTTTACACCATCGACAATAATATGTTTGTCGTCGAAACTCACCTCATGATCGTAGACACCATAGGCGGAATCATATTTTAACAGATGCGCAAAAGTTCTAGGATCACCTAGACTATTAATCGCTATGATTTCGGCATCACGACGTTCGAAAGCAATTTTAAAAGCCGAGCGTCCGATCCTGCCGAATCCATTGATCGCTAATCTTACCATTTTGTATTGCCTCCTAAAAATATACTTAAGTTTATTATAACAGCGTCAAGGAGATTAGAAAAGTATTGACTTTTTTAGAATTGTGTGCTATAATGGAAGTATGGACCTAGTGAATAGGGCTTTTTTAATGAATACAGCCTAGAATGTCAATCGTTCGGCTTTAGCATTGTAACTCTATCTATTTTATGTTAAAATAGTATTAAATCTACCGAAAGGAGTGCACTTTATTATGGTTATTAATGAGAAATTTGAATTACTCTTCTGGCAGTTTCCTAAGGATAGTGAGGAAGAAAGGTTGGCGATTAGGATTGCAACACTTTTCACGGAGGATTTGTGTCAGCTAAGGCTTGACGATTTGCGTTTTTCTTTAGTGATTACCGAGCGCGACCTGTCTAAGGAAGAGATGCCATCAAAGCTCGAGATTCGAAGGATTGGCGAACATGAGAGCGTGCCCGAGCGGCCACTCTTCAAAACGGTGGCTAAACAGTACTACCACGCCCACGTGCCGGGACAAACATGGGAGGATTACTGTGGCGAGATTGAGATCTCCTTAAAGCTGGAAGGCGTGTTAGGCCAGACCGATCAGGCGGTAAAGCATCCTTTGACAGATGTTTTAACTATGCTCGCATACGGACATTATTACCGAGCAATCTCGCTATTTTATAGTGAATGGGAGACCTCATATCTTGATGCGCCGGCGTGCAACGATGCTCAGTTAGTGTCGGATTTCTCGTGGTCAGCGTAAACGGTTTGACATCTATGCGAGGTCGAACGCATTTTAACTTTACCAACCTCCAGACGATATGTTTGGAGGTGTTTTTACGCGTTCATTGCTTAGCAAAACACTACATCTAAAAACTGACCCAGCGAGCTAGGTCAGTCTGTTGGATTCTAGTCAAACTATACCCGAGCAAAGTGAGCAAAGGCACGGTTGGCTTCGGCCATACGATGGCAGTCTTCCTTCTTCTTAAAGGCGGCGCCAGTTTCGTTGTAAGCATCAATAATTTCGAGCTCAAGACGCTTTGCGTAAGGCATACCCTGACGAGCACGCGCAGCTTGGACTAACCAAGAAAAAGCGAAATGTTGTTGACGATGACCCGCGATCGGGAATGGGATCTGGTAGTTTGCACCACCGACACGGCGAGATTTAACCTCGAAATCTGGAGAGACATTAGCAATAGCTTTCTCAAAAATTTCGACCGGGTTTTCAGAATTGAGCTTTTTCGCAGCGCCTTCGAGGGCGGAATAAACTGCTCGCTCGGCGGCCTGTTTCTTGCCGTCAAGCATGGATTTATTGATGAGCCTCTGAACCAAAACGCTCTGGTATTTGCGATCTGGAGTAACTTTGCGCTGGAGAGATTTAGTAACTTTGCGTGGCATATTTTATTCTCCCTTCTTTGCACCGTATTTAGAACGACCTTGTTTGCGACCTTGAACACCTTGAAGATCAAGGGTGCCGCGAACAATGTGGTAACGAACACCTGGAAGATCTGGCACACGACCACCACGAACGAGCACGACGGCGTGTTCCTGGAGATTATGGCCTTCACCACCAATGTAGGCCCAAACTTCTTGACCATTAGTTAAGCGAACGCGAGCAACTTTACGAAGCGCTGAGTTTGGTTTCTTTGGTGTCTTAGTAGTAACTTTAAGACAGACACCACGCTTTAATGGAGCAGCTTGCTCATAACGCTTAGTTTTAAGCGTATTGATAATTGAACCGAGCGCCGGAGCCTTTGATTTTTTAGCAGACTTCTGGCGTGGTTTACGAATCAACTGATTAATAGTTGGCACGATAAACTTCCTGTTTAATTAACTTTAATTTAGCTATTAGTTTACAGCAATGCTAATAGCTTGAAACTCTTACGGATGATTATACTCTAGGATGGTAAAAATTGCAAGAGTTTCGAGCTAAAAATGAGATAGCTAGGCCTTCTTAGAACTTTTCTTTGTGGATTTTTGATCGGCCTCTTCATGCCCACCATTAGCCTCAACAAGAAAGTCCATAGCTTTATCGATGATCATGCGATTTTTGATATCTTGACGAACTTCAGGTTGCTTAAGCTGTTTTAGAGCTTCTTTAGACTTCTTGTAGGCATCTTTTAGCTCAGCAATTTTTGCTTCAACTTCTTCTTCAGCAACCTCAATCTTCTGCTCCCTAGCGAGAATCTGTAAGACTAACGAAGCTTTAACTCTTGCCTCAGCTAGTTCTCGAGCTTGCTTTTCCCATTCTTCCATAGTCTGGCCAAGTCGCTCGACATATTTTTCGAGAGAAAGTCCATAGCTGGCGCCATTGCGGCTCATATCATTACGAATAAAACGGAGTTGGTCATTAATTAAGATGTCTGGAGCGGCGACTTTCGAGGACTTTGCTAACTCATTAACGAGATCGTCGCGGTATTTTTCAAGGGCACGATGGCGGTTTTGAGCTTCGAGATTTTTCTTAATGTCGGCACGAAGTTCATCCATATTCTTAAAGTCACCACATTTTTTAGCAAGTTCATCATCTTCCTTAGGTTTTACGACTTCGTTGACTTGTTTGAGAAGCACCTCGAAAATAGTTTTTTGTCCAGCAAGGCTTTTCTCAGGGTAATCTTTGGGGAAAGTTAGATTTAAATCAAACTTATCACCAGGTTCATGCCCTACGATGCCCGTTTCGAATCCAGGAATGAACGAATTAGATCCGAGAACTAGATGATAATCCTTTGCGGTACCGCCAGCAAAGGCTTCTCCGTCTTTTTTGCCAACAAAATCAATAATTACCTCGTCGCTATCCTTAGCAGGGCGCTTTACAGCTTTTTTCTCAGCGTAGGCGCTAACGATATTATCGACAATTTCCTGAACATCTTTGGTGGACGGCTCAGTTTTTTCCATTTTGGCTTTTAGTTTCTTAAAATCGCCGAGTTTAACTTCAGGTAAGACCTCTACGATTGCAGTATACTCAGCACTTTCGTCTGGAACGAATTTGGTCACATCAACTTTCTCAATAGCAATTAGGTTCAATTTCTCATCTGCAAACGCTTTAGCCATCGAAGCGCGTACGGCAATATCGATCTCTCGCTCGGAAATAGCGTTAGGATCAACATTCTTTTCAACCATACTTGCAGGAGCTTTACTTTGACGAAAGCCCTGAATCTTGACATTTTTAGCTAGTTGATTTAACGCTTCCTCGCGTGCTGGCTTAAGATCAGCGCCGTCTAGCGTTACTTTCACTTCCACCTTAGTTTCGGATAGTTTCTTAGTTGTACTTTTCATAGGGAATATTATAGCACAGTTTCCTTACAGTTACGAGCAGTTATAGAACTCAGGAACGAATAATGCCACTTTTCGGTTCAGTGCGCAAATGACGAATGGTGTTTGTTAACTCGGCTCCAAGTTTAATGTTAGGATTAAGAATATGATGCGGATCGAAGGCATCTTTAATTTCTTGGTAAAGTTTCTTTTCTTCTTCGGAAAAGTTTTGCATAATCGGAAGCGCTTTAATACGACCTTCTGGAGTACCTCCGGTTAACGAACCCTCGCAGTCTTTAACTAATTGGCTATATTGTTGCATAAATGAAATTATTTGTTTTCGCCCATCCATTGATGTACAGTCAACTAGTGGACGAACATGATAATTCGAAGTTGCATAGGAGCCAAAAAGTGCCAACTTAAGGTCTAGAGTTTCACTGACCATTTCAAGTTTTTCGACAAATTCCTCAAAGCGATATCGCGGAATATAAACGTCGTCAATAATAGGAGAACGTTCGCCATCGTTAGAATCATTCAAGTAGCTTAATATGGTCGAATCAAATTCTTGAAACGCAACCGTATTATCCACGGTTTCTTCAGCTACAAAAGTTCCAACCGGTAAAACTTCAAGACAATGTTGGATTTTTTTGGAAGATTTAAGTTTACGATCATCAAAACTAGCAAGTACAAGCCAACCTTCGCCCAGCTCACGTGGTAATAAATCCGGCTGCTTACCATGTGTGGTAGTTTCCTTAATAATACGAAGATCGAATACCTTAAGAGTTCGTGGATCAAGATCGCTTACAAAGTCCAAAAACCTTAATAGTGTTTTGGTGTCGCGCAGTGTCAGCGCGAGACGTCGAGTGGGCGGAGGTAAAACTTCAACACGCAAAATAATATCCGTGATGATACCTAAAGTACCCTGCGCAGAAAAGAAGAGTGGCATTAAATTAAAATGATGAGCATTACGTACTCTTGTAATATTGGCATATCCAGCGCCACTGAAACGCTGCATACCACGATCGATTACGGTGTCAGCATACTTATCCAAAAGCTCATCAATACGGCGATAAACCTTTCCTTCGAAACTAGTTTCGGAAATTTTCTGCGAAAGCGCGTGCGAACCAATTGGCCCCAACTGAGCTAAATCGCCAGAAGACAAAACTACTTCAATACGTTCGACATAATGATAAATACCGCCATGCCTAGCACTAGCATCGTCGTTTGGACAATTCGCAATTAAACCACCAATCGTCGTACGCGGATCGTAGTCAATTGGCAAACATAGCCCCTGCATGCCAAGCGCCGTATTTAGCTCGCCGAGCGTTAGACCGGGCTGAACGCGAATCAATCTGCCACGTAAATCAATTTCCTCAATATGATTTAAACGTTCAGTGGAGATAATCATACCATCGCCAATAGCTGCCCCAGTTTTATCTCGACCAGTACCACGGACCGTAACTGGTAACCTGAGCCCTCGTAGTGCGAGCTGATTAGAAAAACGAATTAACTTTTGAATATCATCGGTTGTTTTTGGTAGAGCAACAAGTTTAGGTTGTATTTTTAAAATTGAACGATCAGTAGAGTACGTATCTAAGATATTTAATCGATCAAAAACATTGCCAATGATGTGTTGATTCAAATACTTAGCAAGTTTGCTCACCCTTCCACCTATTTAACACTTATACTTAATTATAGCACGCTTTCTTTTGGAAAATGCAGTTTTCTTTCAAAATAATTACAACTCGTTTTATGTAAGATGCATTAAAAGTGCTATAATATGCGAGATGAATAAATTAACCTATCATGAACCGAAAAAATGCTGGGTTGGCGAACAACAGAAAACTTGTTATGCTACACGCGAAGAAGCAGAAATGGCAGCGCTAGTGGCCGAACATGATTATGGTGCGCCACACCTTTCGGTTTATAAATGTGAGTACGGCGATCATTGGCATTTAAGTTCACGATAGTTAATCTATAATACCAGTATTGGGTACTTTTGGTATTAGAGTGATTTGTTGATTGGATGGGATTAATTTACTAGCTTCATTAATAGATGGCGAGTTGTTAGCTTGATTATTGTGGTTTGTGAGGTCTGGGTGTGCCGTTTGAGAAGGATGTTTGTTTGGAGATGATGGGGCTGAGCTCCCCGCATTGTTGTCGGGGGACTCTGGTAGTTTTTCCGGAGAGTCACCAGTCGACTCATCCTTGTCCGCGTTCTGGTTTTTACCTATTTGAATACTTTTAGCTTCACCACGGCTACCAAATGAATTATAAGGAATTAGACTGACAGTAGTGACATTTTCAACATCGCGAATGATAAGATTTTGTTCTATTCTAGCGTCGAGAAAACCATAAATAGCATCATCTAAGACCACGAGGATAGACTCCGTGTCCTGAGCCTCAAAGTTAACTTGATAGGAATTTACGGCAACTTCGGTCGCTGATAAATTTTGAATTTGAGCAGATGCCGGAAGCGATTCGACAACTTGAAGGCGCGCAGACATGTTGCTTATGTGACCAGCAGAATCAGTTACGCGTACTTGAATAAAACCTTCGGTTGAACGATCATAAATTTTGGTGATACTGGATGTAGAATTTTCGATTTCAAAAATACCATCTGCATCAAGATCCCAATCATAGTAAAGGGTTGGAGATTGTGTGTCATAATTTGACTTAGTATTATTTAAAAGATGACTTCCGGAAGCGTCAAAATAGAATTCTTCACCTACTACACCAAAGTACTCTTCAAGAGCAAGCTCCGCCACTGGACGATTTAAGATTTCTTGATATGCCATCTCATTCCTATCCTCTTGGAAGGTATAAACTTTACCTCCTGTTGCATCAGCAAGAATTTGGTTAGTATTAATAGCTGAGTTTGGTGTTATAAAGCTATATACGTTAACTGGGTCAAGATTAAGACTTAGCTGAACAACTTCGTCAATCGTTGTTCCATCACGATCTACGGCGGCGATTTTACTCGGAGTAAAGATAACGGCTGACTTCGTAGCTCCGACCTGCCACTCTAACTGTTTCATGGACATCTTAAGCGCAGATAAACCCGAGTCCATCCCTCCACCAGCAACAAGAAATTTGGTATTCACAAGCGCAAGTTGGCGTTCGAACTCTTCTTCACTGCAACTAAAATTACATAGCTCTTGCGGAAGAAGTTTACCACGATCAGCATATACATACAACGCAACACGTCCACCCATTGCCCTAGTAGAGTTAGCAAGTTGCCTAGCTTCGTTCGTAAATTGATTAACTCGTATCGGATCAAAGCCGTTAGTATTAATGAAGATAGCCAAATCATGAGCAGAAATTGTAGTGTTTTCTTCCTGTTTATCATCTAATTGGTCTGGAAAGGCACTTTGGAGTTTTTGATAAATTTGTTCAGCAGCGTTGAGATAAAGACCGCGGGAAACATAAGATGAGTGATCGGCGACATTAAAGCCAGAACTACACATAATATCCTTGCCATGACACCAGACACCGATTTTATTATAGTAGCCGTCAGGTTGATAAGGACGGTAGCTTCCTAGTATACCCTCATGAGCTCGACAATCTGACACATAAGTACGATAATTCGACAGGTTACGTCCCCTACACGCATCAGGATTAAGACCTTTTCCCTCCGGTAAATATAGTTTTGGGTCGCCAAAGTTTGCAACATAGATAATTTTGTCTGAGTTAAGGTCACTGAGAATATGAGATATCAGCATGGCGCCCTGCGAATACCCACCCAGAACAAACTTAGTATTAGGACAACTAGAAGAAATAGTTTTCAGGTATGTCTTTAGTTCCCTCTCCCCCTCCTCCACGCTGCGACCAAATTCAAATGCTGAACCAGCACTAATATATGCACCGACCAAGTTACCAATAGCTCCTAGTGAGCCGCTGACCGCTACGGCCGGATATTGTGCACCACCCCAGCTTTTACTGCCAAGTTCATAGAAACTGTAAGTAAGACTAGTTTTAGAAACTTTAGCCGTTAGAGCTTCTTTCCAGGCAGTTGCACTAGGTCCAGATAGTTTTTCGCCTGAGCCACGCGCAAAGATAAAGTGTACATCCTCGCAAGTCGCTGCTTTTACTGGTGGGGCTATTACGATGAGCTGTAATACTAATAGGATTGCACAGAGGATTTTAATGACTGAGCCCAGATTGCCACAGTGCTCGCGGCACATGAATGATGAGAAAACTGCATTTGACTTATTTTGATACATGTTACTCCTTACTCGAAAATATTTTAATGATTTCCAAGACTATAACAAAATAACTCAAAAAGATACAAACACTAGCATCATATATTTATGTATAATATGTGGGTTAGATGGCGCTAGTGTAAAGTCTTTGCTTCGTCATAACACAATATTATAGCTAAGCTACCACACAATTTCATCAAGATTATGCTCAGCAAGGAATTGATTGGCCTTTAAGAAATGCTTATTACCAAAGAACCCATTATGAGCCGAAAGTGGAGATGGATGCGCTGATTCAAGAACCAAATGCTTATTCTGATCGATAAGACTCTTTTTACTGCGAGCATCACGTCCCCAAAGCAGGAATACTAGGTGCTGACAATTCTCATTAAGATACTTAACGGTCGCCTCAGTAAAAGTCTCCCAACCTTTACCACGGTGCGATCCGGCTTTATGTGCTTCGACAGTTAAGACATTGTTAAGTAATAAGACACCTTGATCCTGCCATGCTTTAAGATTACCCGTAGAGTTAGCATGCTTGCCATATTCAGCATCGATCTCTTTATAGATATTAATAAGTGAAGGAGGAATAGGCTGAGAGCTAGGCACCGAGAAGGCGAGTCCGTGCGCTGCTCCTGGTGTATGATAAGGATCCTGACCTAGGATAACGACTTTTACGGAATTTAGATCGGTTGTAAAAGCTCGAAAAACTTGTGTCTTGGCTGGAAAAACCGTACTATTCTCATAAGCATCATGCAAGAACTTACTTAGATCTTGGAAATATGGTTTCGCGAACTCAGACTCTAAAAAATCTTTCCAACTCTCGTGCATATTTTTCTAAGCAGCCTTTTTACTAACCTGCTTAGCTCCTTCTTCAGTTTTTTGGTTAGGCTTAACACAAGCAACAATTAGACCAAGACCAAGTACAAGCCCAACAAAACCGGTTGCAACGCCAATATATGGAATAAGTGATAGGAATCCTAAAAGAATAATACCTAAAATAGCTTCTAGATAAATGTTGCTTTTAGACTTAAAACACTTTTCAACGACAAGATGCCCTAGCCAGAGACCGGCAAATCCTTGAGACAAATAAACAACTAAGCCATATAATAAGAGCGCAACGATACCGAGTGGAGCTGCAACATAGGTAAAGAAAGCTAGTATTGCGATCACCGGAATAAACACTAGCGTACAGAGGCCAACCGCCAAATCCATGCCAAAACGAGAAACGTTAGCTTCGGCATCAATTTTTCCGTGCAGTTGTTTGTAGACAGTACAGATGAGGGCCATGACTAAGAAAAGTCCAATAATACTCATAACTTTACTGTAGATTTTTGCAACTACGAGCGCTGCGGGATGAATTTCATCGACATGATAAACCTCGATGGAGCCATACTTAACAAGATCGAGACCAGCAACTTTGGCTGTGTCGTTATAAGTAAGTGCCCCCAAAATTTCAACTGCACCAATAAACTCAACATGCTCAACATCAAGATTAAGATTGCCAGAGATTTTAACATTCTTCAAAATTACAGTGTTTGCCGCGACAGCAAGATCGCCCGCAATATCCGTATTTACAGTTAAATTATTAGCTGCCACAAATACGTCGCGCCCAATCTTTGCATCTTTGGATAGCGTAATAGAATTACCTGCTAAATACAAATCTCGTGAAGTTTCACCAGAAAACTCAATGGTATTACCAGCGGCAAACCCGTATTCCGTTTTATTGCTTAATGACAACTCGTTACCGGCAATAAATGTAATGCCAGTTTTGTTTTCGGCATTAACACTCAAATTATTACCAAACAAGAAGAGATTGTGTCCCATTTTGATCTTAGCGGTTCGATCGTCGTCGGAAGTGGCAAGTTCAAAAGTTGGATCAATTTTAGGATCTGAATCCTCCTCGTTTGATGTAACGACCTCACGTGGTTCGATAATCTTTTCTCGAACTTCGTTCTTGTCAGCCTGCTCAGCTAACTGGTTGCAATTTTCAGACCGCCCCTCGCAATCGCTACCAATCGCCTGCGTAGGACAGACACCTAGACACAAACCTCCCAGCAATATACTTATACCTATACTCAAGATAATGATTTTCTTCATGATGCTCCTTATTTAATATTTTTATCAATGTCAACGTCTTGGATTTCATATTTACGTCTATTTGCAACCCAACTAAGGATCCTTGTAGCCAGCCAACCAATTATAGCAAGGACAAAAAAGTAAATAAAGCCAAAAGTTGTAAAGCTCGGTTCACTTTCAGTGAATAAATCCAGGATGGCTGCACCAGCAGACATAGACGTTACAATAGTCAGGCTGTTAATTGAACTAGATGTTACATCTTGTTTAATACCGTCAAACAATTTCTGAGCAGACTGAACATAGTTCTTTGTCATATCCCAAAGATCCTTAATATATTCCAACGTATTTCTCAAAGTTTCGTAACGAAAACCGGAAATTGCGAGAAATTCTTCAAGATCCTTATCTTGTTTCGCGATACGCTCACGAGTAGAAATGTAAGTAGACATTTGGCGAATACGACCATCAATCAATGTGACGGTTTTTGCATAACTTTCTAGTTTAGTAGAAAACATAACGACGTCACTTCCACGAACTCTAGCACGATCTTTAACTGTATCAATTTTTTCCCAGATAATACGATGGAGGTTTAAATAACGATGAAGCTGACCTTTAAATTCTCGGATAAAAACTTGTTCCTCGACATAACGCTCGATGTTGGATTTAGAGGTCTTTTTATTATTGATGAAATAATATTTATCCCCGCGTAAAACGCTGTAACTTTTATTGTCGAACTCGAAATATTTTTGGCGTTCGGTCTTTGATAGAAGCTCCGCGATATCTTCACGTGTTGCGTTATCACAAACAACAAAATATGGATAGATGTTTTCGATATGAGCTAGCTCCTTCGGAACTGGTGCGCCTAAACTGAAAAGATAATTAATAGCTGGGGAAAGTTGGCTTTCATAATAGCTCTTTAAGCGTTCAATATCGGCAAATAATGTTTCTTCACTCACTTCACTACTGCCAATAACGATAAGGCCGTCTTCAAAAATTTTTACTTGCAAACGATCGCCCGTAGTAACAAGTATAAACTCTTCACCAGATACACCATATTCAACATTGCCAATATTAAGATTTTTACGAAGCTCGGCAAGTTTCTTTTTGTTTAGTTTAAGTTGTGATTCGCCATTACGCAAAAAATCATAAACTTCAGAAAGTTGAAGCATTGTGCGCTGGAACCAGCCACCGATATAAACGTTACTTATTTTCATTTAGCCTTCCCTTTTTAACATTTTCCAACATTTTAACTATACATCCTTTGAAAAGAATTTCGCATCAACAACTTCAAAGCCATACTTTTTATATAGCGCATGAGCGGCTTCACGAAAATTCTTTGACCAGAGCTCAACGACTTTTACGTTACGCTCTTTGCAGATGCGAAAGACTTCATCGAGCAATTTTGTGCCGAGGTGTTGGCGACGAACTTCTGGGTCTACACAAACGTGGTTTAAAATAGCAAACGTATTCATGTCTTCATAGATCGTAGGAATGATGGTGATTTTAGTATGTGCCACTAATTTTCCATCAAAATAGCCATTAACATATATTTGGTTTGGGTCCGTTTCGGTTTCGCGCCAAACTTTTTGCGCGTAGGCGAGTGGCGTTTCCTCATTAAAGCAAGTATTTGTTAAGGTAATAATATCTAATAAATCTTCTGCCTTAGCAGTACGAAAACTAACTTCCATTTTACATTACCCTATTTAGTATAATTACCGTCTTCATCAAAAGTCAAATTCTCAACTCGGCCATAAGCGCTACCATAAGCTTTTGTCATGGCATTAATCCAGTCAATAATATCCCAAATCCAGCCCGCAAAACCACCAACAATTGTGATCCAGCCAAAGGTATTAAGAAGGAGCTTAAAAACGCCAAGAGCGGTTTGGCCACGCAAGAAGCGGTCGATACCGAACGCGCCAAACATAAAAGTGGCAACCCAAACGAAAACGTGTTTATTAATCGTGCGCGCGCCATCTTCGCTGACGCCAGTAACGGTTTCGGTGCGGCGGACAATGAAATCATCGCCATCACGAAAAACATTAACCCGATCTCCGACTTGAGGATTTGAAAATTGCAAAGAAGCAATCGGAACCGTCACGACCTTGCCGTCGTCTTCTCCAATCTTTACTTCTGCACTACTTATAGTTAAAATTTCTGCCATAAAGCACCTCTCTTTTTATCCAATTACTCTTATTATACTACATGTTCTCCGAATCTATAGGAATTTCGATTAGTTTCTTACGATTAGATTGTCCAGACCTAATTTCTATACAAGTCTTTGCGACCTTAAAATGACTTGAGAGAAGTTTTAATAAAGCAGTATTTGCTGCGCCATCAATCGGTTTTTCGCGAAGATAGATGGTCAAATGATTACCGTCTGCGATCAGAAGAGGTCCTTTCTTTGAGCCAGGTTTAACTGTGACTTCATAGAGCATGGTTCCATTGTAGCATATGCTCAGGTCTAAAGAAGCTGATATTGCAATAAATCAAGTTTGCAAAATCCATTTTGTAATCTCAGTCTTAAGACGGTAGTATTCCGCTTCGGTAAATTGCATGTTCGCGATGCAGAATTGACAATGAGCTAGATGACTACAGAACATACATTCGTACAGGTTGCTAGCATCTTGGATAAAGTAGGAATTGCTAATTTTATTTGAGCAGATTACATTATAAGAATTTGTACAAGCTGCCGAATCATCCACCCGTAGACAGTAACTAAGATTAGTACTACGCTGACAAGCGGCAGCGTAATTACTCTCATAAGTTCCATCACAAAAAAGAATATGGTCACAGTCGCCACAATTAGTTGATGCGTGAACATTGGTTGAATTATAAATTGGGTCACTCGCAGAAACATTCTCACTATTCGTAACTCGCTCAGTAGCAATGTAATTAACCGACTCCCAAATCGCAATAATCTCGTCGATACTATGCGGTATACGTTTTGGGAGCAACCAATTTTCGCGTCGTTGGACGCTGGCAGTAGTCATAAAACTCTTAGCATTTGGCATGGCGGAGTAAGTGGCTTCTTCAGTGATCGAGTCACGAACTAAACTTGGTAATTTAATGTCAAAAGTAAATTTTTCACAAAATGTTTTTAGATTCCACGGCAGTGGCTTTTGGAAAATAGTTTGAAATATTTGATTAAGGGTTTTAATATTTTCGTTAGTGCTCATCTTGCTCCTTAATTATCCTTTTACGATTAGTACTATTTGATTGCATAACTTGTTCAATACTAATATCTGAATGGAAATCAAAACTAAAATCAATTTGAGGTTTAGATATTTCTTCATCGTATTCTTGATCTTCTTTTTCTAGATAAGGTGGGGCAGAATGATTAATAGTGTGCGCTCGGAAAGTGGGGTAGTTTATCCCATGACGGCGAACTTTGACCAAACATTCACAAGTATTCTGTTTGGTAAGAAAATTAGTGAACTCTTCTTTTAATTCAACTGGCGTTTTCTTTGTAGTAAAATCGTACTGAAGATTCTCACCTAATATAATTGCGTCAGCTTTTGAAACGCGAAAGATGAAGTAGTTTACAGTATTAGCTAAAATCGCCTCTCGCAAAGGCTGACTAATCTGACCAAAGTACTGGCCAATCAAAATAACGGAGACGTGATACTTGCGCAGTTCGGAAAGAACACGATTAAGAATTGGATTCTCTAATATGCTTATTTCATCAATAACAACTATTAAGTGGTGGGAAAAAGCGTTACTTGTGGCGAGTTGAAAAATCTGCTGCATCAGAAAACCAGTAATAATCTGTGTGGATTTTAAGCCTAATTTTGTAACATTAAAGGAAAGAGTAGTTAAAAAGTTTTGCTTAAGAATGTCAGCAAAATTATTAGTTGGATGTTTTACATTAAAAGCTGGTAACATTTGAATCTCATCAAGAAAACTAATAACAGGAGCTATGGCCTGATCGTAAAATTGACTTTTTATAATACTAAATTCAGTTAGGAAGAATTGGACTACATTTGATGCAAGCCGCTTTCGATACTTACTGCATAGCTGATTGCGATAGTCGGCGTCCAATAATAAATTACGAAAACGCTGAAGAGATAATTCATCAGCCGTAGAAAGTAGATAAAAGCCAAAGCGCAAAACGCGTTCAAGACGACTATTAAAGTTTTCGCGCATAAGACTCCGCATTAGACTCAAGAAAAGTTCAGCGCTAGAAGCCTGATTTTTTCGATCGCTAATAAAAAGGTTAATGCTATTATTTGGAGAATTAAAATTTAGTATCTTTTGGCTGTCGATGTTCGTAAAATCGTGTTTTAAACTATCGTGCGGATCAAAAACCACTATGTGACAACTGTCGCTTGAAGTATTATATATTTCCTCAATTAGGTGAGCAACGAATTTTGATTTGCCACTGCCACTTTCGCCGAGTATGAGCGAATGTGTAGCGAAGTCAAAGCCGGAAGGTGTTAGAAAATAATCTTGATGAAAATTTTCTGAAATTTTAAGGATTGCATGGTCAGATGATAGACTGAGAAATGGGACGATTTTGTCAAAGCGCAGAGTTTGGGGAATTTTTTTGTATTGATATCCATGAGGATTACTAAAATCAAAACTTAATAGTTGAGCCGGAATTGCAACTACAAAAGCTGAATGATAAATTTGATTTTGTTGCTTGTAGTAGATGCGCACATAATTAATCTTAGATAAGTGAACAATTGAAAAATTGATTTCTAGGGCAATAAATTCTGCATCGAAGTGTGCTATACGCTCAATAGCCTTTTTCAGACTTGCTTGAAAGTGCAAGGTTGGCGAGAATCTTAACGCTGAGTCTGGAAGCTTTGGGATGATAGGGATTGGCGCAAACATGATTGATGGCAGCGTAGTTTTTAAAGGTAACTTTAATGGAACTTCGAGATAGTAATGAATTGTCCCCACTTCGAGTTGTAGCAAAATTCTCCAACCCCCACGTAGTCCCACATACCATTCTAAAAAGTTTAAAATCCCCTCCCAATCTGATGGAGTAAAATGAGTTTTTCCAAAGAAAAGCTCGTAATAAAAAGTCGACATAAATTCATCGTAGCTTTTTTTAAAAATTAATTTATGATTTTAATGAAACGAAAAAAATCATTCAATTGGAACTAGCACTTCCGTTACGCCGTCATGATAATACTCAAGATCAGGAGCAGGACTAAGACTATAATCACAAACTGGAAGAAAGTTCTCGTAAAAATCACGAGTTACGCGTTGGATTTCAATAGCGTCTTGCGATTTAACATTGAATTTTAAACGACGCGATGCGGCAATTTCATAAGTAGGAAAGTCATAGTACGGCTCTCTCCAAAGCGCCCAATAGTTATAATTATCACAGGAATCTCGCCCATCCTCGTAAGCGACTAAACCGTAGTCCGGATCGGGGAGTTCAGGATAATCTAAAGCTATTTTTTCATATAGCCGTGGAGCATCGTTAGAAATATGCAAATCGTCTGTTTGTGTATGTAGCCCATACAGTTCCATAGCATCAAGTGTTATAATTTCGTAGGATATTTCTTTAGATACCTTTGGCTGCGAAAAAGTTAATTTTGGACAAAATTTAAGATGAGAAGGTTGTTGTTTAACTTTTGTTGGCCACACTTGATGATATTTATAAAAAGCACGCGAAAAGGCAGCTTGCGAAGTGTAGCCATATTTCATTGCAACATCAATAACACGAAGATCGCCTTGAACAAGATCTTTTGCAGCCAAACTTAAACGGCGTTTACGGAGGTACTCAGAAAAATTCATGCCGGAAAAAAGTGGAAAAAGGCGCCGTAAAGTTCCCAGGCTTAGGCCCGTAAAATGCGCAAGCTGTGCATAATCAATTTCATCATCAAGATGCTGTTCAATGTACGACGTTAGCAAATTTAAGCGATCGTAAAAATCTATTGCCATTTTACCGTCCCATAAGATCAATAATTTCATCAAAATGGGCGAGAGTAGTCGCGAAGCAGTTTCGGAGTGTTTTTAGTTCTTCGGCACTTGCCGCTAATCCCATCCAAATATCATCTTGCAATCCCGCCTCGATCAATTTAGGAAGCACGTTAAGTCCAGAATTGAAAGTCGTTTGGATATCCTGAAAACTGCGGGTGGCGTAATATTCAATTACCTGACTAGCAAGTAGTTCCTTCGTACTCGTAAGATTGCCGATGATGGTATTCATACCATAAAGGGCAAGAAAGGCTTTTGCTGCTTTAAAAATAAATGTCGGTGGCGAAATATTATATTTTGTAAACACATTCATCATCTCAATAAAGTATTGGGTGACCGGAATGTTCTGTAACCGAGCAATTTCAGCTCCCATGTCATGAATGAATTCAGTTCTGTCGTAATCCGCATGGCGGCTATTTTGAATTAGCAAGTCAATCAGTGGCTCGGTTTTACATGTATAGGAATAAAGAAATAGTTGACGTAGTAGCTGGGCTTCATCGGCGGTGAATTCAAAAATTAAGCCCATATCTAGAAAACCAACATTCCCTGTTGAATCAATATAGAGATTACCGCTATGCGGATCGCCGTGAAAAACGACTGGCATATCATGAAACATGGCATAAAAAGAAAGGGCAAGGTAATCGTTAACACAGGTTTGGATTTTTTGTTTATTATCGTTAGTAAGTTTTAAGTGATTAATAGTTGGGTGGGCAATAAACTCCATAACAATGATTTTATCTGTGCAAAATTCGGGAAAAGATTTAGGAAGTTTAATATAATGTTTGCCTGGAACCTTGCCATTGACGCTATTGGCAAATTGTTGGTAACGAGAAATATTTTGATATTCATGTGTAAAATCTGTTTCCTCCAAAATCCAGTCAGCCCAAAGTTTAAGAGCTTGATCGCTACCAAGAAAATTCCGAAACTTGGCAAAATGCCCAAAAGCATGGATTAATCGACGAATTTGGCGAACGTCATGTTCCACACTGCGCACGACATCTTCGCGTTTGACTTTTAGGACGACTTGGCGACCATCTTTTAACTTTGCGCGATGAACCTGTGAAATTGAGGCTGAGCCGATTGGTTCTGGATCAATAGTTTTAAAAATCTCAGCAGTTCGACCTTGATATTCCTGATCAATGATTTGTCGAATTTTAGAGAAACTAATTGGATTACAGTGATCACAGATTTTCGACAAGCGCCGTCGATCTTCCTCATTAAATACTTGTCCGTAGTTTTGCATGGCCAAAATTTGAGCCATCTTAATGTAGACAACGCCCATTTTTTCGGCAAAATCGCAAATAATAACGCCGGTATTGCGTCGTAAGATAAATTTTTGAATCACCATGCAAAAAATGCGCCAATATAGTTTCATAATAACCCTATCTTTTCATTGTATCATATTTATTCTAAAAAGTCAATAGAAAAATAGTATTTTATTCTATTTTGCGGCTTTCTTGTATATCTGAATAAGTATAGTTATAATAAACTTATGCGAGAAGAAGTTATTAAGCAGTTGATGGACTTACAGGATTTGAAGTACCGTGAGTTTCATAGCGGACTTTGTCCGCGTACTTACAACATCATCGGTGTGCGTATCCCCGAACAGCGTAAGATAGCGAAAAGATTAATAAAGGATAATTTCCAGAAGTTTCTGATGGAAGTGAAAAACGAATTCTATGAAGAGACGATGATTGAGGGTATGGTAATCGCTATGGCTCCGATGGCATTACAGGACCGACTAGAATGCCTAAGAAAGTTTGTTCCAAAGATTGATAACTGGGCTGTGTGCGATTCAGTATGTGCTAGTTTTAAAGTACCACTTAAGGAACGCAGCACATACTGGGACTTCATATTAACATACCGTGGGAGCGTTAGGGAGTTTGAACTGAGATTTATGCTCATTATGATGCTAGATCATTTTCTTGATGGCGAACATTTGCAACGTATTTTTACAATTATTGATACCTTACGAACAGAAGCTTACTATGTTAATATGGCTACGGCTTGGTTAGTGGCGGAGGCCTTTACGAAACATCGAGATGAAACATTGAAATTTTTACAGGATGATCACTTGTCTAAATTTACACATAATAAAGCAATCCAAAAAGCCTGCGAGTCATATCGTGTAGATGCGGATGATAAGATCTTGCTTCGTAGTATGAAAAGATAGAGATTCAGTAGGACCAACTTTCTTAAACAACACCGCAGCCAGTCCCTTATACTATGTACGCGGCGGGTATGTCGGTCTGCATACTGGTTCATTGAGAAGCGCAGGCCTCGATAGCTACTACTGGTCAGCTACTACCTATCCTAATGCTACGTACGTGTACAGCCTCGGTTTCGATAGTACTAACGTTGGCCCGTCGAACTACAGCAATCGATTCTACGGTTTCTCGGTGCGCTGCATTGCCCCTTTCTCTCGCTTCTTTCTCTTTCTCCCATCTCCTTCTTTTTAACTTCTGTTTTTCTTCCTCTTTATTTCTCCTTTCTCCTCTTCTCCCTCCCATACATTATCTGACGAACTAATCCTTTTGGGCTGAGATATTCCAAATCACGGCCCGAACGATCAAGTGAGGGATTCGATTTGGAATATCTCACCGTGAGGAAGATAATGTATGGGAGGGAGAAGGGGAAATGATAGAAAAAGGAGAAAGAGAAAGAATGGGGAGAAAAAGACGATACAGTGTACCGAGAAACCGTAGGAGCGATTGTAGTAGCTGGACTGATAGATGTCGGTACTACCAAAATGAAAAGAGTAGGCATTCATCGTATTAGAATACGTAGTACTAGACCATAAGTAAGTATTGAGGCCTGCAGCTCTTAACGATCCATTACCTAAATCAGCATACCCGCCGCGTACATAGTATAAGGGGCTGGCTGCGGTGTTGTATAGGTATTTGTTTTAGCCTTCGTCCGTAGCGGATGGGAAAGCCCCAATCGTGGCAGCATGCGCAAAGTCGGGTATAATGGTTATTTACGTTCAAGCATTACAACTACATATAGCAATATAACTACTGCTACAACTTATGAGGCTGGTGTGTATAACACTAGTTTAAATCCCTCTAATGGTTTAGCTGATCGTTTAGCAGGTATCTCCATCCGCTGTCTAGCATACTAATAATATATATTATGTATCATATGTGGGTCAGATTTTATTGTTTCTGTAGAGAGTAAAGCGAAGACTGGTTGTTTTGGCCTAACTACTTTTTGTCTTACTTTAGATATTATATTTATTTATATACTTAGACAGCGGATGGGGGCACCATGAAAATCATTATCGGTAGCCGATGTTGATGCTTCATTCTCATTAAAACCAATGAAGAAAGCGACACCACTTTTATTAGCATTAGAAAAGGTAAACTGGCCACTAGTATTTGTTCTATGATAGCCGTAACGACCAGCAAGTCGTAATCCATCGCTCCATAATGAGATATATCCGCTACGGACGAAGTGAAGTCTATTCAGACAAGAACTCTTCAAGACTGAAGCCGTCAGTATCAACATTCTGATGGCCAAGATCAAAACGCATTTGGGGATTTTTTTCAGATATTTCTTTGCGCGGGTAGTTTTTAATTTTAATGTCATCAATTGTAAAATCGTAAAAGTTAGTCTTTTCGGGATTGAGCCAAATTTCCGGTCGACATTTAACTGGCTCACGCGCGATAAGCTCTTTCGCTAATTCAATATGACGATCGTAAATTTGGATGTTTTGTACAAACCAAGAAAAACGACCAGGAATGTAACCGCAGTGTCTAGCTACAAGATGTAAGAAAACTAAGTATTGAACTTGATTAATACAGCCTGCAGCCATAAAGTCACTAGAACGTTGGAATAAGCACATGTCTAGGTAATCTTTACCATCTTTCCCATGTCGCACGTTCCAGGCAGTCTGGTATGCACAAGGCTTCAAACCGTGTTTGTCTTTATAGTCGTCGACTTGCCACATACTGATAATATGACGACGGCCATCGGGGTTTTCTTTAATGTCCTTTAGTAGGTTGTCGACGAGTTTATGACGGCGAACAGTCTCACCATAAGTAGCACCGATTGTACGATCTCCAATATCCCATTCATCCCACCAAGTAATACCATATTTATCTTTCAATAAATCGAGATTATTACTTTGATCCTGATAGATCCAAAGTAGTTCGCCAATTGCAAATTTTACGGCAATTGGGCGCAAAGTTATTAGTGGCATTTCGCCTTTGGTTAAATCGTAAGTCGTCATGACATGATTTAAACTAAACGTATGCGCTGGAGCACCATCTCCATAAGTTGAGCTAGGCCACTTATCTAAACAGCCTTCATCCAAGATTCGAGTTATCAATTCTTTTGTATATCGATCACCTTTCGTGCCTTCTGGAGTAAGGCTCGACGACTGCGCTTCGGAGCTTGTAGTGCACTGACATTTTACATTCTCTTCACTCTTTGTTTTAATAGTCATCCAAACCGGAAGTACACCGAAAAGTTTTTGTTCTTTAGTTTCAATAATTTTTGCCATAATTTACTCCACAATATTTTATATCCAATCTACTGTCCAGAAAAAACCCAATAGATAAAGGCACCAGCAAAAGCTGCCAACATAACTGAAAGAATCCAAAGTAAAACACTAAAGAATCCTGAGCACCAACGACGGAACTTGTGTTTGTCATAATGACGGATTGCAGACATTAATTCGTCTTGAATCACAATATCTTCTCGAAGCGCTCTGCGCAGAACATCCGTTACGGCGTCAATCGCTAAAACTTGCGTCGACATACAGCCAGCAAAAGTGCGCGCAAAACGTTCGTTACTCTTTATGCGTTTTTCGATGCGTAGCAACCTTTGTTCGAGATCGGTTAGGCGATTTTCTTTTTTAATAAATGCTCGACTTAGCTCAGCAAGCTCAAGATCTTTTTTTGTGGTTTCTGGGTCGATAGTTGCAACCGCTTGGTTCTCGCGCGCAATGCTATCATTGCTTTTTGTCATTCGGGGCCTCCACTCTCCGTTAGTTTACGTCTTGCCCAAGGACGCTATGATTTCCCTTTTGTTCCCACTCGTGCTTTTCTCTAGTATAGCATAAATGTTTCGGTGCGGGAAGAAAATCCTAGTCTAATTCTATAAGATCATATTCTCGACTACCAAGACCGAGATGTTCGGCTGCTTCAAGAATATGTCGACCATTCTGACCTTCAACACGTTCAATAAAATGATCGCGTCCTGGATCAGTAGAATTCCAAACCATATCAATACAAACTTGATCGAGAGCGATCGGATCAAGTGAGGCGGCAATACCAATGTCTTGCATACAAGGAGCTTCCGGTTCTGTAGCACAATCACAATCGACCGAAAGATTATTCATAACGTTAAGATACAAAACTGGTTTATTCTGTTCCAACATGTAATCTGCTACAGCTTTTGCAGCTTCCGCCATTGATTCAAGAAAATCATCCTGTGCGGGTAACATTTCAGCCATACCTTCCGGAGTATCAAAGCAATGATAGAATTTTTCAAGATCGCGAGATTTTCCAGCAGTGTGAATATATACTTTACCGGATGCCGATGCGATACCAATCGCTTGATTCTTTAAAACTCCACCAAAGCCACTCATCTGATGACCTTTGAAATGAGCAAGATTAATCATTGAATCATAATTACTAAGATTCCGGCCAATAATATCATATTTAAGATGTTTGCCACTTTGTACGGGAATTTCAATTTCACCAGTTTCATCCATGATGTCAATATCAGCAATTTTTGTGAAACCATGTTCCTCGGCAAGTGCGCGATGCTGGTCGGAATTATTCCGTGCGCCTTCGTAGGCAGTGTTACATTCTACGATAGTACCATTAACCTTTTGGACTAGTTCTTTGATTAACTGCGGATTAAGATAGTTAGGATTCCCAGCTTCGCCAGTCGAAACTTTAATAGCTACTTTTCCTTTTAACTCTACACCTAAAGCTTCAAAAGCCCTAACTAAAGCCTCGGGGCTAATTTCTTTGGTAAAAAATACTTTACTTTTCGTCATATTATACTCCTTTAATAGATTTAATAGCTTGATGAATAAATTGATTAGCTTCATTTAAGTTTTTGACTGGGATAACATAGCATAGTTCGTCCCGGATAAGTTCTGGTAATTCCTTTTGCCAGGATTTTTGGAATTTTTTATTATTTTTACAAGCAGTTTTGATGGCTTCCGGGTTCGTATTCCAGGATTTTTTGGGCATGAGATTAAACTTAGCGTTTGATTCACTAATATTATAAGGGCTATCGTCAACAAAGGCTAAAACGTCCGAACTAATTTGTTTACGATTTGACTCGGGAGTTACGAGATTAATACGGCAGTTTTCAATAGATAAACTAGGATAATAGTCTCGAAGACGCTGTTTTTTAATTTCGACAACTTCCGATGCGTAAGCATTAGAATTAATAATAACATCCGTATCTACGTCAACAACCTGCAAAATATCTTTTGCTTCAGGATAAAATTCAGCTTTATGGAAATTTTCAAAGTTACAAAACTCACGCATAATTTGAGATTTTTCTTCAACGGTGAAAACGGGATCATCTTGAATGTAAAAGTTAGTTTGTTTCTTGTGCTCGAGCTTGAGTTTTTTCATGATTGGATGAGTTAAATCCCAAAGCACATCATCAAGATCATAAACTATCTGAATCGGTCTTTTTAAGAAAACTTTTTCTGCATCAGTTGAACCAAAGCCGCCAACTCTTTTGCTTCCAGGACAATCATTATCGGCTAGGAGAAATTTCTGAAAAATTACCTGAGCAATTTTTTGGCCTTTTTTTAGGTGTAGGTTTTGATCGGATAGATTATAAACAATGACCTGAAAATGGCCATCATTAGTGGGATTCTCGTAGTAATCTGCATCGATTATACCAATGCCGTTAGCCATGACAATGCCCTTGAGAGAACCTGAACTACGGTTTGCAATGTAATAATATTCGTCTGGTTGACAATAAGCTTTAAGGCCAGTCGGGATAAAGGTTGGTTTCTGACCAAGTGCGAACGGAGGAATTGTCAGATCGATGGCTGATTCAATATCATACGCAGCGGCATGTAAGGTACTACGGGTCGGAAGATGTATATCTTGGTCCTCCCAACCCTTAGCTACCTCAAAACCTCGCACTTTCATACTATGAGTATAGCACAGTTTGCACTTTCTTAAACTATACTAAGCATCTTCGTCGTCAGCGAACTGAGAATTGTAAAGTTCAGCGTAAAAGCCATCCTGGGCAAGTAGCTCGTCATGTATTCCTTGTTCGATGATATTCCCTTCCTTCATAACGAGAATTAAGTCTGAGTTACGAATCGTGGACAAGCGATGGGCAATCACGAAACTTGTGCGACCGTGCGTAAGCTTTACGAAAGCATCTTGGATTAACTGTTCAGTACGGGTATCGACATTTGAAGTCGCCTCGTCAAGAATCATCATTGGAGGGTCCGCAATCATTGCACGCGCGATCGTAAGGAGTTGTTTCTCGCCAGCTGAAATATTATCTGAATCTTCTGAGATCTGAGTTTTATAGCCTTGCGGTAATGATTCGATAAAATGGTGAATGCTGCTTGCTTCGGTGGCTTTTAAAATATCGGCATGCGTAGCACTAGGTTTGCCGTATTTGAGGTTTTCCTCGATGGTTCCAGAAAAGAGCCAAGTGTCCTGAAGCACCATACCGAAGAGCTTTCGAACATCGGCGCGTTTCATCTCTTTGGTTGGTACGTCATCGATTGTAATGTAACCAGTATCTGGATCATAGAAACGCATGAGTAGATTAATGATTGTAGTTTTACCAGCACCGGTTGGTCCAACAATTGCGACTTGCATGCCTGGCTGAATCTTAACGGAAAAGTTCTTAATAATGGGTTTTTCTTTATCGTAGGAAAAGTTCACCTCGTGAAACTCAACCGATCCTTGAACTTTCTCGATAGTAAGGGCTGGTTCGTAATCGGGAGACTCTTCGGTTTCGTCAAGAAACTCATAGATGCGCTCCGAAGCGGCAAGGGTTTGTTGGATACTGGAAGCAATTTGAGAAACTTCGGTAATTGGTCGGTTGAACTGAGAAACGTATTGCAAAAAGGCTTGGACGCTACCAATCAATAGATCTCCGTCAATCGCCATGCGTCCACCAACCACACAGATTAAGACGTAACTTAAATTAGTAAAGACATGAGTAATCGGAAAGGCTAGCGAAGAATAGAATTGTGCTTTCCAAGATACGTCATAAAGATGTTGGTTAGTACGACCAAACTTTTCAATTGCGGTAGCTTCGTAGGAGTTTGCCTTGATAATTGACTGCCCAGAATAATCCTCCTCAATAGTACTGTTTAAACTACCCAGCGTCGCTTGTTGAGAGCGGAAGAAGGTCTGCGCTTTTTTGGCGACAAGCGAAACGAAGATAAGTGAAAACGGTACAGCAACAAGCGCAATAATGGAAAGCCAGAAAGAAATTGTCATCATCATGATAAGAATACCTACTAGCATCGTTACGCTACTAATAACTCGAGAAAGTACGTCCGCTAAGGTATTTGAAACCATACTAACGTCATTTGACATTCGAGATAAGGTGTCGCCAAATTGATGCCTATCAAAGTAAGAAATTGGTAAACGTGAAATTTTATCAAGGATTCTGGAACGCATCTTCTTAGCATAATGAGCTGAGACGATCGAAAGTAAAACACCTTCGATATAATTAAGAATGCCCGACAAAATGAAGAGGAAAATCAACAGAAGTGCAAGATTACCAAGTTTAGTCCAGTTCAAGGCGGAGCTAAGTGTTTCTGGATCAGGGATTTTACCACCGGCCTGCATGATAGCAGTACCGTAATCAGAAACAGCTGTGTCGGTCATTTGGCCAAGAATTTTTGGGCCAAATATTGTACAGACAGTTGAGCCGATCGCTAACAGCATTGCTACGGTAATAGGGACTGCCCACGGACGCAATGAAAGACAAAAGCGTTTAAAGGCTACGCTTAGCTTTTTTGGCTTTTCGCTGCCATTCATCATTCTAGGCATGTTTTACCTCCTTTGTCATAGTTTCACTTTTAGCGAGTTCGTCCTGGGACTCCTGTTCGGAAAGCTGAGATTTAGCAATTTCACGATAGACTTTGCACTTACTAAGTAGTTCATAATGATCCCCCTTGCCGACTATTTTGCCTTCACTAAGGACAACGATCTGTTCGGCGTCACGAATAGTGCTAATACGTTGCGCAACAATGAGAGTAACAGCATTTTTCGTGATCGGCTTTAGCGCTTCACGCAGAATAGAATCAGTCTTCATGTCGAGCGCAGAAAAAGAATCGTCAAAGATGTAGATGTCTGGGTCTTTTGCAATTGCGCGCGCGATTGAGAGACGCTGACGCTGTCCACCAGAAACATTAGTTCCACCCTGTGAAATGTGTGAGTCGTACTTTTTGTCGAGCTTTTCGATAAATTCTGCGGATTGTGAAACACGAGCGGCTAGATGTAAACGTTCGTCGCTTGCTTCTGGCGCACCAAAGAGAATGTTACTACGTACTGTACCAGAAAAGAGTAATCCGCGCTGAGGAACATAGCCGATCCGACGCATCAAATCCCCCTGCGCATAGTCTTTGATGTTAATACCATTGATTTTAATATTACCATCCGTCACTTCGTAGAAGCGTGGGACTAAGTTGATGAGAGTAGATTTACCAGAACCAGTCGAACCGATAAACGCAGTAGTTTCGCCAGCTTTTGCCGTAAAGGAAATATTTTCAAGAACATTCTCTTCAGCGCCGTGGTATTTAAAATTAACGTTGGTAAATTCAACCGAAGGAACTAATTCTGGTTTACCTAATGTCTGGTCGCGCCAAGTGATTTTAGGTTTACTATCGAGGACTTCATTAATGCGTTTAGCAGAAACATTGGCACGTGGCAAGATCACAAAGAGCATCGTAAGGAAGAGGAAGGACATGACAATTTGAATTGCATACTGCATGAAGGCCATCATGTTACCAAGATAGGCAATATCTTTTGTCAATAATGTAATTCCAATCCAAGTACAAAGCAATGTAGTACCATTAAAGACTAGGCTAATAAGTGGGCCCTGGAGGGACAGGATTTTATCGACCCAGACGTTAAGTTTAGCGTTTTCATCGTTAGTTTTATCGAATTTACGTTTCTCGGTAGCTTCGTTATTGAAGGCGCGAATTACTCGTAGCCCGGTAAGATTTTCACGAGTTAGTAGTGTAATACGGTCGGCTAACTTCTGGATGATAGTAAATTTCGGCATAACAATCGACATGATTAAAATAGTTAGGAATAGAATTACACCAACAGCAAGCGCAATAATCCAGGTCATATCTGGGGCTGTGGCGATGGCTTGTCCAATAGCGAGAACACAGGTTAGCGGGGCGCGTAAAGCCATAGATAGACACATCACGATCGCAGATTGGACCTGGTTGATATCGTTTGTGGTACGCGTAATGAGTGAGGCGGTTGAGAACTTATCAATATCAGCAATACTAAAACTCAAGACTTGTTTGAAGAAATCATTACGGACGTCACGGGAAAAGGCAGTGCCGATCCGCGCAGATAAAAAGTTAGCCGTAAAGGCACAGATTGATGAAAAAACTGCAAGACCGATCATTAAAATACCCGTTCGCCAAACGTAGTCAAGGTCATTTTTCATGATACCTTCGTTAATAATGTCAGCCATCAAAGCAGGAAGCTGCAAAGAGGTCCAAACTTGAAGCCCGATCATTACTAGTAGTAAAATGGATTGCCATAAATAAGGTTTAAGATATTTGAATAACTTTAGCATCTCACTATGATATCGCTAATTTTTAGCATAGTCAAGACACGAGTGCTAGTTGATTTTTGTTGCTTACAAGTATCGTAGATTTTTAAGGTTTATTTAAGGTTATACTAGCTTACTATGGGATATTTTGATAAACATGATCTTTTTATTGACTTTTTCAATTTGGTGTGATATAATTAAGGAGAGGGAGGTCAGAACCAGAAGTTGATTCGTTAAGATGTGTTCTTGCTGACTTACGATACTTGAAACTTAAAATTTATGAAAGGTGGTTTTGTTATGCAAAAGAAATTCACAAACGAAAGCCTAGATGGTGCTTGGAGAAGGGTCTTAAAAACGCTTGAAATTGGGGATGATATTGATGATCCTGAGCCAATGTCGGCACTGGTCGCAAAGATTCTGATTTTTATGGCGACGGCAATGGGAATGATCCTAATTGTCAGTAACCTTGCGGCATTAAAGATTTGGAGGCTTGCATTGCCGTGGCCCGAACAGCTCTGGCCGCTGAAGGTTTACGCGCTGGTCACATTGCCGGTTGATGCAGGAATCTTGTTGTTCCCTTTTTCATATGCAATTGGAGACATGATGGTAGAGATTTTTGGCCAGAGGGTGGCGAATTTAGTGGCGGTTTACTCGGCAATATTCGCTATATTTGCAGCAGCGATACTGTTTGTTGCTAAAGTCATGTTGCCGGACTACCCAGGCGCAGATAACAGTGGTTTCGTAGTGGTACAGAGTGCGACAGGAAGGATTTTTATCGCAAGCGTATTAGGATTTCTGATTAGCCAGATCATTAATAATCACGTTTTCGTCCAGTTGCGCAAGATGAAGAGCAATGGTAACTTTCGAGAGCGAGCACTGCTATCATCAATAGTGGCGAGGGTATTTGATATCGCAGTATTTGAAGTTTTGGCCTTTTTAGGAAAGCTCTCCCTAAAGGAGTTCTTCATGCAAGCGATATTTGCTTACATTGCTGGAGTTGTTATTGAATTTTTAATTAGTACACCGACTAAAAAGTTTGTACAACGATTGATTAGCTGGTGTCATTACGACAATGGCAAAGTAGTGCGTTAGGTTAATAGATCGAGCGGAAGACTTTAAGTCTGACGTAAGATGTAATTACGATGATGCAATATAACCACTTTAACCCTCCGTAAGGAGGGATTTTTTATGTGTTATTCACTATTCTAATTCTAATTTAGCAGAAAGAGCAAGATGATCGGAAACCAGATCAGGATAAACGGTAAAGTCAGAACTCTTAACCCGATCATTAATTAGGATATGATCACAGGGTACAGCACCGTTAAATTTAAGGCCGCAGAGAGTAGTTTTTATGCCGGCCTCGGACGTTAAATCTCTCAAAAAGTCAAGCGGGCGCATGGCGGGTGATTCATGAATAATGTTTAAGTCGCCGCACATTACAAGAGGACCTTGTTCGCTCAAAGGACGTATGATACTAGCAACTTTTTCAAAAGCTTTAATACTGTCACGATCGCCCAACGGATCGGGTCGCCAGAAACCGTGATGATTAACGACTGTTAGTCCGTTTTCAAGTTCGGCGACTTGGATATTTAAGTTGTTGCTAATTTTTTCGCCGAGGACAGTGTGTTCGGAATATTGGCCGTTAATAAATGTATCGTGTGTTTTTAAAAAAGGGATACGACTAAGAATTAAATTCCCTTCCTCAAAATGGTCATTTGCTATATCACTGCACCAATTAGGCGAGAAAAAGACATGTTCGAGACCGCTTGCTTCAACGATTTGCGATAAGTCAAAGCAAAGGCGCGCAAGATGACCCTGACAATCGTCAGATGCAAAAACTTCTTGAAGACAGATGATGTCAAAATCGTTCTCCTGAAGAAAACGTTTCAAGTTTCCCTCAATTTTCCCCATCCAGACATTGAGCTGTAAAATTTTCATGTTTTTATTCTACTACATGCCGAAGTAGCATACAAGTCTTCATAAAATAACTGAGGTATACTATAATATAGAGATGGAATTTGAAGTTGAAAAAGTTTTGGATAATGGACTTGGACGAGTAGGAACGATTCGAACGGCGCATGGGGAAATTAAAACACCAGCATTCATAGCAGTCGGAACGCACGGATATGTACGATTTATTTCGGCAGCAGACCTCCATAAGCTTGGAGCGCAGGCAATGTTGTCGAATGGTTTTCATCTAAGACGAGAAAGTCAAGCAATCGCTGAAGCGGGAGGACTTGCAGATTGGTCGCCGATTGATCAATTGAACCAAAATCAGAGGCCAGACGGCCAGCCAACGGTACCCTGGCAGGGACCGACTTTGACGGATAGTGGCGGATTTCAGGTGATGTCGCTCGGATCGGGGTTGGGAAAAGTGGTTTCGATGGAGCGAGAACGTGGGGTCACAAATACAGCGCACAAAGAGCGGCTCGCTCGAGTTGAAGAGCAAGGAGTAAGTTTTATCGATCCGTTCGATAGTGAGCCGGATTTTATCGGTCCGGAGGAATCGATGCAAATCCAATGTCGAATTGGGGCCGATATTCATATGGCTTTTGACGAGTTGACATCGCTAGCGGATACTTACGAATACAATATCGAAGCGATAGAACGAACGGAAAGATGGGCGCTTAGAAGTTTACAGGAACACCTAAAGCATCGTGACGATCTTGGATATCGACAGAACTTATACGCAGTTCTGCAAGGAGGGAGATGGGAAGATTTGCGGCGCAAGACGGCGCAGAATTTGGCGAAAATGCAGATTGATGGAGTTGGCTTTGATGGTTTTGGGTTAGGAGGAGCGTTCTTAAAGGAAGATCTGGGTGAGATTTTAAGATGGTGTAACGAAGAGCTACCGATGGAAAAACCACGACATCTTTTAGGGCTATCACATCCAGATGATATTTTAATTGGAGCAGAAATGGGTGCGGATACATTCGACTGTGTAGCACCTATGCGAGAAGCGCGTCACGGTAAGATTTACACACACGATGGAAATTTAAATTTGCGTAAATTTGCGGGTGCAGGAGAATTATTAGAAGCCGGGTGCGACTGCGCTACTTGTCGGGCAGGATGGACAAAAGGTAGTCTACGTGCAATGTGGCGGTCGGGGGATGCGGAGAAAAAGCGCCAATATTACAATTTAGCTTCGATACATAATTTGCGCTTTATTGTGCGTTTAACGGAAGAGATCCGCGAAGCGATGCGAAAGGACGAGTTCCAGCAGTATAAAAAGGATTTCTTAAGAAAGTATTACGGATCAGTCACAGAGGTATAGAAAGCCTCAAGCAGGAAAAGCCCTCAGCGGTTAAACTGAGGGTGGTGTTGGTTACATTAAATTGGACAGTCCATATATAGACGGAAGATAACTGCAAAGACAAAAATAGAAAATAATACCAGCATTCTTCTCCAGCCGGAGAGATATAATAGTGACAAAGCAAAATTCTTCATGGAAATTTCCTCCTTTTGTGATTTTTTCGAGCAACAGTTCTACGGTCATAGGGGAGATTCGTAACCGCAAGGAACTAAGAATATATCTTATATTTTTATTGTAGCACAGATATCTAAAAAAGTCAATACTTTTTATGTATATTTTCATAAAATCGCAATAATTTTTAAAGTTATCATCTCTGCAAGACGTATTTTAGGCCTATTTTAGGTCTATTTTGTGGTTTTAAACATGGTAGATTGGTCGTTTTAGAAAAGGGTTGGCGAAACAGATGCGACGTGATAGAATGAGAGAAAAGGAGGTATCGTGAGTAGAACGATTGAGGTAGAGACGAAGACTTTCGTTCGATTTTGGTTGGTGATTCTAGGTTTTGGACTTGCAGCGCTTTTTGTTTGGAAGGCTCTAGGAGCGATTGTGATTATCGGCGTGGCGCTCTTGCTTACGATCGCGATCCAGCCATTAGCACGTAAAATTGATAAATTGGCCAAGAAACAACGGGGTTCAGCTTCGTCTTCGATTATTGCCTATGCAATTGTGATTGCGGCGCTGGGGGTCGTTTTAGCCGTGGCAGGGCCAGTAGTGATCGAGCAAACCACTCAGTTCGTGCAACAACTGCCATCGACCTTCGAGCATACTTTTGGGGGTTGGGATGGGATTAATGATTTTGGACAAACGATTGGTATCGATAATCTCCAAGAAGAGATCAATATAGCACTGCAAAAATTCTCGAGCGGTTTTGTATCAAATCTAGGAAATGCTCTTGTAATGAGTGTTAGTACGATTGCGAGCGTTATTACTAATGTCATCTTAACAATAGTATTAACATTATTCTTTGCGCTGGAAGGTTCGACGATTGTTGAGGGATTTTGGGATATGCTGGAAGGACATAGAAAAAGTAAAACGATCCGTGCCTATAAGCGACTTGCTGGGAGGATGACGGATGCAATTTCAACTTACTTTTCGCACCAAGTGATGGTGGCGGTGTTAGATGGCTGCGTAGTGACGATTGCTGTGTTGTTTCTAGCGTTAGTTTGTAATTTACCTGGAAGCTTAGCGCTGCCGATGGGATTACTCGCAATGGTTTTTTACCTAATTCCGATGTTTGGGCCGATTATTAGCTGCGGTTTGATTACTATTATTTTACTATTTAGTTCTCCGATTGCTGCAATTATTTTCCTAGTCTTCTATATCATTTATGCACAGGTAGAAAATAACGTAATTGCACCAAAGATTCAGGGAAATGCCCTAAATCTTCCAGCAACGATGATTCTGGTGGCTATTATTATTGGGATGAATGTTTTTGGATTAATTGGTGCAATTATTGCAATTCCGATTGCAGGCTGTATTAAAGTGTTCTTTGAGGAACTGCCGAGTATCCAAGAGGCGGAAAAGACTGCTAGTCAAGAAACTGAAACTGTAGTATAATGACAGTGTGGGTGTTCCAGTAGGGCACCGTACGATCGATTGGGTCGTCGCCAAGTGGTAAGGCACTGGGTTTTGGTCCCAGCATTCGCAGGTTCGAATCCTGCCGACCCAGCCAAGCAGTAAGCCAGAGTGAAAGCTCTGGTTTTCTGCTTGGTGTACAGAATAAAGAAGATAGAGCAATGCAGCGCACCGAGAAACCGTGAAAACGCCCGTTGTTGTAATCTGACGGATGAACAATAGTACTAATGAAGTTGAGGCTATATGCACTCGTAGCGCCAGAATATGTGGCATTTGCCCAGTAATAACTGCGGTGACCCGTCGCGCTACAGCCATCGTTCCTACGGTTTCTCGGTGCGACTGAACGATAAGACTTACTAAGTTTGCAAACTATATAATAGTCGGCAGGAGAATATCTCCAACATCCTTTATTTAAAATATGTGATAGTGAATTTTGTACTTTCTCCTAGTTTTGACTGTACGGAAATTTGGCCGTTTTCGGATTCAATGATGGCTTTAGCAAAAGAAAGTCCAATGCCGACACTATTACTGGATGAATTTTTAGTTTTATAAAAACGATTAAAGATATGCTGTAAATCGGTTGAAGCGATACCCTCACCGCGATCCTGGATAGTAATTTTTAAATACAGTGGACAATCACTAACGATGATTTTGACCTCTCCGCCTGGATTACTATGCTCAATACAATTCTTAACTATATTACTAATTGCCTCAGTTTGCCAACGTAAATCTATATTAATGGGGGCCTGAAGATCACCGGACTGGACCAACGTTACATCCTGAAGATCGGCGAGAACTGCGAGTTTGCCCATAACTTGTGTAATAACTTCGCCAATCGTAATAATTTCAGGGTGTAGAATGATTGAGCCATTATCAAACTTTGCAAGATTCAATAGAGTTGTTACTAAAACCGACATTGACTCAATTTGTTGCCCGATCGATCGCAAAAAATCTTGGCGCACCTCTGGTGACATATCTGGATCGTCATAAATATTATCCACCATGATTTGCAAAGAAGTTAAAGGTGTGCGAAGTTGGTGAGAAATGTCGGCAAGTGCAACTTCTAGTTGCTGTTTGGTTTGGCGGCTATTCTCGGCAGACTCTTTAAGTAGAACAGTCACTTTATATAGTTCGTTAGTTAAAAGTGATAAATCGTCTTCGGTATTTTCATTTAACTTTAGATCATAAATTCTTTCGCTGAGATTTTGAATATAGGCAACTAACTCACGAATGTGTCGACGGCGGAGTCGATCAAGCCAACAAAAATAAACTACAACTCCCGCCATAACTAGCCCAAGCGTTGTAAGAGTATGTTTTACAATATTCTGAGAAAACTTTGTTGACGCATTGGAGTTAAAATCTTCAGAAGTGTAGCCATATTTTTTAAGAGCTTCTTCTCCTTTTTGAGCTAGCGCTATGTTGGAAGAGTTGAGAGCCTCCACAATTTGCGATACATCAAGATCGGGATTAGTTTCAACCATAGTACCAACCAATTGATTGATTTCGCGATTAGATTGTGCACGATATGATGCAGTCATGCTAGCCAAATCAATCAAAAGTACCACTATCGCAATAACGCTAATAAATAAAAGTGGTAGGACAATTTGCTTCAGACGGCGATTCATGATTCCCTACTTTTTGATGACGAGTCAACTTTTAAACGATAACCCAGATTTTTGAACGTTTCAATGTAGGTAGCCTCGCCAAGTTTTTTGCGAAGACGACGTAAATATACGGATAAGGTATTATCGTTGACGCTGCTGCCAGAAACATCCCATATTTCATCAAGCAAACGTTCACGAGTTAAAATTTGACCGGGGTGTTCCATAAAGCAACGAAGGAGTTTGCTTTCGAGGGCCGTGAGTTTTAAGTCGAGATTGCCATTTTTAGCGGTACCCAGCTTCAAGTCAAACGTTAGTGGTCCGCAAATTAACTGATGAGTATGCGATTGACCTCGCCGTAGAGAATTTTGGATACGCAGTAATAATTCGCGGTTACGAAATGGTTTTACGATATAATCATCCGCACCTAGCTCTAAACCTTGCACAATATCATCTTCATCGTCACGAGCCGTTAGAAAGATGACTGGTAAACTAGGATTTTGAGTTTTGATTTCGTGCGCCAAAGAGAAACCTTCTCCGTCTGGCAGTGAAACATCTAGTAAGGCGAGGTCAAAGTTATGTTCGGCTAACTCCGCACGTGCCGTACTGAGATCGGAAACTTCGATAACGGTATATTGCTCCTTCTCTAAAAGGTACTTAAGACCTTTAGCAGTGAGTGGATTGTCTTCAACTAGTAGGATATGCATAGTAATATTTTACAATATAATTGATATTTAATCTAGTTCTGGCGGCCTAATACAAAGACTATTGCTAGACCGCCAGAGAAACTCATTGTCGCACTGCTAAATATTTTCCGAGCGAATGGTTTCAATAATATTTTGTTTTTCAACTTGTTTGACTGAATATCGCATAATCGCGCTAATCAAAACCCCAACTGCAATAATCGAAAGGACAATCGCAACCCAGGGCACCTGATAACCAAAGTCGACTGCCTCCGAATAACCCTGATAAAAGCCGTACGAGAGTAGGACACCAAGCGGTAAACCAATAAGTAGCGCTTTTCCGACATACATAAGACTTTCAAGGCGAATCATATGTTTAAACTCGCGCGAGGTCATACCGATAGACTTTAAGGTAGCGAATTCTCTAGCCCGCAAAGCAATGTTAGTAGTAATAGTGTTAAAGATATTAGTTACGCCGATTAAGGTAACTACCGTGATAAACCCATATAGGAAAATTGATATTAATAGGTAAAGACGGCGCGATTGAGCTAGCGTTTCTCTAACATTAGTATAGTAGAACTCTTTGTATTGACCACTCTCTTCGACGTCGTCAAGATAGTCTTCTACTGCCTCGAGGTTCTCAACGTTTGCCGCTACAAAATGCACGCGATCCGAATCAACACCCAGCTGATCACGTAAATAATAATCCTCTGATACGAAAGTCATAATGTAAGACATATTCTCGTAGCCCAGCGGTCGTTTGTCGGTAAGCTCCGTAATAGGAATTTTAATAGTTTCGACGTCGGACTCGTCGTAGCTCGTGGTGTAGACTGCGCCGTTAGACCCATTTACCTTTTGTGTCTCGACTTTCGTAATTACCTCAGTCTCAACTTCATCTCCAGCTTTAACGTTCGGGAAGTGGTGAACGAGTTGATATTGACCGGTCTCGTTATTATACTCAATGCCAAAATCATTCAGAATTGCAACTTTGCTATAATCTTGCGAGTTGATCCCGAGCGACTTAGCAAACTTCTCAAAGCTGGCTTTCTCCATTAAAGTCACATTTAAATCTAACGTACGTGTACCTTCATAATAAACTGAATCTTTAAGGTCAAACTTTTTAATGAGGTCTTTATAGAATTCGACGTCCGCACCACCCACTTCAAGATCGTAGGTTGCTGTACTATATTGGAGGCCCGTAATTTGTTTACCGTAATCAAGGAAGCTATAAAGACCAACAAATGTAGCAACTGACAAAACGATCGAAATCACAGTAGTGCGATATTTTTTACGACTACGTTTAAGGTTTTTGCTAGCGATAACACCACCAATACCGAAAACTTCTTTGGTTAATTTTGAGGTACGAACTTTTTTGGCTTTGATTTTAATATCTTGGTTACTACGAATTGCTTCAATTGGGCTAACTTTTGCTGCCCGAATCGCTGGCATGAGGCTGGAAAGAAAAATAGTGGCAAAGCTTAGAATAATGGCTGCCGGAAAAATCCAAAGTGGCATTGTGGTAGGAACTGGAACTGGAGTCATTCCCTGCATGAGAATATTCATAATCATTACTAAGATCACAACTGCAATTACACCCAAAATCATACCGAGCGGAATTCCGATGAGGCCTATAATCGCCCCCTCGAAAAGTACACTTTGGCGAATTTGACGTGGAGTTGCACCGATACTAGCAAGCATACCAAATTGACGTGCACGCTCCGTAGCGGAAATGCTAAAGCTATTACGAATCACAAAAATACTTGTAACAATAATGATTACAATAACGATTACCGCAAGACTTATAATTGCGGAAAGCGCAGCGTCGCCCATGATACCAGCTTCGTATCGTAATAAATCAGAATTAGTCCGAACACCAATATGGGTATCATCTCCAAGAGCTTCAAGAATACTAGCGCGAATACTCTCGTAATTGCGAGGGTTATCGTAGCGAACATAAATGTTATATGGCTGCGTATTATTCGTTGGTAATGTAGTTAATTTCTCATAATATGCAGTCTTATACGGAGTGTTCTGATATAGTTCATAAAAATCATAGGTATCTTCGCTCATATTTTCCGGCAAATTATCACGATCGAAGGGTTTAGAATAATAATACGAAGATACATGAATATTATCTTCAATATATTTCATCTTATCAGCCGGAACTTCTTCGAACATATCGTGAAAATCGCCCGATTCTGCAACCGTAAAGTTAATCATCATTTGTCGGAAACTCGTAACAATACCAACAACGGCAAGAATAAGCGCAGCAGACAGCATTACACCTACAATAGTAACAATAGTGCGACACTTATTTTCTCGGAGGTTGGCGAGGGTAAGTTTTTGAAGAATATTCATAACGTTCACCTACATTCGCTCATCTTTAATAATCTTACCATCCTCAAATGTGATAACGCGATCAGCCTGGCGAGCGATCTCAAGATCATGGGTGATAATAATGATGGTCTGGTGATATTTTTTGTTTGATAGTTTCAGCAAGGAAACGATTTCGTCACCAGCTTTCGAATCAAGGTTGCCAGTTGGCTCGTCAGCTAAAATGAGGGCTGGGTCATTAACTAGTGCGCGGCCAATCGAAACGCGTTGTTGTTGGCCGCCAGAAAGTTGGTTAGGAAGATGATTAACGCGCTGTTCTAGGCAAAGAGTTTTAAGGAGCTCATTAAGGCGACCACGAGCGACTGGCTTTCCGTCAAGATCGCAAGGTAAAGTAATATTTTCCTTAACATTAAGAATCGGAATGAGATTATAGAATTGATAAATGATTCCGATCTGACGACGACGGAAGATTGCTAAAGCATCATCGGAAAGTTCATAAATATCTTTATCTTCGATCAGAACTTTGCCAGAAGTTGGTCGATCTACTCCGCCTAACAAGTGTAACAAGGTAGATTTTCCGGAGCCACTTGCACCTACAATAGCAACAAATTCCCCCTCATCAACAGAAAAACTAATGTCATCTACCGCACGAACTTCGTTCTCACCCTTGCCGTAGATTTTGCAAAGATTTTTTACCTCTAGGATTTTCATAGTACCCTTTGTATTTAGTTAATATAGTGTAAAGCTAATAACTTTGCTTTTACTATTTTACAATACAAAAGTAAAGTGACAACTGCATGACAAATCTTAAAAGTTATTTAGATTCGCCCTGACTAACCTCGCCATTGATTTTTTCACCATCAGTACTTTCTGGAGCTTTACCCATGATAACTTCTTTAACTTCACGAACCGTTACTTCCTCAACCACTAAAGCTTCTGGATCCTCATTTTTCACATCCTTATGCTGTAAATCTTTATCAATATCTTGCGCCGCCACTTTTTGCCTTGCTTGCTCAGTTTTTGCTTTTTGGCGTAATGCTTCCTTACGAATAATCGGAGTATTATTTTTAGCCGCTGCTGAAGATTGTGGGGCTGAAGTTTCTGTTAGACCATTAGTAGACTTGCTCACAGTCTTCTTTTCATCTGGTTTTTGAAGTTGCGCATCTTTTTGATTTTTGACAACTTCTTCTACCGGAGGAGTAATTGTGATAGTGCGCTTGCGAGAGGTTCCCGCTTTGGGTGCAACCTTCCTAACGCGTGGAGGATCTGTTTTTACAACTGGTTCGATTTTCTGCGACTTATACTCTGGCGGTTTTTGCTCGGTCTTTTCGATTTCGTTTTCGTCAACCATCATTAATGGAATATCTTCTTCAATAATGATCGTCTTAATTTTGGGAAGAACAATATATTTTGAAAGTCGTCCGCCAATTAATAGATCTAAACAAAGTATTAAATAACCAAAAGCGAGTTCAAGCGATATGAAAATTGCAATCCACCAAGCCATTTCGTCGAGACCAATTTCGGGATAATTTAAGAACTCATAAGGATACAATAATAAGGTAGATTTTGGAAGATAATTCGCGGTTAAGGTCATAATGGTAAAATAACAAACAATCCAAGCCAACCAATACCAGGGATCGATGACGTGCCAAAATCCTTTTTTACTAAACAAAATCCAGTCAAATAATACAAAAACTGGAACGATGAAATTAATGAACGCGATTCCAAATCCACCTACACCGGGCACGGTAAGAAGACCTGCAAAAGATAAACATTCCATCAGTACAAGTGTAGCACTAGCCGTAATGCACATGCCCTGAAGCATAACACAAGGCACTTTACCAGCTTCGCGTTTTTTTGAGATAGCAATAATAATTCCCGCTAGAAAAAAGTACACTGCAATTAGTAGCATGCTCCAAGTCGAAAAAAGTCGCCAAGCATCCACTCCATAAACAACAAACAGCATACTTGCGGCAGATGCTGCTAATAAACTAACGAGAATTTTATAACCAGCGGAGATGAATTGCTTTCGTATATACATAAGTCTATTCTACGCTATCTTGCGGTAATTTTCAATTGCAGCCGCGAGTGCCTCATGCCCAAGTACTGAACAATGAAATTTATGTTTCGGCAGACCACCAAGATATTCAGTAATTTCGGTCGGACCTACTTTTAGGGCATCATCCAAATTCTTACCCTTCACTATTTCCGATAAGGCAGAGGTGGATGCGATCGCGCTAGCACAGCCGTAAGTCTTCCAGCGTATGTCGGTGATAATGTCATCCTGAACTTTAATGTACATTTTCATTTGGTCGCCACAAATAGGATTGCCGACAATTCCGGTAGCATCACTCTCAAAAAGTCGTTCATCTCCCATTAAAAAGTTACGCGGATTCAAGAAATGTTCTTTGACAATTTCCGAGTAGATCCAATCTGGACCGCTATCATTAGTTTTTACATCGCATTTTACTTCACTCATTGCTATGCTCCGCATTTACTACATCTGCTACTTGTACAGTGCTAATTCCCTGTAGACGTTTTACTATTGCTGGTAAAACCGTCATGACACGTTCGATGTCAGCTTCGGTAGTATTTAGTCCCAGCGAGAAACGAATACTGCTGTGTGCCACTTCAGCATCATGGCGAGCCGCCATCAGAACATGACTTGGCTTAATATCTCCAGCAGCACAAGCTGATCCTGTCCCCACAATCACACCTTCAACATCCAGATATAGTTGAATACTCTCGCCCTCAGCAGCTTGAAAACTCATATTTAGAAGATTTGGTAGACATTTTTCAACCGGACTGTTGACACTGCTATATGGAACTTCTGCCAAAATTCTTTCTCGTAATTTATCGCGTAGAATCGCAACTTTTTCATACTGTCTGCAACTCCAATTGTCCCAGGCCCATTTAGTAGCTGCGCCGAGTCCGGCGATTGCAATAGTATTCATTGTACCTGCGCGACGTTGATTTTCTTGGTGTCCGCCGTAGATTAATGGGCGGTACGGACTATCTTTTTTTACATACAGAACACCTATGCCAGTTGGACCACCAATTTTGTGAGCAGAGAAAGTTAGATAATCTACATCTAGTTGCCTAACATCAAGTTTAACCTTACCAATTGCTTGTGTTGCATCAGTATGAACATAAGTGCGATGGCGCGTGGCTTCACTAAGTTTGCGTAGTTCTTGGCGTCGGGACACCCAAACGGGAGTATTTTGGTTTTTCCCAAAATGAACATTGTTTTGTTCGCTTTTAAGTGGCGCAACCTTACTATGGACATGTTTCACAATATCAGCAACTGGTTCAATAGTGCCAAGTTCATTATTGGCAAACATTACCGAAACCAGATCTGTGTCATGAGGAATATCATCAACTTGTATAAAACCATATTTATCAACTTCTAGAAGCACAAGCTCCTTAGCGAACTTTCGGGCTGGTTCGAGGATTGAGGGATGTTCGATAGCACTAATGGTAATTTTATGGTCACGAAAGATATTAATAACCGTGTTATTAGACTCGCTACCACCAGAAGTAAAAATGATTTCTTCGGGGCTAGCATTAATTAGTCTAGCAACTTGCTCTCTAGCATCATCAATAATTCGTTTAGCGGAGTGGCCAGGTCGATGTAGTGCTGACGCATTACCGAGCTCTAAATCCATAACTTCAAGCATTTTAGCTTTTACTTCGGGCAAGAGCGGACTCGTCGCGGCATGATCTAGATATACACTTCTCATTGCCAGCCTAAGAATTCTTCAATTTTAGCTTGCATGACAGCTTCGTTTAACTCGGCTGATTCTAATTCATTAGTATTTTCGTCGTTCATACTATCCCTTTTTAGTATACTTAATGATTTGATATTCGACATCTTCATAGCTATCACTTTGCAATTTTTGTGCCTGAAATTGACTACGGTCCCATTTCGGAAAATATGTGTCGGCGGGTTTTTTAGCATTTACCTCTGTCAGATATAAGGTTTCAATATACGGTAAGAAAGCTTCATAAAGAGATGCACCACCAATGATAAACTTTGGTTCGTCAGTTTCTTGTAATATCTTGACAACTTCTTCAATACTACTACACCATTCAACCCGATCGCTCTTAACTTCTCGTCGAGATAAAACGATGTTACGACGCTTTGGGAGTGAGTGACCGATACTTTCAAAGGTTTTGCGACCCATTACGACTATACCGCCACTTGTAGTCTTCCGAAAGAATTTCATGTCTTCTGGAATATGCCACAGCAGTTCGCCATTGTTTCCTAACCCCAGATCCTTACTAACGCAAGCAATCATGGCAAGATGCTGTATAGGTTTAGTATTTTGGGCCTTTGCTATGGTCATCTTATTCAACCTCCAGAATTCTGCCAGTTCCATACTCCAAATGTAATAAACGTTGATTTCTAGAGCCACGAAACTTAATTGTTAAATCTCTTTCGGCGAGAATAAAAGGACCATCAATTAGCGCATCGAGACTCTTAAGAAATTCCCATTTTGCCCCGCCAGCAGCTTTAAGGTCTTCGTAGACATAGCCACTGAAACTCCAGATATTCCAACCTAGTTCTTGACGGCACCAGCGACTAATTTCCAGGCAGGCTCCAGGTTGTTCGAAAGGCTCGCCACCACAAAAGGTAAGACCACTTTGACCTTTGAAGCGACTTAGGCGCTGTTTAATTTCTTCTACATCAATAAGGAATCCGCCATTAAAATCCCAAGTTTCTGGATTCTGGCAACCTAGACAGTGGCGTGCGCAACCTTGTGTCCAGAGAACAGCACGAAGGCCATCACCATTAACAATGCTATCACGTTCCAACGGACCAGATAGACGAATTTGCATGTGATGACCTCCTTAGTACTATTTATTATATAGAATTATTTGTTTGACACAAGTCAGGAGTAGATAACTATTTTTTACCAGTCATAGACTTCTGAGCACGCTTGGCAGCTTCACGGGAAGATTTTTCATCCTTAGAGTAGACACCGTTTTTATTGCAATGTACACCATGCTTGACACGATCATGTTCTTCGGCTTTTTTACCATCGTTCCAACGATCTAAACTTCCGACGAGATAGCCAGTAATTCTCCTTAGTCTTTCAAACGGAACGTCATCCTCATGTCTTCCGCAAGACGGACAACGATCGTCGGCAATGATACCAGAATAACCACAGACAGGGTCACGGTCAACTGGATGGTTTACGGAACCATAGCCAATACCACATTCTTTCATTTTACGGATAACGGATTCGAAGGCTTCGATGTTCTGGGTTGGGTCGCCATCAAGTTCAATGTAGGTAATATGACCAGCGTTACAAAGTGCATGATAAGGAGCTTCGATTTCAATTTTTTCAAAGGCACCGATTGGATAGTAAACTGGAACATGAAAGCTGTTAGTATAGTAATCACGATCATTAACACCTTTGATTTCGCCAAATTCTTTGCGATCAATCTTTGTGAAACGTCCAGCTAAGCCTTCAGCTGGAGTAGCAAGGAGTGTGAAATTAAGATGATACTTTTTACTGTAGTCGTCACAACGTTCACGCATGTGAGTAATAATATCAAGACCAAGTTCACGACTAGTTTCGTCTTCACCATGATGCTTGCCTGTCATAGCAACTAAACATTCTGCAAGTCCAATAAAGCCAATACTGAGAGTACCGTGTTTAATGACATCACGAAGAGTGTCGTTTGGTTTTAATTTTTCACTGCCAAACCAGTTACCTTCGCCCATTAAGAATGGGAAGTTGCGAACGTGTTGATTAGCTTGAAATTCAAAGCGCTCGAGAAGCTCGCCGGCTACAAGATCCATCTTTTCGTCAAGATCTTTATAGAAACCAGACCAGTCAGCTTCTTTGCGTTCGCCAAGAACAATACCATATTTAATGCCTAAGCGAACTAAATTAATAGTGGTAAAGCTAAGGTTACCGCGTCCAGTCGAGATACCATCACTTTCGGGAAATACACTACCAAAGACACGGGTACGGCAACCCATAGTTGCGATTTCAGTGCGATAATCGCCTGGTTTGTAACTTTTGAGATTGAATGGAGCATCGATAAAGACAAAGTTTGGGAAGAGACGCTTAGCACTAACTTCCATACTACGCTTAAAGAGATCGTAGTTTGGATCTTCGGCATTATAATTAACACCTTCTTTTACTTTAAATATTGAGATTGGGAAAATTGGGGTCTCACCATGACCAAGTCCAGCTTCGGTTGCATCTAGTAAGCATCGGATGACTAATCGACCCGCCTCACTTGTGTCTGTACCAAAGTTAATACTTGTAAAAGGAACTTGGGCGCCAGCGCGACTATGCATGGTGTTTAGGTTATGTACAAACCCCTCCATAGCCTGGAAAGTCTGACGTTCGACATCTTCGTTCGCGTGATTAATGACAGACTCTGGAATTTTTAGTTTCTTAAGAGTTTCTTTATCGCCATAACTCAAATCATCAGGAATTTCAACTTTGAGTTTCTTGTCGGTAAAGTCTTCATATTCTTTAATGCTACGCTTTAAAGCTTTACGGAAGCTTTTATTAACGCCTGGTGCCATTGCGTAATCAAAGTTTGGGATACTCTGACCACCATGTTGCTCGTTTTGGTTAGCTTGAAGAATGATAGCCGCAAGAGCGCCGTAGCTACCAATACTATTTGGAGTACGCAAGTGACCGTGGCCAGTATTAAAACCACCATCTTCGAAAAGACGCAGCGGATCGGTTTGACAGCAAGTCAAGGTACCGGTAGCATAAAAGTCGAGATCGTGAATATGAATATCACCATCATCGTGAGCTTTGGCATATTCTGGGCGCATTAGTAAAGTCTTAGCAAAGATTTTCGAACCTTCAGCGCCAAATTGGAGCATTTTACCCATAGCGGAGTTACCATCGACATTAGCATTACCTCGCTTAACGTCGGAATCCTCTGAAGCATCGGCGACAGCAATGGTCTTATAAATGTTCATAAGGTTGCTTTTTGCTTCACGGATACGGTTACGCTCCTGACGATAAGTAATGTACTCTTTCGCGGTGCGCTTAAAAGCTGATTCCATTAAGATTCGTTCAACGATGTCTTGGATTTGTTCAACGCTCGGAGTGCGCTTTTTAATTTCGGTTTCCATGCGCTTAACTGCTTTCTCGGAAAGTTGTTTAGCACGATCGTATTTAAACTCTTCAGTTTTAAGACCAGCTTTTGCGATTGCTTCAGTGATTTTATTCGGATCGAAGTCGACGATTTTTCCATCGCGTTTTACAATTTTTTTGAACATAAAAAATATTACCTCCTGTTGTACCTTTTTGAGAAATTTTTATTTTTGATAAACTTTTCTTATTGTCCGACCCTATATCTAGTGTCTATATTCATTTTAGTACGCTATATATAGCGTGTCAATAACATAAACGTTGTATTTATTACAACTATTTTAGTTATGTTTTTCCCTATCATGCTCTCTTTTCTTCTTTAGTTTTCTCTTACTTTTTATTTTTCTTCCCCCTTCTCCCTCCCATACATTATCTTCCTCACGGTGAGGTAATTTCTCTTTTCTCTCTTCTCCTATTTCTTGTGTTTTTTCTTCCATTCATCTTATCTCCCTTCTTCCTCCCATACATTATCTTTCTCACGGTGAGATATCTCTCTTCCTTCTTTTCCTTTCATTCATCTTGTTCTCCCTTTTCCCTCCCATGCATTATCTTCCTCACGGTGGACCGCTTCTCATCTAAAGAATCGAAGACGGTCCAGCCCGATGAAGGCTAGTTCGTCAGACAATGTATGGGAGGGAGAAGGGAGAAGTAAGAAAAAGGAGAAAGGAGAAGTAAAAAGAGAATGGAAGAAGAAGGGAGAAGAGAAGTTAAAAAGAAGGAGATGGGAGGAAGAGGAAAAGGCAATGCAGCGCACCGAGAAACCGTAGAATCGAGTGCTATAGTACGACGGGTTGACGTTAGTACTACTGAAATCGAGGTAGTACGCGTTCGTAGCATTAGGATAAGTAGTAGCTGACCAGTAGTAGTTATTGAGGCCCGCGTTCCTCAATGAACCAGTATTTAGATGGACGCTCCCGCCGCGTACATAATACCCGCATATGATACATAATATATTATTCGTATGTTAGACAGCGGATGGGGAAAGCATTAAAACGCATACCTGGTCCGTAGGAAGGCGTACTAGTCACTAGCTCAAAGTCCATAAAATATGCCGCACTTGAAAAAACTGATGAATGTCTACTAGGAGAGCTTGACCAACCATAACCATGAAATCCAGCTCCGCCTAAGTTACCACTTACTACTACTAAAATCCCGCTACGGACGATATCGGGAACGACGTTAATCTTTAGTTTGAAGTTTTTTATATGTTTCAATAACAATAAGTGGAATAATGAAGGCGATGATCGCAACAATTAAAACAGTCCACCAAGAAACTGCCACTGTATCAACAAGGACATGAAGTGGGCCGAAAATCGCAGAAATCTGTAGTAAGATAGCAACAATAAGAGCAATTAAAAAACTATGGTGTCGAACCTTAAGGCGTTGCCAGGCTGATTCGTATAGCCCACGGGCGGAGATGGCACTACTCCACTGCATCACTACAAGCGCCGTGAAGGCTAATGTGTTAGCTTGCTCATCGGAATGTAGGAAGAGTTTCGATAGGGCATAAGTGCTAATGGTAACCGCAGCCATCATGATGGCAATAATAATCATACGGATAATCATGCTTAAGGGTAAAATGGCAGAATCTTTATGCTCAGGTTTTTTACGTAGGACCTTTTGTTCGGCCGGTTCCAAGCCTAACGGAATGACTAAGAGCGAATCTGTCACTAAGTTAATCCAGAGAATTTGAATTGGAGTTAGCATTTGTCCGCCAAAGAAAAGCAGAGCGCCAATCATTGTAAGTGCCTCGCCGGCGTTGGTTGCGAGCAGGTAACCCAACATACGACGAATATTAGCAAGCACTGTGCGACTTTCCTTAATGGCCTCAGTAATATTCTTATAGTTATTATCTAACAAAACAATGTCACCGGCATCCTGGACAATACTGGGACTGTCACCCATAGCAATGCCGACGTGCGCACCCACAAGAGCAGGCACATCATTTACTCCGTCACCAGTCATGGCGCAGATTTTATTTTGTTTAATGGCTTGTAAGATTCGGAATTTATCTTCTGGTGTGACACGCGCAAAAACCGTCGTAGAACGTACCAGATCGACTAAATCATCGTCAGTAATGTTACCAAGTTTTGAGCAATCCAAAACTTCTGATAGGTCTTTTGCTAACCCAAGCTCTTTACCAATTGCGTAAGCAGTGCCAGCGTGATCACCTGTGACCATTTTAGTAGTAACACCCATACGTCGTGCTTGCGTAATGGCGGGTTTCGCTTCTGGCCGCAAAGCATCAGCTACGGCAACAAAACCACAAAACTCAAACAGGTCAGACTTTTCAAGACGAATTAATTCATTGATTTCACGGTTAAGTTTTCCTCTCGCTATAGCAATGACTTTATACCCCTTACCAGCAAGTTCGTTAAGCTTAGCTTCAACCGCTTCCTGATCGGCTTTATTAAGTTTCGAACGAGCAATAACTGTTTCAGGAGCACCTTTGAGAGACAAGATAAGTTCGCCCTTTTGATTTCGGTAGAGATTGCCGGAAAGCTTAACGCTTTGGTCAAAGGCATAGGATTTAATCGGAGCGAGCTGATCAACTTTATACTGTTGTGCGCGGAGGTAATTTAGCATACAAATATCAAGCGGATCGGTAGTGGTTGCGTCACAGTTTGTGTTAATAAGTGCCGGCTCTAGTAAAACAGACCTAGCAAGTACGTCGAGGAAATCTTTTTGTCCATCTAGGTTCCAAGATTCGAGCAGTTCGAGTCGATTTTCAGTAAGAGTTCCGGTTTTATCGCTAGCTATAGTTGTCACTACGCCAATAGACTCAATAGCTTTTAGCTCTTTGATTAGGGCTCTTTTTCTAGCCATTCGTTTTGCACAAAGGGCGAGAATAATTGAGATAGCAACTGGAAGACCTTCCGGTACGGCGGAGACAATCATCGCTAGAGTAAATTTTAAGGCATCGAAGATTTCAATTCCATCAATGAGCTGAATAACAAGTACAATGGCGGCAAAAATAATAACAACAATAGCAATCTTTGCGACTAATTGGTTAATTTTTTCTGAGATTGGACTGCTTTGTTCGACCGATGAAGCTAAGGAGGCAATACGACCATATTCAGTATCATCACCCGTTGCCGTAACGACGAATTTACCACTACCAGTAATAATAAATGCGCCAGAGAATACCATATTGCGCTGTTCATAAACTTTTTTAGCACCAGAAATTGCGCGAGCATCTTTTGCAATTGCTTCGGCTTCGCCGGTTAACATGGCCTCATCCGAAAGTAGACCAGACTCATTAAGAATACGTCCATCAGCTGGTATACGATCGCCCTCACGCAGAATGACAACATCACCCGGAACCAAGTCTTCGGCGCTAATAGCCCGCTCTTCACCGTCTCGAAGCACAACCACCGCTTGCTCCGTACTGGTTTTTAGTGAACGCAAAATCCGGTCTGTTGAGAAACGTTGGATATAGTAAACAATCGCATCAGCCACGATAATAACCGCAATCGCCAGCGCTTCAATCCAATCCTGCTGAATGGCCGACAAAATAAAAGCCACAACTAAGATAATCATAAAGACGTCAATGAATGGTTCAAGAAGTTTGCGCCAAAGGGGAGTTTCTTTAAGTTTTAAAGTGTTTTTACCATATCTAGCTTGTCGCTTCAGCACTTCTTTTGTTGATAGTCCACGTTCAGGATCAACAGAAAACTCAGTTAATACGGATTTAACGGTTTGATTATAATAGTTAGCCATAAGATTAGTATAAAGGTGTGTTTAATTTTTGTCTACTTGCGCAGATATACAGATAACTTAATTTAAAACTTGGTTTACCCAATCTGCAATATTCCGCCAGACTTCCATTTTGCCACGTTCGTTAAGGATTTCGTGACGCATGTGGGGATAAAGTTTACTGGAAACATTTCGATAACCACGCATGCGCATAAAGTCCACGGCCTTTTGAAAATCTTTTGGAGTTAAGATGCACGGATCGTCAGCACCGGAAATGAAAAAGATTGGAGCATCGGGATTTTGCATTTTCCAACCAGTTTTACGATAGGCTCGACGCATAAGTTCAAAAAGAACTTTAAAGCCATTCAAGGTAAAAGTGAAGCCGTCGCGTTCATCCGCATCGTAGGCGGCAACAACTGCCGGATCACTAACAACCCATGAGTTAGCAGAAGGATAATGTTCGTTCATGGTAACCTTCTGGCCGTTATCACGAGCAAGCTTTGCAGACTTCGCATTATAATTTGGGAACGATAAACTATTAACAAATTTGCTGCGGTGATGATCGCCAAGAAAAACACTTAAGAAGCTTGCTACAAATTTACCCATGCCAGCACCAAAGCGTTTACTAGGCGATCCACAAACAATTAAACCGTTAACATCCGCATCATACTTTTGCATATAGCAACGGACGACGAGTGAACCCATACTATGACCAAAAAGAATAAGCGGCAAACCTGGAAAACGATTTTTTATATAATCCGTTACCTGATGAACATCGCTAATAATTCCGTTAACACCATCTCGATAAAAATATCCGTAATCTTCGTTAGTTTTCACGCTGGCACCATGACCACGATGATCATGAATGATGACAATTAGGCCTTGTTCGGCGCAAAAATCCATGAAATCATGGTAACGTTCACGATGTTCAGCCATCCCATGAACAAGTTGGAGAATGCCACGGGGTCGGCCGTCAGGAATACGTAAGCTAACGCCGAGCTTAAGGTTATCATGTTGGCTTTGGAGATTAAATTCTTCACGTTTCATAAGACTATTATATAATACATAAGCATGGACGATAGCATAAAACACCGCAGCCAGTCCCTTATACTATGTACGCGGCGGGTACGTCCATCTAAATACTGGTTCATTGTGGGGCGCGGGCTTCAATAGCGACTACTGGTCAGCTACTACTTATCCTGATGCTACGCATGCGTACTACCTCAATTTCGATAGTACTAACGTCGACCTGTCACACTACGACAATCGATTCTACAGTTTCTCGGTGCGCTGATTTTTTGAAAATATACACTTCGAACAAAGCCTAGTAAAATTGCCGATGTATGCTATAATGTTGATAGCGTTAAAAGACGCAATAGTGCCCGAGTGGTGAAATTGGTATACACGTATGCCTTAGGAGCATATGCCGCAAGGTGTGCTGGTTCAAGTCCAGTCTCGGGCACCACGAAAATTACTCGTTCTTTGACGAGTTTTTTTGTGATGCATGAAGGCAGTGCTGGTTATTATAAAACTCCCACACACCATACTTAAAACATACTTCAATGTAGAAGATTCAAAAAGGTCTGGATTGATATTATTTTTGATAAATAGCAATACCTGCAGCGGCATAGTGGCGGTTTTTGAGTAATTTTAGTCCAGGTAAATCTGGGACATCAATATGTGCCGGATAGGAGAGCGCTAGTATGCCGGATTCGCTTAATAGCTGGCTGATGCGTCGTATTTCGTCAATCATAAAGATATCGTAGGGCGGATCGGCCAAGATTAGCGTATACCGCTGAACAGTTCCTGGCCGATTCAAAAAAGTATCTATCGATTCTCGATGAAGACGTACCGAAGCCGGCATCGCGAGACTAAGTTTTTTTATATTGTTTTCAATAGTACGACAAGCATCTGGGTGTTTTTCAACAAAATCAACGCTCTTCGCGCCCAGACTAAGGGCTTCAAACCCTAGTGCACCACTGCCAGCATAGAGGTCAGCAACGATCGCATCTTTGATGTATCCATTTAGCATATTAAATAAAGCTAATTTCTCGCGAGATCCCATCGGATGCGTGGCGGAGTTTCGTGGGGATAGGATTTTTGTACCTTTGTATTGACCCGACAGGATACGCAGATCGGAGAAAGTCGGTTTTTTAAAAGAGAAAAGTTTTGGTGTTCTAGTGGTTTTTTTATTCATTTCGATTCCTAGGATTTAAGTCATAAGCTTCTTCGGCAGCCGAAAACCAAACTAACGCTAATGCACGAACGATCTCCGGCAGAAGCAAATCTTTAACGATAAAAGCTTGTTCGGTAGTCCAGCCCTTTTCGCGAAAATTGTTATAAATCTCACGTGGTCCAATACGTCCAACACTATCATAGAAGGTATATTTAAGATCGACGTACTGAAATTCGGATTTACTGAGATTCGGGATGAGTTTTTTACGCGGAAAGACGGCAGCAAGGAGCGCAACTCCATATTCATAAGCGATGTGTTTAGTCATATAACCGCCAGCTCCCCAGTAAAGCCAGTTATTACGCATAGTTTCGGCAGTATTGCGACCATGCATGATTCCCTTCACTGGTTCACCGAAAATTTTAATAAAGTCTTTATTTGACATTAATTCTTCTTTTGCTTCAGAAAGCGGAAAATGGTGAGCCGGGGTGAGGCCGTCGGTTACCTTATGAGCAAGCCAAGCCGCCTCAAAGGCTGCCCGAATTGAATCTTGATGACGCAGAGCGACGACAAGATTATAATGATGGTCGGAAATTTGTTGAAATAACTCGTGGCCATTATCCTCATCAAACATATGGGACGGATCGTCATCGTCTGGGCTTTTGCGTTTAAGACCATCGGGGCCACGCATACCTTCAAAATAGAGAATCTCCCGACTACTGGGAAAGTATTTGCCGCGGGGGAGGTGACGAGCGAGAACTTTGCGGGCTGCTTGATCTAAGAGCTGATGGGTGCCAACAATCTTGCCGCTAAGGCGAGAGTTTTTCGCAATGGTAGTTGTGGAATACATGACTTTAAGTAATTATAACATAGTTATTCGCTTAATTCAGAGTAGTGAGTTGCTGATACTTTTTAATCCGCGAGGCAAGTTCGGGATATGTAGAGAGGTTTTGGGGATTTTTGGCAAATTCACCAGCATGATGACTAGCCTGAGTAATCAATTCGCCATCCGTCAAATTGGCAACTTGGAGATTCAATTCGCCATGCTGCTGAGAACCATAAATCTCACCAGGACCACGAATTTTAAGGTCAACCTCAGCTAGGTAGAAACCGTCGGTCGACTTTTCCATTTCTTTAAGGCGCTTGGATGGTTTACCTTCACCAGTAGTTAAAAGGAAGCAGCTTGCAGGTTGGTCACCACGACCCACCCGACCTCGAAGCTGGTGAAGCTGAGCAAGACCATAGTTCTCTGAATCCTGGATAATAATCATGTTAGCATTCGGAACGTTGACACCAACTTCAACAACTGTAGTGGAAACAAGGATTTGTAGGCCACCTTGAGCAAAAGCATCCATGATGGCATCTTTTTCGTCGACTTTCATTTTGCCATGAAGGAGACCAACTTTTACGTCAGGAAAAAGCTCTTGGAGTTTTTTGGCTTGTTTTTTGACGGGAGTGGCGCTGTTAGTACTTTTTTCTTCGATGATTTGACAGATCCAGTAGATTTGTTGACCTTTGGCTAACAACTCACGCATTTTTGGATATAGCTCGTCGGTTTGTGCTGTTTCGCTTAAAATCTTCGTTGTAATAGGTTGGCGCCCCGGTGGAAGCTCATTAAGCAATGAAACGTCAAGATCACCAAAGACCGTCAACTGCAACGAACGCGGAATTGGAGTAGCAGTCATAGACAAAAGGTGTGGAGCGGTGTTCTCGGGAGACTTAAGGAGAAGTTTTTGGCGCTGACCGACCCCAAAACGATGTTGCTCGTCGATAATACAGAAAGCGAGAGATTTAAAATGAGTGTCGTCCGTCAAAAGAGCGTGCGTACCAATCACAAAATCGACTTGACCATTCATGATGGCGGCTTTAAGCTGGCGCTTATTGCGCGTTGCACCGGTAAGAAGTGCGATTCTCGGCAGACGAAAGCTGGACCCTTTAGAAGTAATTAAACCAGCTTCTCGGAAAACTTTGTCGAGGTTGCAAAAAAGTTTACTAAGGCTTTCGAAATGCTGAGTAGCAAGAATGGCGGTCGGGGCGAGGAGGGCGGTTTGATGACCATAAAGTGTCGCTTGAGCGGCAGCGATTGCAGCAACAATAGTTTTACCGGAGCCGACATCACCTTGCAAAAGACGATTCATTGGTGTACTTCTTTCGAGATCCTGGAGAATTTCCCAAGTCGAACGACGCTGGGCGCCGGTCAGTTGAAAAGGAAGTGCTTTAACGACGGATTGAATAAACTTATTATGAAATTTAAGGGGAATCGATTTTAAGCGTTGGTTTTCTTGCTGATTAAGTTTGGCGGCCAAAATCAGCTCAAAAAGTTCTTCATAGGCGAGATATTGGCGAGCTTTTTCGGCATCATCAGGAGATTCGGGAAAGTGGGAATTATAAAGTGCTTCTGCTCTAGCTCCCGGCTTTACAAAATCCGGTTTTCCATCTGTAAAAGGTAATAAATCGGGAATTTTGCAAAAATCAGGACGCAAGTTCTCGAGAAGTTTATGAAAAGTTTGGGGTTTAATAACGCTTTTGGCGGAATAAATCGGCTGAAAACCAGAAGCGGCATCTTTATCGACATCTTGAACCAGCGTCGCTGAAGGCGAGGTGAGCTGATAACGTCCGCTCTTCAGCTCATACTTTCCCGTAAAATAATACTCACGCTCAGGATCAAATTGTTTAGCACGATAAGGCTGATTAAACCAGAGCGTACGGATGGCGCCAGTTTCATCACGAATGACGCCCTGCGTAATCGTAAGGCGTTTTCGACTAGTACGAATAACGTGCAGATCGCTAATTTTACCGCGGATGACAACTTTGCCAGGGCGAAGATCCTCAATATTAACAGTAGTTTGATAGTTTTCATATAAACGTGGCAAACAATAAATTAAGTCTCCGACTGTACTTAAGTTAACACGCTTCAGGGTCTCGGCCGTCTTAGGACCAACACCTTTTACCTCCTCAATCGACGCGGATAAATCCATAAGAATATTATAGCATATACTTAAAAACTATTGTCGTCCATGTTTAAACTAGAGATGGGGCTATGAGGGATATTCTAAGAGCAATCAAAAACTTATGGCGCATAGTTATACTCCCTATCTTTTCATTGTATCACACTTTTTCTAAAAAGTCAAGCTTTAGGCGTATGACAGCTTACTCTCGTGCCAAATCTTGCCGGTTTCTCGTTCTCTGTTGGCTTTGTTCCGTGCGCCACTGGGCGACTTTGGCATGATTACCAGAGAGAAGGACTTCTGGAACGGTCATCCCGCGGAACTCGAAAGGCTTCGTGTACTGCGGATATTCGAGGTTATCGCCGGCAGAAAAACTTTCGACGGTTGCTGAAGTATCACCGCCAAGCACACCCGGCAATAAACGTGTAACCGAATCAATAATAATCAAGGCCGCCAATTCCCCGCCCGTGAGGATATACTGACCGAGAGAGATCGGATAGTCAACAATTGACATAATGCGTTCGTCGTAGCCCTCGTAGTGGGGGCAGAAGATAATGTATTCGCGAATGGAAGCTGTCGAACTTGATTGATCGACTGAAGACTTAGGCAAATCTGACGACTTTTTGGCTTGGCCAGCGCTAACACTCAAAGTCGAGAGGTCTTTAGTATCAAGATTTTGAGAAATACCAGCAAATTCACGAGCGAGAGCCTGATTCCAAGTCTGGCCGACTGGAGTTGGGACGATGACTTTTGCGTTAGGGCTTTTAGCCTTAATGCTCTCAATGGCAGCAAAAACCGGCTCAACCCGCATTAACATACCATCGCCACCACCGTAAGGCGTGTCATCGACTGAACGGTGTGGACCAATGCCGAATTCGCGCAAATTAACATATTCAATCTCGATAATGCCGCGATCTTGGGCTTTATAGAGCATGGAGCTATCCAGATATGGTCGCAAAGCGTCCGGAAAAAGAGTGATAATAAAAAATTTAATTCGAGACATAATAAGTTTTATTTTACAATACTTAGGAATTTTTAGCAAGACAAAAGCCCCCTAGTGGAGGCTGTCTTAAGATAGTGGTTGCAAAGGCTAACTACCTTAACTCATGATTAGTGAGCTTGAGATTTTTGATAGTTTAGTCAAATGATGACATTACTCGACCGTAGAAATTCTATAAGTCAAGTACAGGAAGCCGCTCTTATAGCCATTATCATTCAACTGAAAGCCAATCGGAGAACAGCTAGCTACAACGATTCGATCCGATTCAACTCCATCCTCAAGAGTATAGCTTTGACGCTGGATATTAAGCTCATCAGAGTAAGAACAATAGGCAAACTTGATGCCAGTTCTATCATCGTACTTCGCCTGAGGATAGTCGGTCTTAGCTGTAGACCAGTAAGCGGACGTTATTTTAAGTGGCTGTTTATCAGTAACTTTTGGAAAATCTCCTGGTAAATCCATGACAAACTGCGTATAGTCAACACCAATATCACTTGCCGAAAGCTCATGACTAAGATAAAGCTTACGCTCAGCCTGATCAATTGTTAGGGTCTGAAGACTAGTAAAATAGAAGATCTCGCTGGCATCCAGATATTCCCTTAGGTAAGATGGGTACGGCAAAGCGAAGGTTAAGTAATAGTTTTCACCTTTGCGTGGTGCCTTAATGATTGGCGCCAATGATCGCTTCATTTCGGTTACACTTGGGCCTGGATTCACTTCAGAAGCTGGGTAAGCACCGAGTAGCTTAATCGTAAAAGGTTCAGCTTCCCTGACGGCACGGTGAGTTTCAGCATCAACAACGCGAAAGTCCAAACTAAACGTGCGTGATTCGCCAACATACATGTCGCCAATCTGGTGTGTCATGTAAAAATTAGCATCAGAGTTTAGTGTCGGATTAGCAATCCAACGACAAATATCCTGAGGAGCCAAACCCGACCATTCAATTGCGCTGCAAGCAAGTGGTTCAAGCGCAAGCTCTTGTTCGGTGCCATACAAATATACATCATCACGATAAACATTATCTACACCATCTACGGCGGCAGTATATTCGGCATCAGTAGCTGCTGTAAGTTTCATTTCACCACCAAGATAGGTTTCCGATTGATGGTCACGTGCCGTAATAAAACGTGGTAGTTCGATACTAAAAAAGACATTTTGCACGATGCTATTTTTTAGCGACGCTTCGCAATCAGCGAAGTTGTCAATTGCCTCGACAACAATTGAAACTCGATAAGTGTGATCTAGCCATAAGTCGGTCGTGCTAGAACCTTCATTATTGAGATCTAAGATTTTGGCAGTAATGGTAACCGATGGGTGGTTAGAATTAGCTGTAGCCTGATCATCCAGCGTGTCAGTGCTAATGTCGGGATTTACCTTTGAGGTATCAATTTCGCTTTCGAGAGTCGATTTAAGCTCAAATTGCTCTGGCCAAGTTTCGAGCTGGCTAAGATCAATTGTAGTCTTTTCCGGCTCCGGCTCAGTTGACGCACAGGCTGACAGGAATAAAGTAACAATTACGATAAAGACAACTTTCTTCATGGTTCCCTCCTTATTTTGCAACTATAGTTTAAAGATTCAAAGCGGCTTTTACACTACTTCTCTTTTCATTGTATCATACTTTATCAAAAAAGTCAACTATTCGAACCATTTTAAACTATCCGTGATAGTAAACTGACACTAAATCTGCCATACGGACATAGCCTTATCTTATTTAAAGGCAAAAAGCAAAAGGCCGCCAGTCTAGAAGACCGACGGCTTATCTTTAAGTTACTCCTGTCGAGAATACTGATCGACGAACTGTTCGCCGCTGAGCACGTACTCGAGTTTCAGGGTATAGATGCTACCGTTCTTCTTCACTTCGTGGTCGTATGACACTTTGCAAACGAACGGCTTTTTGTTTTGTGACGGAATAAGCATTTTAATCTGTACCGGCTCGTACCACGGAATGTAACAGGCTAAAGAAGTCAGGCGACGAGACGCGTTGCGAGGATCGCTAAGATCGAAATAGTGGAGCTTTGCTCCATTACGGCCCACGATGACCTCCCACAACTTCCAGCACTCAGAGCGCCCAGAGAGGATTGTGGCTAGCGATCTAAAGTACTTCTTTGTAACATCCCGGCATCCGTGTTCTTTTTCCAATACGTTTTCAAACAGGACGCACTTTGAAATCGAGTGCATTGATTCGCTATCAATGATTAACGTAATAGGATCCGCTAATCGGACCTCGTTAGCAGTTGTGGCTTTACCAGTCGGTTCAACATTTCTGAAGACGTACTCTCCGTTTCTTTTGAACATATTCCCTCCTCTGGATGTAAAAAGTACGAATTTGCAAGATTTTAGGATTTTCTTGCTTCTTACACCCCATACTTCCATTCTAGCATGGATTTTTATTTTTGTCAATAGTTTACTGACTTATTTATGATATTAGCAAGCATTTTACTATTCGATGTCCTCGGCGGCCATGCACTATCCTCGCCAATTTAAGGTCTTAATGGCTTCCAGTTTTATACTTTTTCTATGTCCTTCATATTCATCGCCGCACAAATCTGTTCGCGCGACATTAGCGCGGCGCGGAAACCGGTGTAGAAGCCGCCGTAAGCGGATTTCGTCCTTTTATGCCTACGTATGGTTTGAGCCTTTTAACGTATCTTAGATTAAAAAAACTGACCCTTTCGAGTCAGTTTTTTACCGCTGATGCGCGCCCACCCTGCGGGGCACATTGTTTTGTTTTAATCCGCTGTTTTTGTTTTTATAAAGTCTCCACACTCCACTAAACGTATTCAGTGGAACCCCTGTGAAGCGTACCA
>CARBGY010000002.1 GCA_948945085.1 uncultured Candidatus Saccharibacteria bacterium
AAGGACTTTACCAGCTACCATGTCATAGTCGAGATTCTGCGTCATCCAGCAGTTATTGTCAGCAAGCTTAGCTACCCAGTATTTCTTGCCATCACGGATATCGATGAGTTGTTTGGTGACTTCATTACCAGGAGTAACAGTACTAGCACCATTCTTGGCTTTAGTGTTCTTACAGATTTCTGGTGTCATATCCTGCATGTAGATTAGGTCGTTCAGATCATTGATGGTGGCCGGATTTGCTACCACGGAGATCATCACACTGTTCATGTACTGTCCGGAAGATAAGCTCTGGTCAATCTGGGCTGCAAAGGCTAAAGTATAAGAATCTTCTTCTGTCTTTGTACTAGGGTTTGCAATCATCGTCATATCTTTACTAATCCCACTGTAGCGCGTTGTACTAGCATCAGGACTAACCGTTCCTTCCATCAAACTGTATCCCCAAGAGTTCCCCTCAAACTCACTGGATAATTTATCGCTCGTTAGAGCCGTAATCTCTCCTCCATCCAAGTTCGCATAGTTCACCATCGAAGTCGTGTTGTCAGTTGTTGCAATGTACATACTGTACCCAGCCTCATTGTTTGTCCGTACCTTCAAGTTAGCACTCCCCATCACGAGTTCATTCTTCCACCCTGCACTGAATGCATCCATCACTACGCTACTATCCACACTCACCGCCACACTCGCTGCCGCATTCACAATCACGTTTGTACTAGCTACTGCCGTCGTGTTCTCCATCGCACTTACTCCCCCACTACCCAGACTCGGACAAGCAAGAAGTCCTAACAAAAGCACAAGAAGACCACCCAAACAAAACCTTAGCCCCCAGCTAGCAGACATAATTGCTCGTGGGGAAGGGGATACTTTAGGACCATCCGCAGCGCCACGAGCGATGGATAGACGACTTCCGCCCGTAAAGACGGGCCGGAAGAACGCCAGGTCCTTCAGTATCCCCTTACCCGCACGGCAATTATGTCTGCTGTCTAATACCCCCCCCCAAGTGGATGTTTTGTTTATGACGTGGAGAGATCATAATACGTTTCTTCTACCTTCTTCTATGTTTACTTATTAGTTTTTATTATTTATATTTACCCAATTGTACTATGTATTTATATATACAATGACTTACTTGCTTTGTATTATACATGAGCATGATGAGGAATGCAAGGGGGAATTTAAAAATGTTGCTTCCGAAAAGGACTTAAACAAACCCCTATAACAAGAAGTCCTACAAATTCCGCTATTTTTAGTTTAATCGATATTATCTGGTGCTGGAATGCCAAGAGATTCATCAGAAAGTGGTGAAGCAGAAAAGGCATCTGGAAAGTCATGGAGACGGTTGTTAACTTTTTGAAGTTCGTTCAGGTACTGCTCAAGTTCACTCGCATCCATAACTCCAAAATCTGGATAAACAAAATTAGTAGAAGGAAGTTCCTCAACAACTTCGTCTTTATCGGGAAGGTAGCCTGGGCGAGAACGATCAAGGTAAATGTCACCAGAAACTCTGTAGAGCATGAGACTGACAGTCGTTGTGGCTACAGTTAATATTATCGAGCTAACACCGAGGATGATTAAATTTCTACTACCACGCGTCATAAACTGTCCTTTAGTGTAGTAACCTTTATGTATAATTCTTCAGCTAGTTTGGAAAGCGTTTCGCTAGTTTGATGAAGGTTGGCGCGTTTTTCTCGAACGATTTGTAATCTACCATAAAACTCGTCAGGATGCACAGAACAATCTACCGCGGCAAGAGTTTCTAACTCGCGCATGTATTCTGTATATTCTGAACGAAACTGATCTTGCATTGTCGTGAACTCTGACTGAATGTCAGGTAAAGTTGGACGGTTGTTTTTGACGAGGCGCAAATTAAGCGGAACGATGAATCGACTAAGCACCATCTCATAAGTAGTGCCGAGATAGGTACGGGTGCGCGAATCAACTTTTTGAAGCTGAAAGATGGTTTGTTTGATGGTGGTGCAATTTTGCATGATGGCATTTTGTTGTTTTTTGGTAATTCCCTCAGCCGGGGTCGAGATAATCAAGGTAAGACAAACTGCGCAACTGAGAGCTATAATACAATATAAACCATAACGGAGAACATAACTCCAGAAACTGTGCGTATTACTTGTAGAGTCCATTATGTTTCTTTCCATCATAAATTAAAGTTGGAATGCCTTTTGCATGGATGCGATCTTCAACCATTGTTTTAATGTTTTGCATGATTTCGGTTACTTGTTCGCTCTGAGATAACTCAGCAATTTGAGTAATTTTGTCCTTGCTTGCTCCAAAGCTTTTGAGCCATCCTTGTAAAATCGCCTCAGCTTCGTTACGGCTCATCGACATGAGAACGGATTGATAATTAATTCCCTGCTCGTTGGATTCAGTGAACAAACGATCTAAGATTTTAGGCGCATATTCGGTTTTTAAAGCAGTCGCGGCATGCATGTAGCGTGCAATTAGATCTGAGTTATTAAATTTGTAACCACCATCGGGAAGTTCAATTGGATAAACCATTAGTACAGTATTGTAATTTTGGAAGAATCCGGCGGCTTTTTGGTTGCGATATGATTGCATGCAAATCGTGCAACCTGGATCAAGAATATCTAGGGCTAGTGGTTTGTTATCTTGATAACTAGAGATGAAGGTATAAGGCTCAACAAGGTAATCTTCAACCTGCCACTTCTGAAAGCGATCGGGAATGTTAATAAAGATCTCTCCCCATTCAGAAAACCAACGACTAGTCCATTCGATCGGATTGGTAGGTTCTGGAGCATCAATACCACAAACTTCTGCACCGAGAGCGCAGCTAGCTGGCTGAGAGACGTTACAAGTACCAAAGACCCAAAGCGCAAGGAGAGCTTTAATAGCTTCGACAAGTGACCAAATAGTAATAAAAACAATCAGAATCGCACTAACTTCGATAGCTGTGCCGAGGGGTTTTACCCATTTTGGATGTTTCAGAACGACTTTGCTAAGTAGAGAGTTTTTAACGTCGTCTTTAAAGTTAGTTTCGCATTTTTGGAGACGAACCTTTTTTCCAACGCAACCCCATGCTTTTTTAAAAACTGCCCAGTATTTTTTACCGATATCGCGCCGAAAAATACTGAGAAAGGCAACAAATATACCCACTAAGCAGAGAATAATGAATGCCGCAATACAAACCATAATACGATTATAGCACAACTCCCAATATAAAAGCTACGGCGGAACCGCAGCTTTTATCTTATACCTTCTACACCTCCTGGGGTAAGATAGGTCGAAGAACCTTTTACCGGCGGAGCTTGACCTCAATGCCGTCAATAGTTCCTATGGACTTACCCATCCACAACCCCATTATATCACGACTTCGCTCAACGAGTAGTTTATTCCTCGTCTTCGACTATCGATAAATGTGCTTCTTCGATTTGTGCATCGTCGACACGTGACGGCGAATCCATCATAAGATCAACACCAGAACCATTCTTCGGGAAGGCCACGACATCACGGATACTGCCAGCATCGATTAGCTCCATCAGCATACGATCGATGCCAAACGCACATCCGGCATGCGGAGGGGCGCCGAATTTGAACGCGTTTAACATGCCGCCAAACTTCTCGGCAACATATTCTTTGCCATAGCCTAATACACCAAAAACTTCATACATGATTTCGGGATTATAGTTTCGAACGGCACCAGAGCATATCTCATAACCATTAAGTACCATATCATACTGATCTGCGACAATCTCAAGCTTATTCTCGGTTTCGCGAATGGCTTTTAATCCACCTTTTGGTAGTGAGAAAGGATTGTGGCCAAAATCTAGCTTATTATTTTTATCGTCCCACTCGTAAAACGGAAAGTCAATAATCCAACAAAGCGCCACTTTCTGTGGATCTTTCAGTCCAAGCACATCCGCAAAAGCAATCCGCATAACTCCAAGAACTTTGTTTACCTTCTCACGTGTGTCTGCACCGAAGAATACTGCATCACCATCTTTTGCGCCAGTTAGATCTTGGATTTTCTGGAGTTCTTCCTCTTTCAAAAACTTCGCAATTGGACTTCTGACTGTTCCGTTTTCGTACAATATATAAGCCAAACCACCAGCACCGTTTTTACGAGCAAGTTCAGTCAATTCGTCGATTTGTTTACGAGTGAATTTACTGCCACCCGGAACACAAATTGCTTTCACACAAGGAGTTTGGAAAACTTTAAACTCACAACCCTTTAGAGCGTCAGTCAAATCGACCAGTTCCAGACCATACCTTAGATCAGGTTTGTCGGTACCATATTTTTCCATAGCTTCACGGTACGGAATCCGTAGAATCTCTTCGCTCACTAAATCCTTACCAGCAAACTCAGTCACCAACTTCTTAATTAACGGTTCTACGGTTTGGCGAACAACTTCGCCGTCATCAACGAAAGCCATTTCGCAGTCAAGCTGGTAGAAGTCACCATAAAGGCGATCGGCGCGAGGATCTTCATCGCGGAAGCAAGGTGCGATCTGATAATAGCGCGGGACACCGCCAACCATTAAGAGTTGTTTGAACTGCTGTGGTGCTTGCGGTAAAGCATAGAATTGTCCAGGGTGTAACCTCGACGGAACAAGAAAATCTCGCGCACCTTCTGGGGAAGAATTGGCCAGGATCGGAGTAGTAATCTCAATAAAGCCCTGTTCGTCCATATACCGGCGCATAATACGATAATACTCGGCACGTTTTTTGAGCATGTTTTGCATACTCGGGCGACGAAGATCAAGATAGCGATATTTTAGACGTAGATCTTCTCCGGACACATCGCCTTCATCATGGGTATTAACCGGAAGTGGCTCAGATTTGTTAATTAGCTCTAAATTATCAACTACAATTTCGATATCACCGGTCGCAATATTTGGATTTTTAAGCTCTGGGGCGCGCTCACGCACTAAACCGTTCGCCGTAATAACAAATTCATCACGCAATTTTTCGGCGGTAGCGAAGGCTTCTTTAACTTCAGGTGTAATAACAAGCTGAATAATTCCCTCGTGGTCACGTAAATCAATAAAAATCAACCCACCGTGATTGCGGCGTGAATTTACCCAACCAGAAACCTGTACAGTTTTACCAATTTCAGTCTTTAGTTCTTTAGATAAGCTTCTCATGGAGTAGATTATAGCATATTTAACTAAAAAATGGCAGAGGTCGAAGTTAAATCTGCACCCGAAATGAAGCCTCCAAAGGGGCCTTATCTTCATAATAGCACAGCATAAGCATTTTGTCAATAGTTAAGGAGTGCGGTTTTTAAGAGCTTTGTTGATGGCCCAATACTCAACATCAACAAAACGGTCTGTTGCATAAACTAAGCGATCGTCTTCGGAAAAGGATTGGACATTTTTATTAAAGAAGTAGGTTAAGCTGGCTTGGTAAATTCCGATTGCCGGAACGTCGTTAACCCAGTTACGCAAAAAGGCTTCATACTTGGCAATACGTAGCTGTTCGTCCATTGTGCTACGAGCGCCGAGGATAGCGTCATCAACTATAGCGCTCCGATAATTGGAAAGGTTAAGACCAGAGGTAGTAGCCTGAGAAGAGTGATAATAAGCAAATAAATCAGGATCGGCACCAAGCTCAACTTCGTAAATTAATATGTCATATGCACGAGGACGAATAACATTCATGAGGAAGTCCTGTCCGGGATTGTAAATTGAGAGTTCAACATTAAAACCGAGTTGTTCGAGCTGAGTCTCAAACTCGGCGGCGATTTCAGGGAAATAACCAGTGCTAATCGTCATGAGGGTGATGGTTTTACCATTCATATCAGCGGCCCCCAAAGTTTCCTTAGCAGCTTCCAGATTATACGGGAGTAGCTCGGGATAGTCGGTGAGCTCAATTTGCGACTTAAGAATTGGGTAATCAAGCGGACTTTCGCCTTCGAGAGTAGAACGCACTTCATTCATATTAATTCCCTGCTGAATGGCGCGTCGTACATTGGCGTCAGAAAGTAATGGACTGGCTGTATTTAAGAATGCATAGACACCGCTCGCGATGGTGGTTTGTTTTTCATAAACTAGATTTGAGGAGAAAAGCTCACGATCGATCGCAGCGAGCTCTGCCGTCGCGGTCACCTCACCAGTTGAGAGGGCAGAAACAATATCAGCCGTGTCAGTATAAGTACGGATTGCAAAACTACTTAACATCGGGGCGCCTTTGTAATAATTAGGGTTGGCGTAGAGGTAGACAATTTTGTCGCCAGAGCTAGCGACATTCTGGATAGCGTTAAAGACAAAAGCTCCCGATGTAACAGGGTTAGTACTGAAAGAGTGCTCGAGCATTTTGCTTGGAGTAACACCAGACAGAATGTGCGATGGGAGAATTGGAATATTAAGCGTGGCGGCAAAATCAGCATAAGGAGAAGGGAGGGTGAAGATTAAGGCATCATCAATACGCTCGATCGTGACACCGGAAAAATTAGATGAATAGCTCGTATTGATGGTAGCATCCTTTGCGAGCTGTACCGTAAAGAGGACATCGTTAATCGTTATATCGACACCATCAGACCATTTAAGACCTTCTTTTAAAGTGACCGTCCAGACTTTGCCGGTTTCGTCAGGAACAATCGAGGACGCCAAACCAAGTCCAACGTGTCCGGAATAGTCAATGGTCGAGAGCGTTGCAAACATCAGTTTAGAAAGAACTTTTTCACTACCAGTTGTAGCAAACATAGGGTTAAGAGAATTAACATTACCAACGGTTGCCTCGATATAGGTACCGCCATCAACATAGGCTTCAACGGTATAAGACTGTTGGTACCAAAAAGCTTGCGTAAGGGCAAGTGAAATAATTACAATGACTAGCAATCCCCACTCCAAAATTAGCAGTCGCACACGACGCGCGTTAGGGAGTCGTTGGATAAGCTTCTCTTGGATGTGCTCTCGGCTTCCCTCTTTAGCCTTCTCGGAAAATCGCTCCCATTTTCTGGCGATTTTTTGCCCACGCTTTCTGAAAGATTGTTTCATAACCTAATTAAGTTCCTTACATCGGAATGAAAAGTATACACAGGATTGATGCAACAAAGACAATTGAGCAAATAACCGTTGCGCTAAAAATAGATTTCTCTAAGCCGCGACGTGTCGTGTAAAGCTCACCAGATGCACCGAAACCGGCACCGAGCGAAGCACCGCGTTGCTGCAAAAGGATTAGTAAAATCGTTAAAATCGCTGAAACGAAAGTTAAACTCTGAAAAAATGTTCCCAATTCCATACTTATTATTATACTCCGTGTCTCCAATAAATCAAGGTTACTAACTAATAAAAATGTTTAGAACACCGTTAACGGTGCTAAGTATGATACTTGACACGACTGCGCCCCAAATCGGCATTTCGACACCTGGAAGTAAATAGATTGTTAGTAGTACCATCGCGGTATTTATAATAAGCGAGGAGAGACCAAGCGTTAAAATTGCGAGAGGTAAGGAAAAAAGTTTTAGAATTGGCTTTACGATAGAGTTAATGATTGAAAAGATGAGACCAGCCACAACAAAGAGAACCCAGGGTTCGGTAAAAAAAGTTTCCGACTCGGCGGGATTAATAGTGCCGAGCCAAGTGATACAAAGGTACATACCGAGGCTCGAAGCAGCCCAGCGAAGAATGAAGATAAAAATTTGTTTACGAATCATAGGCTCATTATATCATAGAACTGCGTTCTAGAAATAATTGCATCACTTCGGAAAAATAATAAATAGGATTTCTTTGCTCAGATTCTTACTGTGTTATAGTTTGATAAAATTTAACGGAGCATATTCTTACGCTTAAGGAGAGTGTGGTAAGTAATTGCAAACCGGTGCGCTTCATCGTCGATGCGCGCAATAAGCTTTGCGACGTGTGAATCTGGTCGTAAAAGCACTGTACGATAAGCCTCGTCGCTGTTATTAGTTTTTGCATGCTCCGGAATAATAATACGCACGGCAGCATTCCGTGTGTGATCGCCGGATTTATCGCGACCAATGACAGCAATATTATGAGCCCAAAGTAAATCTTTGACGGCATTTACTTGATTTAGACCACCATCTAAAATAACTAGGTTTGGGAAAATCCATTCAGAATGTTTTAATCGTCGCTCAATAACTTCGTGAAGATTAGCGGTATCGTCATTTTTTTGTTGGCGAAGTTTAAACTTGCGATATTCAGAGCGATCGGAAGCGCCATTTGTGAAAACTACCATAGATCCAACAACATTTGTTCCAGATTGGTGAGAAATATCATAACCCTCAATACGACGAGGTGGCTCGGGTAAATTAAGCATGTTTTGTAAATCACTAAGCGCTTGGTCGGACGAAATATCAAGGAATTCTTTATCAGAAAAAACAATTTTCTTCTGAAGCTCACGCAGACCGAAAAGTTGTGCACGAATTTCGGCAGCTTCTTCAAATTTTTCCGCCTTTGCGGCATCAAGCATTTGTTTTTCTAAATCTTTGAGAAGTTTGTGACGACCACCTTCCAAGTATAAACGTAGTTTACGAAGGTTTTTTTTGTATTCTTGGGGCGTAGTGCGACCAACTTCAATCCCCGGTGTCAAACCAAGATCGGTATGTAGAGTCTTTTTTCCATCATAAGGCTTATCGTAATACGGAAAAACTTTGCGCATAATTCGTAAAGCTTTTTCAACGGCCGTTTTGCCATAGAATGGTCCAATGTAAGTTGCTTTGTCGTCTTGGGGTGTACGAGTAAAGCTAACGTACGGGATTTCAGATTTCATATCAATACGAACATAGCTAACAGTCTTGTCGTCACGCAATAAAATATTCCACTTTGGTTTATAGCGTTTTATCATTTCTGATTCAAGAAAAAGCGCATCCATCTCGGTGTCGACGACAATCCAATCTGTATCAGCAATTTCACGCACCAAAGCTTCGGTCTTAATGTCCTTACCAGTTTTATGAAAATATTGGCGCACACGATTTTTAAGGACGGCAGCTTTACCAACGTAGATAACTTCGCCACTGGCGCTTTTATGGAAATAGACTCCAGGTGAGGCCGGCAAAGTTTTTAACTTTTGTAAAAGCCGATCTCGCATTTCTGGTGTCACAGTTGGGTCAAGATCATATACTTGGTGGTCTAATGACTTAGTAGTACTGACGGATTTTTCAGACATAGAATGGCGACATAGGTTAAAGTTTAATATCGGTCGAGCTATAATCTTGGTAGTAACGAGCTGCCTCGGCAGTGAATTTTAAGACACAATAATCTGGATCAGTGTTACTTTCATAAAAAATCGTATCCATGTCGCGCCAAATTTCATTTTTAATATTTTGATCATGAATTACTTCAACAGTGCCAGTTAGAGCCAAACCACGGTAAGTCGGTCGGTCATAAAAGTATAATCCAGCTCTAGGCTCTATGGATAATCTTTGAGCTTTTTGAGATTTTGAATTTGTCGTGAGATAAAACTCTTTGATTCCGTGACGTTTGCGCGGATTCAACATAGCGCGGGTTGTAGGAAAACCATTCTCATTAATGAAGCTTAGAAAACAGACATCTTGATGATCGATCAGTTGCTCAATTATTTTATCCATATTCTCCATATTATACTCCGAAGTCTTACTTTCTATGATTATTATACTACGGAAATTAATCTAATCGTATGATTTGGCTTTTATGATACTAGGCCTTATAATATTCTCGACTAGTTTAATTAGGGATTCTGGGGTAATATATTCTTCAAAGTGATCGCAGACGGCATACAGTGATCCGGAAATACGTGTTCCTAACTTCGAAATACAAACGATCGGGACATGCGCATCATAGGTCCAAGCAAGCTCAATACCTAAGCCAGTAGCTGGATAACTTACTTCAGCGATAACTAAATCAAGTTGAGAGTAAAACTCACGCCCAAAGTTTATATTTTGCCCATCTTCGTGGGGTAAGATGATGTCTCTTTGAGGTAAACTTTGGTTAGAGCGAATTGGACGATAGAGTTCTTTTTCATAGTCAAATTCGCGAGAGTGGGCTATATAGATTTTCATACATAATTCTTTCCTTTGTAATAGCTTTATTATATACGATCTACGCAAAGACGAAAAGCCACCCGTCTGGGTGGCTTATTCGTATAATTTGGCACCTTGCTAGTTTCCCGCTTGTGGCAGTATAATCGCCGCTACTGGGCTTGACTTCTGTGTTCGGAATGGGAACAGGTATTTCCCCAGCGCTATGGGCACCAAGATAGGGTTTAGGTTCAAGGCTTTAAGCTCTGTGTCAAAACCTTTGTTCTTGATGTCCATACAACTAGATGGTGTAGATGAAAATTGTAAAACTTACTGTGGTGTTTTATATGGCTTTAGTCTTTAAGACTCTGCCAGATTAAACACCGGTTGCTAGTTAAGTTATCCAAGTCATCACGGCTCTTGCAATATAGCACAAACCCGATGACTTGAGCATAAAAAGGCAATGGACCTATTAGTACGCTTCGGCTCCATATGTTACCATACTTCCACCTTGCGCCTATCAACCAGATCTTCTTTCTGGAGTCTCCGTAGGGAATTCTTATCTTGGAGTGGGCTTCGCGCTTAATATGCTTTCAGCGCTTATCTCTTCCGAACATAGCTACTCGGCAATGCAGCAGGTGGCCACAACCGATACACTAGAGGTTCGTTCACCTCGGTCCTCTCGTACTAGAGGCAAATCTCCTCAAAATTCCTGACGATCATGCCGGATATAAACCGAACTGTCTCACGACGTTCTGAACCCAGCTCGCGTACCACTTTAACCGGCGAACAGCCGGACCCTTGGAAGGTGCTCCCCCTCCAGGATGTGATGAGCCGACATCGAGGTGCCAAACCGCGCCGTCTATGTGAACTATTGGGCGCGATCAGCCTGTTATCCCCAGGGTAACTTTTATCCGTGTGCGCTGTCTTTCCCACGTAAATTGAACCGAAGTTCTATACAGCGGGTCATTTGCTCCCACTTTCGTGTCTGATTGGGTTGTAGCCCTCACAGTCAAGCTGGCTTTTGCGCATACACTATCACTACGATTTCCATCCGTAGTTAGCCAACCTTTGAACGCCTCCGATACTCTTTAGGAGGCAACCGCCCCAGTTAAACTACCCGCCATGCACGGTCCTCTTGGCGGATAACGTCAAGAGTGAGACTGCTAAAACACTCAGGGTGGTATTTCACCTGTGACTCCACAAATACTGGCGTATCTGCTTCAAAGTCTTCCACCTATGCTACACAAAATGTCCCAACAATCAATGCAAAGTTGTAGTAAAGCTCCATGGGGTCTTCTCGTCCTGGCATGATCAGACGGCATCTTTACCGCCAATGCACGTTCACCGAGGCCTTCGCCGAGACAGTGCCCACATGATTACTCCATTCGTGCAGGTCTGAACTTACCAGACAAGGAATTTCGCTACCTTAGGACGATCATAGTTATCGCCGCCGTTCATCGGGGCTTCAGTTCGAACCGTGAAGTTCTCCCCTTAACCTTCCGACACTGGGCAGGAGTCAGCCCCTATACATCCGCTTTCGCGTTAGCAGAGACCTATGTTTTTGATAAACAGTTCCGTGGGCTCTTTAGCTGCGGCCCTCTCATCAAAATGATGATTGAGCTGCTAAGAGTTTTATAAGTGTCTCGACAAGATGGTCTTGAATTGTATTAGGTACAAAACAACCATTTTAATCATTCACTAACTCTCTAGCAAATCCTCATCTTAATGAGAGGGCAGTCCTTATTCCGAAGTTACGGACGCTTTTTTGCCGAGTTCCTTAGCGAAGGTTCTCTCGTAGGTCTTGGTCTACTCGACCCGAGCACCTGTGTTGGTTTGCGGTACGGTAGGCAGCAGCATAAGTTGATCAACTTTTCTAGCCAGCGCTTCACCTAGAATCGATATTCCGAAGAACATCTTTCACTCATTTCTAGTTCCCTAGAAACTTGGACGGATAAACCATTAATCCGCTCTAGTCATTCGCCGTGAATTGTCAACAACTACTACCTGTACAGGAATATTAACCTGTTGTCCATCGCCTACGCTGATGCGCCTCGGCTTAGGACCGACTAACCCAGGGACAATTACTGTAGCCCTTGGAAACCTTGCTCTTACGACCGACAGGATTCTCACCTGTCTTATGGTTACTGATTCCAGCATTCTCACTTGATAACGCTCCACCAGACTTTACAATCTGACTTCACCGCAATATCAACGCTCCTCTACCACTGCCACTATGACGTATCATAATAACAATCCATGTCTTCGGTTTAACACTTAGCCCCGTTACATTTTCCACGCAAAATCTCTTGACTAGTGAGCTGTTACGCACTCTTTAAATGAATGGCTGCTTCTAAGCCAACATCCTAGCTGTTTAAGAAACTTCACCTTGTTTCCCACTTAGTGTTAATTAGGGACCTTAGACGATGATCTGGGCTGTTTCCCTTTTGAGCGACGAGCTTAGCCCCGCCGTTCTGACTGCCGTGATTACACATTCGGTATTCGTAGTTTGATAGGGATGGGTACCGTTGCCGGCCCCAGACCCTTTCAGAGCTCTACCCCCGAATGCTACTGCACAACGCTAGCCCTAAAGCTATTTCGAGGAGAACCAGCTATCTCCGAGTTCGATTGGCATTTCACCGCTAACCACAAGTCATCCGAGCACTTTACTGCGTACCCCGGTTCGGTCCTCCACTGCGTGTTACCGCAGCTTCAACCTGCTCATGGTTAGGTCACCCGGTTTCGGGTCTAATACTGCCGACTTGTCGCCCTATTCAGGCTCGCTTTCACTGTGGCTCCATCAACTGACTTAGCCTCGCCGACAACATTAACTCGCTGGATCGTTCTACAAAAAGCACGCCGTCACGGCCGAAGCCGCTCCGACACCTTGTAGGCACTGAGTTTCAGGATCTATTTCACTCCCCTCCCGGGGTTCTTTTCACCTTTCCATCACTGTACTAGTTCGCTATCGATCAATCAATATATTTAGCCTTGGCAGGTGGTCCTGCCGGATTCAAACAGGGTTTCTCGTGCCCCGTCCTACTTGAAAAAAGATATATAATGCCTCAAACCGTTTCGCATACAGGGCTTTCACCTTCTTTGGCGTTTCATTCCAAAAACTTCCGCTACGATTTGAAAGGTTTTCTCATTATCCGCTCAGTTAACGCTGTTGGTTTATATGCTAAATGCTCCATATAGAAACATTCAACATATAAATTATCTTATTTCGCAACCCCTTTCATAACTCTGGCCGTTAAACCGTATGGTTATGTTAAGGTTTGGGCTGTTCCAATTTCGCTCGCCACTACTTTCGGAATCATTGGTTATTCTCTTTTCCTCAACCTACTAAGATGATTCAGTTCGGCTGGTTCCCGTCTATTTACCCTATGTGTTCAGGTAAATGCAACACAACATGACTTGTGCTAGGTTTCCCCATTCGGAAATCCCCGGATCAACTCTTGTTCTCAGATCCCCGAGGCTTATCGCAGAGTCCTACGTCCTTCATCGGTATTGATTGTCAAGGCATCCACTATCAGTGCCCTTATGTACCTTTTTATGCATTGACTTAACTAGCAATCGAAGTTTAATCGACTACTATTTCCGTCTTACAATTTTGATTCTTCTTTTATGAAAAATCATTTCATCGTTGTCTCAAATTGTTAATTCGAAATCTACTTTTGCTTAGTAAATCTAAGTGATAGATTACCTCGCATATTTCTATCGTAATACAGAGGTTGCTTTCTGGCAACTTGCTTAACTGTTCCTCATTATAGCGCGTCAATACTATGAAGTCAACACTTTTTTTAAAGATTTTTCGACTTTTTTAAGTTTTCTTGCGTTAACATAGGTAATTTTGTAGTGTTTTACGACTTCGAAGGTTATTTTTAGCAACCTTATCTTTCCATTTTATCATACTTTTTCTATTTAGTCAATACTTTTTATGCATACTTTTTAGAGTTTTGGCAAGTTTTTAAAATCGAAATTTATATCATGAGGAGAATTTATAGGTAATTTTAGATATTTTTTGGAGAGTTCGCATATCTCTGGGGATTTTGCATGAAAAATCCCACACCTACTACCTATTACTAGGGTTCAGTGTGGGAAAATCGGTTAAGTTAGCTGTCATTTTGAAGTTCTGCAAGTATTCTTTTGGTACCCACAGCGTCATTAATGGCTTTTATTCCACCAAAGCGGCGTCGGTATGCAGAATAGCCAGCTATGGACATTGTGCTTTCCAAATCACTCTGAGTGAGTGGCCTGCGGTTCGTTCTCACTATATTGGCCGCTGCTTCTATTAATCTCTCATTAGTTAATTCGGCGCGTTTCGTTGAACGTATTGGCTTTCTGCGAGGAGACTTAATTAAACCTGCTAATTTCAGTGCGTTGTCATAACTTTTGAACCGTTTAACAATCAACTCAAAACTTGGTAAGCTTGAATCGAACTTAATATCTTTGGATGTTGGGGTACGGCCATCTTTTTTCGTCTTAGCAATTAGAACGTCTAATATTTCTTGATCAGTCGCATGCACCCAGTCTTTCGTTCTACGTTTCAAGCCCGACTTTTTACGAAGGTTTTCCCAACTTTTGAAGTGCGCAAGATACGTGCAGGATCTTGGCATATCTGGATCTTCATCTACTTCTGCCGTCGTTGGGGCTTCACCGTTAGTCTGCGTGGATTTCTTTACATACAACTCGATCAATTCCTCATCAGAGTACGGTTCAACAAAGCCATATTCCAGGCCCGCCAGCTTAAGGGCATTACCAAATCCATGAAAGCGATTACTATAAGTATCAGGGTTAGGCATGCTTTCGTCTAACAGTATATCTCTTTTAGTCAATGTTGTTTTACCTTCCCTTTCTGCTTTATCACGAAGTTTCTGCAGAAGTTCTTCGTCATTATAGTAATAACTAACATAGGGAACTCCTGCCATTTTAGCAACGTTCTCTAGTGTTTTGAAACGGTTACGGTATGTTGTAGCTGTAGCCATTTTTGGATCAGCGTCGATCTCGCTTTGGGTTGGACCACGCCCTCCTAGCTCTTGCGCTTTATTATAGTAGTCCTTGATTAGCGTTTCGTCAGAATAAAAATATGCGCAAACTTTCGCCAAAAGTGAAAAAATATCTATGGTTCTGACTTTAAATTCTGGCGTGGCAATATTGAGAGTGAACTTTTCACGAGAATCAGCCTCACCGGCGCCATGTGTTAATCCGTCACTGATGGCATTTATCTGGAAATCATCCAGCCTTTGTTTTAGCTCTAGGACAGCTTGGATACGTTCGCAGTTTGCCACAAAATCCAACACTTTTACCTTGGTCTTTCCAGGAAAGAGACGCGTACCCCGACCAAGTTGCTGGTAAAAGATGTTCTCGGAAACCGTGTTGCGCAAAAAGACAATCACATTAGCATCCGGCACGTCAACGCCTTCGTTCAGCATCTGAACTGAAACGATAGCGCGAATCTTGCCGCTACGGAAGGCTTCAAGGGCCATATCGTTCGTCAAACTACTTTGCCCCTTATGAACCAAGACAGCATCTTCACCCATCATTTTAGTGATGCACCTAGCGTGCTCGATGGTTTTGCAAAAAATCATAGTTTTCGAATCTAATTGTTCAGCAGAGTACTGCTTAATTAACCGAACAATCTCCTCGTCACGCTTGGGCACAAAAATCGTGCGATTGAGTTGCGTGATGGGCATTTTCTTGTCATTTTTGAGACATTCATCAAGTTTTTCTTGAGACATGTCGTCAAGGACGAGCTGATAATCACATTCAGCAAGCAAACCTCGACTCATGGCCTCAATGAAATCCAGCTTATAGACTGGCTCGCCGTAAATCTCCTCGATATTCTGACCATCGAGACGGTCAGGGGTAGCAGTGAGACCAAGCAGAAACTCGGGTTTAAAGTATTTAATCGTGGGAAAATAGGTGCGAGCATGACTATGATGAGCTTCATCAACCACAACGTAGCTAAACAGATCCTTCGAAAACTCCTTACGATGCTCTTTCATAGTCTGAAAAGTCGCAAAGAGAAAATCGGTTCGACGAACTGCTCTCTCATGACCAGTAAACATACCGTAGCTATATTCTTCACCAAAATAACTTTTAAATTTGTCTTTCGACTGGCTAAGAATGACTTCAGAATGACATAGGACTAGAACTCGACCAAATTCGCGACCGGCAAAGAACTGCTCGATTACGAAAGCTGACGTCAAAGTCTTGCCTAAGCCACTCGCCATGACGACGAGAGCGCGTTTGAGGCCTGATTCGGCAGCTTTTGAAATAGCGTCGAGACATTCGACCTGATAGGGCCGAGGCATAATCTTCGGATTTTTCATAGAAAATCCCCTCCTTTTCTATTTTTGGAAAAATTACAGGCAATAACAACTAACTTTTAAGGCTTGTAACCAAAATAGCGATGATGGAATCTTAGTCGACGCTAAGATTCCTTTTTAGCTAAAAAGGCTACAATTCGAGGAGAAGATACCTCCTTATTTCCATTGTATCACAGGTTATGCTTTTTGTCAATAGTTATACTATATTTTGTAGGGGTAAATCTCGGAATTGGCGAATTTCGGAAGATGCTCTTGGCTAGGATTATCAGGGTCGCCAGTGATTATAATATGAGAGCGGAGCATGACGCCATTAGAGGTGAAAATGAGGATATTGGCATCTTCAGAGTATTTAGCCTTTAAGTCGTCGAGAAAGTTGCGAACGCGGGCAGTCATGTCATTGATCGACTCAACACCGAAGGCACTGGAATTAAGGACTGGGTCAAGAAAATCAATATTACAATGATTAAAAATAGATTCCCTGGGTTTACCCTCAAATTCGCCGCAGTTACGTTCCTTCAGGCGGTCATCGGGTATAATTTCGTAATTCCCGGCTGTAACAATTTCAGCAGTGCGAAGGACCCTCTGAAGAGGCGAGGAATAAACGGCATCAAATTTTAGGCTAGATTGGGCGAGTTTGTTACGCAAAACTTCAGCTTGTTTGATACCGGTTCCGTTTAACGGGATATCTTTCCACCCTTGAGTTAAGTGTTGGACATTCCAGTCAGTTTGGCCGTGACGGACGAAGTAGAGGTTCACTGGACCTCTTTCTTCGTGGTAATGTCAATGAAATCCAAAGGCATTATCTTGCCGTCACGATAGTTCGTAAGGGCGGAAATAATCCATTCTGGAGCACGAAGTTGGTCGCCAAGAACAATAGCTTCCTCATAAGTAAACCATTCTGCCGCAAGGATTTCACCAGCTTGCGGCTTAACTGTATCAGTTAAGAGGTTAGTAGCGAATACAAATGAAGCAAAGATATCGTCTTGACGACGCTGATTGTCAATTTCACAGATGCCGGTCAATTCGACGTCGCAATTCGTTTCTTCTTTAATTTCACGAATAGCGCCTTCGAATAAAGTTTCACCAATATCGAGATGCCCGGCCGGCAGACACCATTTGCCATAACATTTTGTTTTAGATTCCTGGACTAGAAGATATTTTCCGTCTTTCTCGACGACACCACCACAAATGATTGCCATATATTTATTCTCCTTTAGTTAATTCTTTAAGTTTAGCTTCGACGGCTGGCGTATCATGTTCGATAAGACGGAGGCGAGCATCAATGTCCGTGTGGGCGATTTTAATACCACGAGCAAGAGCGGGGTCTTCAGTTTTAGGGTCGATGAAGTCATAGAAGACTTTTGCTTCGTCATCTGTACGAAGTGCACCGGAAGTGTAGCGAATATAATCATCAAGGGACTTTTCGCCAGAAATGGTCTTGACGTAATCCCAGTGATCAATTAACCAGTTTAGAGTTTGCGCACGTGCACGATAATTACGAATTAAATAAATATACAGAAAGATGTGATCTTGGGGTCGTACGATGTCGGGCTGGTCAAGCAAGGCGAGAGCTTGTTTAAGATTCCCTGCTTCGCGAGGAAAGCTCGCAATGATAAAAAGGAGATCGGATTTTAAATCAGGATCGGAAGTTTCAGAATATTTCTTTAAAAGTTGGTCAAAAATTAAGTTTTCGTCGATCAGTAATTTTGCTCCAATAATATATATGCGCAGTTCTGGGTTAAGCAAAGATAAATTATCCTGATATAGACCTGCGAGTTGTTTAAGAATTGTAGGTTCTTCAATATAGTACGCAACGCCGGCGAGGAGTTTGCGAATATGGGTTCGATCAGTATCTGTCAGCTTACCAAAATCAAGATTTTCAAACTGATCTTTTAGAAGCTTCTGCAGATAAGTTTTATAACTAGCTGCAAACTCGGTTTCGGGTGGGCAGAAAAGTTTTAGATCATTAATAATATCGATAATAATATCCCAAACGGCCGGAGAAGTTTCATGGATAAAATGTGGTAGTAAATCCAGAAGCGAGGAAGATGGAACATCGGGAGTTTTAGCAAGAAGCATGCGATCGATAAGGACGCGAAGTTTTTGTTCGAGCGACTGCTCGTCGAATTTAACTAACTTCTGATTAAATTCCTGGTCGGAAAGGTTAATGAGATAGTGGCCAGACATGTCATCAAAAATTTCTGGTAAAGGCCATTTTGTATCATCAGAATCACCCGTAATCAAGAAACGATGTTCGTCAAAGTCGGCGCCAATACCAATTGAAGAAGACTGAGATTCTTTCAAAGACACAGACGACGCATCCTTACGAGCCAGGACTGGATATCCGGGTTGAGTAATCCAAGTATGCATGAAGTTCTTGATGTCAAAATTAGCATATAACTGTAGGGCGTTCCATAAGTCATCTGCAGTGGTGTTTTGGTACTGGAACTTATCGAAATAGTAGCGAACACCTTGACGAAACTTTGCTTCACCCATCAGGCGGATTAACATTAAAATCAAACGTGCACCTTTGGCATAAACGATGGCCCCATCAAATAGTGTGGCAATTTCTGATGGATGATGGATAGCTTGCTGCACGGCTTGGACACCTGGGAGGCAATCCCTACGTAACGCAGCAAGGCAGTCACCCGTAAAGAAGTCTTGCCAAACATTAAGTTCTGGATAAATTGCATCCGCTGCATAATACTCAATAACACTAGCAAAAGATTCGTTGAGCCAAAGATCATCCCACCAGGCCATCGTAACGAGATCTCCGAACCACTGATGAGCGAGTTCATGCGTAATCGTAGTAGCGACTGTGCGTTTAGTAGATAATGAGGCACTCGAAGTTGTCAGCATCATAGATTCACGATAAGTAACAAGTCCCCAGTTTTCCATAGCGCCAGATTCAAAATCCGGTAAAGCAACTTGGTCAAGTTTTGAGAGTGGATATTTAATGCCGAATTTTTCGTCATAATATTCAAGCGCACGAGCAGCGGTTTGGTTGGCAAAAAGTAAGGATTCGAGCGGTTGGTTAAGTGCGCAATATGAGGAGACTTTCGTGCCATTTTTATTGATAGTCGAGACACTTTGGAGAGGACCGGCAACCCAGGCGAGAAGATAAGTTGACATAACTGGAGTGCGCGCAAAAGCATACGTATTGCCATAAATATTGTGACAAGGCATGTTGGATAACACAACGTCTTCTGAATGGGCATCTTCAAGCTCAATTTTGAGGTGAAAAGTGGCTTTTGCGGCGGGTTCGTCGATACATGGAAAGGCTTGACGAGCGTAGTGAGATTCGAACTGAGTTGCCACCAGACACTTTTCTTCGCCATTATGCATATAGGTCGAAAGATAACAGCCTTCCATATTATGATCGAGTTTAGCCTCGAACTCGATTATAAAAGTAATTCCAAAATCGTATTTCGAGGCGGGTAAATCATTAACACGATCGGTGCGATAGAAAGCAGGGACCATCTTTGCTGTAATTGGAATTGAAATAGTTTCACCATCATAATCATATGTACACGCAAGTCCCTTTTCTTCATAATAAGGAGTGCCGACCATATTGAGGTAATGAACCGAGCGAATTTGCATCCCAACAGCATGAAATTTAATTGTTTCAGCATGTACATAGCCGCGAATTTCGACTTTACCGGACATAATTTCGTGATGTCGATTGATTTGTAAAGACAAGTCGTACTCGTCGGGAGTAAAATAATCAAGTAGTTTTTCCATATAGACTATATTATAACACGATGATAAGTTAAGTGGTTCTAGGAGAAAATCTGCTGAAGTGATAATTTTATAGTATAATTATATGTACGCACCGGTAGCTCAGTGGATTAGAGCATCTGTCTTCGGAACAGAGGGTCGTAGGTTCGAATCCTATCCGGTGTACCACGGATTGAATTAAAGAATATTTGATGAAAGCGACGAACTTAAATCTGGCATACGGTACAAAAGTTGTTTATGACAATTGCAACTTTAATCTTGAGAATGATGATAAAACTGGTATTGTTGGAGTAAACGGAGCCGGTAAGACAACTTTGTTTCGAATTATTTTAGGAAAGCAGGAGTTTGATGCCGGAGAGATTGTTTTGCCGAGTTTGAGGGTTGGGTATCTACCGCAAGAAATTACAATTCCAAAGGAACATGAAAATATTACCGTCTGGGAATACGTAGCGGCAGGAAGACCGGTGGATGATTTGCAGATTAAGTTGAATGCAGAGTACGAAAAACTAGCTAAGTATCCGGAAAGTAAAGTTATTTTAGAACGGATTAATAAATTACAGGATTTGATAGATTCATATGATATAGAAAATTTTGATTATGAACTTTTAAAGATTTTAGAAAAGACGAATCTGGCAGATTTGATGGATCAAAAAATGGCGGAGCTTTCGGGAGGTCAAAAGTCAAAAGTTGCGTTTGCGCGGGTTTTGTTTGAGAATGCTGGACTCTTACTGCTCGATGAACCAACTAATCATTTAGACGTTGAAACGAAACAATTTGTCGCGAATTTTTTGCGAAATTATCATGGAACGGTGCTACTGATTTCGCACGATATTGAATTTTTGAATCAGATTACAAATAAGATTCTTTTCGTAAATAAATCGACACATAAAATGAAAGTTTATCGCGGAAATTATGACGATTTTAGGCGGCAATATGCAGAAGAAAAAGCTGCTGAGGATGCACGGATCACGGAACAGGAACGTGAGATTAAACGGCTGAGTGAGTTCGTGGCTAGGGCGAGAGCAGCCAAACGCTCAAATACGGCGTTAATTGGTATGGGACATCAACGTGAGAAAGTTTTGGCGAAAAAGTTAGCTGAGCTTGGAACGCGTGAGCAAGAATACGCACATGTCACGATGCAAATCACACCTACAAAGCAAAGCGGAAAAACACCACTCGAAGTACAAAATTTAACTTTTGGTTATAATGAAGGAAATGATTTGTATGATAGACTCTCTTTTAGTTTGACGCGTGGAGAACGCTTCTTAATTGTGGGTGAAAATGGGGTAGGAAAATCAACTTTATTGAAACTAATTGTCGGGCAACTAAGTCCGCATGAAGGTTCAATAATTTTAAGTCAAAATACGACAATCGCATATTATGCGCAAGAATTAGAAATTCTCGATGAGAAGCGGACAATTCTTGAAAATGTTAGCTCATATGATTTTACGGATACAGAGTTACGTGGAATGTTGTCGAACTTTTTGTTTTACGACGATGACATTTATAAAAAGGTAGAAGTTTTATCGCCAGGAGAAAAGGCGCGTGTGGCGCTTTGTAAAATATTATTACAGCGCGCAAATTTGATTATTTTGGATGAGCCAACGAATCACTTTGATCCGGAAACGCAAAAGATTATTGGTCAAAACTTAAAAGATTACAGTGGGACGATTATTATGGTTAGCCATAATCCAGCATTTGTGGAGCAAATCGGAATTACTAGAATGCTTGTAGTGCCGTCTCGATCGGACCGAGATGAAAAGACTAAGCGTCCGGCGCTGGCAGTAATCAAAAATTATTCGAGAGAACTTCTGGAATACTATTACTATTTAAACTCAGAGTTAATTTAAAGTTATAAGAAAAAGGTTGACTCTTACCTTACGTTATAGCTTATACTAGACTCATCAGTTCTTAACAAGAAGCTAAACTTAGTGGAATAAGTGTGCGGACCTTACAATATTACGATCAAATCAATTTACTGATGCCGAGCACTAAAACAGATGCGGGTTACCGTTTATATAGTGACACGGATATTAGAAAGCTACGGCAGATTCTTTTTTTGAAGACGTTAGGATTTCAATTGAAGGAGATTCAAGATTTAGTCAAAAATCAAGAATTAGACCGACGAAATTTTTATCATAATCAAAAAGAGCTTTTACTACAAAAACAAAAATATACCAATCGTGTAGTGGAAATTTTGGAATGCCTGGAAGGAGGCGCAACGCTTGATGATTGTGCGGATGAGATAGAAAAATTAGCAAGAATATCAGAAAGTACAAACAAGGCGAAACCGATGTTATTGGTCCTGTTTTTACTAATAATTGGTGGTGGATTATTGGTTTTTTGTTTCGTTATGCAGCGAAGTCATGAAAGTATACCCATAACATCCAACACGACACAGAACTTAGAACAGCTGGCTAAGGATAGTATTTATTTTAACGAAGACATTAGATTTAGTACTGATTGTTTAGCCATTGATGTACGCGAACTTGATGCGCGAGATGAGGAAAGAATTATATCGGATGCCGTAGTAAGAATAGAGGAGCTGTCATTGCCTGGAGAGCTAAAGGAAAAACTTATAATTCAAGCCTACTATGGACTAAGCATTCTTAGCGACGGAAGCTATAGCAAGGAATACGATCAGTTGTTAAATTATGCTTTCAAAACGCACGACGATGAACGTTCAGTATATATAGGTTTTTCAAAAGATCGAGAACCTATTCGTGAAATTTATGCACCGAATGGTGAACTATCAACAGTAAGCGGACAAAAAGTTTTGTTAGCTCGAGTTAAACAGCCAAAATATATTGATGGAAGTTACAGCGACGAGGAGATTACAGAACGCTATTATGCCGATTTCATATTGAATGGTTATAATTATACGATCGAAACACAGGGTTTAAATGAACAAGAGTTACTTGACCTATTAAAGTCGATACTAGAATCATAATCTTAATAAGAAGTGGCAGATCTTTTGGTGGTGAGCAAGTTGATTACGCAGGAACTTGGGATTTGCCAATTAGGAACGGTCGTTATTTTATTTATAAGTTAATTCGAAAAGTGAACCGTCTGCGGCGCAAAATTTTCCATTTATTTCGCGCCGCTTAGAGATTATGAGATTATTTACGACCTTCAACCATCATGATAAATTTTGTAGTTCCCTGCACGTCGTCGGCAAGGCCAGCATAGTTATTATAATCATCGGCAAGCTTAGTGAGCTGATTAAGTCGAGTAGTCGTAACGCGTACTTTACCATTAACAAAGTTAGCAAGTGGTTGAATACCTTCGCGATCAAATTGTGCCATACCAGCGCTTAAATCGTTGGCACCTTTGGCAAGTTGATTAATGCCACCAATCATCATATCGAGCGCACCACTTAAAGCTGGGCCGACTTCGGATTGAACGGCGCTAGAAATTTGCAGCGCAACTTCACGCGCAGTTGTGGCTGCAGTTTGCTGCGCTGTAGTACGGGCGAGTGTCATAGAATTTTCTATCATAGCTGATTCAGTCGCTTCGACAAGCTGAGTGAGAATGCTGTTTACATTTGCTTCTGGACAAACCATTCCAGCCTGAGCTTGACACATGGCAGCGGCCTGGAGTTTAAGAGCATTCATGAGAATTTCGTTGCCTTCAACTTGTTGCTTTACTCCAGCAGAAATTGTAGCACGTTGTGCTTCGACTTGCTGAGCAGCGGCGGATGCGGCGGCATTGGCAATTCTGGAAATAGTTTCCTCGCCGAGCATCATTTCTGGAACAGTGACCTGTTGTTTTGCAGCTAGTACCGCTGCGCGAAGTTCGTCGATACCTAGCTTTAAGTTTTGTGTTCCTTTAACAAGCTTGTTACTACTTTGAGATAATAGACCAACTTTTGCATATAAATCGTCTAGTTCACTAAAAGTACTTAAATCAGCACTATCAAGAATCTTTGGAGTAATAATAGTGTAGATTTCACCAAGTTCAAACTTTTCTGTTTCAAAACTAATAACAACTTCGTCACTATTTTTTAGTTCATCAAGACCAAGACTTTCATAAAGTCCAGGTGCAGCTACAGCAGCAATTGCAATTGTGCGTCCGTTACTAGTAGCTTTACCATTCGTAACGTGAACATTGCTAACTTTACTTTCATCAAGTGTAGTGGCAACAGCAGCAACGAATGGAGTATATAAATTACCAACTTTGGATAGGTTTTTGTAGTACAGGCGGATTTCAACCTTGCCAGACTTGCCAATAATATCATCAAGTGTCTTCTCAACCCCATCGAGTCTATAGCTAATATTTAACTCAATAGGAAGTTTTTGATCGGTTGTACCACTGTAATAAATATCTTTACCAGCAGCATTCCATTTCACACTATTATTCTCGATGGTAAAAGTTTCAAAGCCATTCAAGTTTTCGATATCCTTTAGAAAACTATGATCGATAAGTTCTTGTTTTTTATCATCATTGATAAGATGTTCGGTTACCGAGATATTTTGTACTTCACCGGTACTTTGTAGCTTAACATAGACTGTTTCGTCTTGCGAGTAAGCGTAACTTGCATAACTCGGTACCGTGGCGACAACGCCCGCAGTAAATAGAGCAAAGAGATTTCGATTAAATTTTTTCATAATATTCCTTTCTTAGTCTACCGTTTTTGGTAGTTTATTAAAACCTAAAGTTGTTTTACGAATAATGGAGTCGAAGACGATAAGCAAAGTTGGAACAACAGTAACAACAACCACCATGCTAATGATTGCACCACGAGCGATAAGCGTACAAATTGAGCCGATCATATCAATTTGTGAGAAAACTCCAACACCAATCGTTGCACCGAAGAAGCACATAGCACTAACAAAGATTGATTGAATAGAACTTGCGAGAGCGGTACTAACAGCGCGTTTTTTATCAACTCCATTTTGACGTTCTTCAAGATATTTTGTAGTAAGAAGAATAGCGTAGTCAATAGTGGCGCCAAGCTGGATGGTACCAATCACGATCGAGGCAATAAACGGAATTTCCGTACCTGTGAGGAAGGCGCAGCCTTGATTCAGGAAGATAGCAAATTCGATTGCAGCCATGAGAAGAACAGGAAGCGAAATAGACCGTAACACTAGAGCCATAATGATAAAGATGACAGCTATAGAAACGAGATTAACGTTCTTAAAGTCACGATCGGATATCTCAACGAGGTCCTTCATAAGCGGCCCCTCGCCAGCTACGATGGTTTTGGCGTTGTAACGATCGACAATTTCGTTAATTTTAGCAATTTGCTCGTTAAGCTCATTAGTTGCAATGCCGTAGTTAGATAAGACAAGGACCGCTGAATGGTTCTCGGTTTCAAAAAGCGACTTCAAATTATCGCTGAGTAGATCCGGGGAAAGTCCATAATCAGTCAACATACTGCTACTTAACGCGGCATCAATACCATCAACGGAATTAATTTCATTAGTCATGGCAGAAATTTCGGCATTACTCATTTCACGTGGGGTCAGAATCATCATTTGTGACTCAAGTCCATAATCCTCACGTAGTGCTCGCATCGCTTTGGTATAACCATAGCTGTCAGGAATTGATGAGTCGAGTTTATAGTATACTTCAACTTGTGACTGTATGTAGTAGGCTGGAATAATTAATACCGCAAACACAGCAAGGATCGCTTTGTAATGTTTAATGATAAAATCTTTAACTTGTGTAAACTTAGGGAGTAGCTCTTTATGTTTAGTTTTTTCAATAGCCCGATCACAGATTAGCAGTAATGCTGGGAAAGTTGTAACTGCGCAAATAACTCCCAGTACTACACCTTTTGCCATAACGATACCGATATCAGTGCCCAAAGTTAAACTCATTGTACACAGCGCTAGAAAGCCAGCAAAAGTAGTTAAAGCACTACCAACTACCGATGAAGCAGTGGCTACGATCGCAGAGCTCATTGCGACAAGTTTGTCCTTTTCTTGTTTTTTGGCTGCTTCATATTTATGGTAAAGGAAGATAGAAAAGTCCATCGTTACCCCGAGCTGTAAGACGGCACTAATTGCTTTAGTGACATAAGATATTTCGCCAAGAAAAATGTTGGTACCCATATTAAATAGGAGCGCAATACCAATACTACCAATCATTAAAAACGGAACGACAAAAGAATCTAGACAAAGAATTAAGACTAGAAGTGAAAGCCCTACGGCAATCAAAACGTAAATTATTGTCTCTTCATTAAATAGTAGTTTCGTGTCGAGGACCATAGCACTCATACCACCGATTAAACATTGCTCGCCAGCAAGTTGACGAATCTCCTCAATTGCATTCAAGGTCGCTTCGTCGCTTGTCCCCTCTCGAAAAGTAATCAGCATGAGCTGAGTATCGTCATGCGCAACTTTCTCCCGAATGGCGCTCGGTAGGAAGTCAGTTGGAATGGTCGTGCCAGTTAAATCGGCTAGACTAATTACCTGATTAACCGTATCGACGTCGCGAATCCTCTCCTCAAGTTCTAGAAGTTGTTTCGTAGGCATTTTTTCGACTATGGCTACTGAAAAGGCGCCCATGCCAAATTCGTTAGTAAGAATTTCTTGTCCCTCAAGAGTTTCGATGTCTGATGGTAAATAAACGAGTAAATCGTAGTTTACTTTAGTTGCGAGGTACCCAAAAAGGGCTGGAACTAAAAGAAGTCCCGAGACGATCGCAACAAGCCACCGATGCTTGCAGATGAAATCACTAATTCGTTTCATTTATACTCCTTAATTTTAATATTTTATATAACTTTACTCTTAGATTAGAGTAATTTTATGACTAATGGTCATTTTATATTTATTGATTCTATTCCTATTATTTTGTTTTGTCAATATGTAAAATGACTTATAGTCATTTTATTGTCACAAAAGCAACTTGACATTGCTTTCTTCTATAGTTATTATGGTCTTATGTCAAGTTTTCAAAAAACACAACAACAGCTCGCAAAAGAGGCTCAGAAATACAATAATTTACTGAATGCCGGGTATCAGCTTTTTATAGAACAGGGTGTTGATGCGGTTTCAATTCAGGAAATTGCTGAACGAGCGGGTGTCGCAAAAGGAACTTTTTATCTTTATTTTAAAGACAAGGACGATCTACGTGAACAAATTATTACGCAAAAATCCAACCAGCTATTTCAGCGTGCGTTAAGCGCTCTACATCAAACAAATATTAATAAGTTTGAAGACCAAGTTGTGTTTGTGATTGATTATGTGGTGGACGTCTTAGCACATAATCGCGAAGCGCTGAAATTAATTGATAAAAATCTGTCGCTCGGGATTTTTAATCACAAAATGAATGAATTTCTATCAAGTAGTGATGCAGATATAATTCGGGCACTATCAATTGCAGCGGAGCGTTGCGGAATAGCCTTAAAAAATCCAAGAATTCTGCTTTATATGATTATTGAGTTGGCAAGTTCAACATGTTTTTCTTGTATCTTATATTCGGAGCCACTAGAGTTGGCGGTTTTTAAGCCGTATTTATTTAGCGCAATACGACAATTAATTCGTTCGCAAATTGTTAGTCGCATTAATTTAGATACATAATGTCCAAGTCAACGGCGCCATAAATTCCGGGTACTTCCCCACTGTCGCTCATTTGCCAAATCCAATAATCGCCTTCATAGGTAACTCGATCGTAATATTGCGCGAGCCAAATATCATAGCGGTCCGGCAACCAGAGATTGGGCTGCCAAATTTTTTCGAGATAATTTTTACTACTATAGAGATTTCCTCTATATCCATGCTCGTCAAGCCGATCTAGAAAAGTCTCAGCGACTTTTCTAATTGTACGAAAACTCATCCCAGCAGAATTAAAATCGCCCCAGTTTTCCCAGTCAAAAGCAACACCAAGTTCGACGGTATAATTTTGTAGCTTTGCCGCAATCCAGTTAGCTTGCTCAATAGCTTGTTCAATGCTGTTAGCGTATGAATAAAAATACACACCAACTGGTAGACCAATACCTTCGGCAGCACGAATATTTTGTTCAAAATATGGGTCCAAGATAAGTTCACCATTAAAACCAACCTGATAACCAATACGAATAAATGCGAACTCAACACCAGCAGATTTAACTTTTGACCATTCAATGTCACCTTGCCACTGTGATACATCGATGCCGATTTTAGTATGATCGGATTTATGCAGTTTAATAACGTCGGAGAGTTTAAGTGGCTCAGAAGTATCCGGAGTGTAAGTTTCTCCATTATTATCTGTAGGAGGGACAACAACATTTAGTGTAAAAGGATGCGTGGCAACATTACCACTTGCATCAGTAACGATATATTCTAAACTATACGCTCCGGGAGTACTAAGATCGTAGTCACCGAAAATTTCACGATTTGGGGTATCATCTAGGTCGTCACCACTTAACATTAAATCTGTTAAGTCGCCAGTATAATCGCGGTATACTGTATACGTGTTGAGGCCGTAGATTGTTGGCTCAACAAGATCGGCTACATTGATGGTAAAACTAATTTTATGACGACGATTTTTGGAGTTAATGTATTCAAAAGTCACTTCGGTTTCGCCAAGAGTATCGGTATTTACTGTATGATCATTCACCAGGCTACCATTTAAGCTTTCTAGAAAGTCAGAAACCTTAGCTTCACTCCCGAATTTAATCCTGAGATCAGACTTTAAGTGTACCGACTCAGCATCGAGACGACGATTTGCCTGCTCATCAAAGTATAGCCAAGCCAGTACACTAATACCGATAATTATAATAAGGCTGATGACGACTAATACGATATTGCGAAGAAGATGAGGCGGAGTGGATGATGGAGCTTTGGAGGCGGTATGACTTGAGAGAGATTGTGGTGCAGGCGGGTTTTGATCTACTGGTGACGTAGGAGAAGACGAGTTTGGAGTAACACGACCAGCAGAAGATGTAGAATAATTATCCATAAAATCATTATAACATTTTTAGCGCCAATGGACGATGCAACATGGGCTGGAATCCTAAAGAAGGATCTCGCCGTAAATTATAAGAGGGTGTGCTATAATAGCAGGGTGCGCACCCGTAGCTCAGTGGATAGAGCACTGGCTTCCGGAGCCAGGTGTCGTAGGTTCAAATCCTATCGGGTGTACCACGACTAGGTATTTGTTAAGCAAAAGTCTTCCCTTTTAAGGAAGTTAGTGGTATAATGTTGATGTACGGGTTGGTAGCTCAGCCGGTTAGAGCACCTGCCTCTTAAGCAGGGTGTCGAGGGTTCGAGTCCCTCCCAACTCACCAACTAAGATTAGGACGAAATAGATTCTGAGATTCAGAGTCTATTTTTGTGTTGGTTTACCTATATACTATACTAAACCCGTGAATTTAAAAATTATGAATTTTCGTCGATAATAGTACTTACGAGATGTGTTTTGCTGATTTTTTCATAAAACATTGGCTTACTCGTAAAAATAAAACGTAAAGCCGAGATGCCACAGAAGATAAAATAAGCTATGCAAAAGATGAAAAAAATAAATTCTTCATACACAGTAAGTGTAAAAAGGTTTTCAAGGATGATGAAGATTATCATTGGTAAAATTAAGTAGATGACTGTAAAAATTAGTTCTCGGAGAAAAAACTGCGCAAGGTTAGTAGAGTTTTCGGAATCGACAACTTGGAGTGAGAGGAACTTAATACCAAATGTGCCACATTTGAGACATAGAGGAATTAAAAAATAATAAATAGTGGCTGCGATAAGAAATGGCATGTAGTCGTTTTTGAAAGATGAGGAAAGAGTAAAATCTAGGATCGTAAATAAGGTTAGAAAAATTATAAGATCAAATAAAAATGCCGCCGTGCGACGGAAACCAGAAACTTGACGACCGCGTAGGCGAGTTTTAGCATCGAGGCTTTGACGACTTGGGAGAATCTTTATGAAAATTGGAGCAACTAGAAAACCAATCAGCCCACCAAAAGTATTTAAAATAAGATCATCTATGTCAAATAGACGATAGCCACGCGGGTAGATAAAATACAGACCGCTGAGCTGCGTAAGCTCAAAAAACAAACTGAGTAAAAATGTCGCGATGATAGTCTGCTTAAAGTTGAGTTGGAAATAATATCGTAAAAAAATTCCGAATGGAATAGTTAATAAAATATTATAAAGTGGCACATAGCTATAGGATTCAGTAAGTGCTGGAAGGTAAGTTGAAATATCAAAAAGCTGGAATTTGCTATGTTTAATAAAATCAGCAACAAAATCGAAAGGAATTAACTGTGCCCGCGGGCTAGTCATACGCGCGACTTCTTCGACTTTAGGTAGAGGTAGAATGACGAGCAGATATGCACAAGTAAGATACAAAGCAAAACAGTAGAATATGACCGACTTAAGAAATGAGATTGAGCCCAACTTATGATATTGCCATAATATGAAAGGGATACTTAAGAAGAAAGCAATGAAAGGAAAAAAGAAAAAAGCTGCTCGTATGGTTTCTAAATAAGTATCCATGCATTGTTTATATAAAATCCATATGACTCGTACATGACAAATGGAAATTTTCTGTTTAATTTAATAATCTTGGATATTTTGTAAAGATGTTACGTTCTTTTGATAGGTGAAATTATGGTATAATTAAAGGAAGATGGAAGTACGAGAAAATATACCAATTTTAGAACTAACCACGATGCGTCTTGGCGGGAAGGCAAGGTTCGTGCTTGTTGTTGAAACTCCAGAAGATGTAAAGAAGGCTCACGATTTTGCAAAAGAGCGTAATTTACCGACTTGGTTTATGGGTGGCGGAGCGAATACGATTGGTAGAGACGGCGGATTTGATGGAGTTGTGATTTTGAATAAGATAAAAGGGATTTTCGTAAAGCATGACGGAAAAGTAATTCCGATTAAAGACTTTAAGGGCGAGACCGATGAAGCGGAGACTGAATTTGTTGGTATGGGAGGAGAAGTGTGGGACGATTTTGTTAAAAATACAGCTGAACTAGGTTATTCGGGAATTGAGGCAATGAGCGCGATTCCAGGAACGGTGGGTGCGGCGCCGGTTCAAAATATCGGAGCGTACGGACAGGATTTAGCACAAGTAGTGACAGAAGTTGAGGTTTTTGATGCTAAGGATAATAATTTTAAGGTTCTTAAAAAACATGAGATGAATTTAGGGTATCGTTGCACTAGATTTAATTGTGGTGAGGATGCTGGAAGATTTTTCGTGATTAGTGTAACTGTTAGACTAAAAAAGGATCAACTAAAACCACCGTTTTATAATTCCCTGCAGAGAAAAATTGATGAAAATGGCGAAACGGATTTTTCGCCGAAAAATATTCGAAGGCTGGTGACAGAAATTCGCGAAAGCAAGTTACCAGATCCGGAGTTAATCGCAAGCGCAGGAAGTTTCTTTAAGAATGTTTATCTTGATAAAGCTGGAGTAGACGCAGCAGAAGCTAAAGGAATTCCAGTTTGGAGAAATGCGGATGGTACTGGAAAAATTAACTCGGGTTGGCTGATTGAAAATTGCGGATTGAAAGGCCAGGAGTTATACGGTTTTCGAATCAGTGATAAAGCAGCGCTTGTACTAATTAATGAAACTGCTGAAAGTTATAATGATCTTAAAAAGGCAAGACAGAAAATAATTGAAACCGTGAAAGAAAAGTTTGGTTATATAATTGAACAAGAACCAGTTGAAATTGGTGGCAACAAGGAATAGAGGAGCTTTAAATGAAGATTTTGAATGGTGCGGAAATAGCTGGATATATGAAAGAAAATCAAGCTCATACTGCGAGGAGCTTGCGAGCTAGTGGAGTAACGCCAAAGCTCGTGATTATTCGGAATAATGACGATCCGGTGATTATGAAGTATGTGGGTTTGAAGCAGCAGTATGGGGAGGATATTGGTGTAGAGGTGGAGGATTGGTTGCGGAATGATATTGCAACGGCAATTGAGGAAGCTAATAACGATAAAAGCGTACACGGTGTTATAGTTCAGCTGCCGCTAAAGGGCGAGAGTAATGTGGACGAGTTGGTTAAGGAAATTAGCGCACTAAAAGATGTGGATGGTTTAGCGAGTCAGTGGACGAGCACAGGGGAAATTAAATTTGAATCAGCGACAGCAACGGCAATTAATTGGTTGCTTAGTGGTTACAATATAGATCTGAACGGAAAAAGAATTGCATTGGTTGGGCATGGCAGATTAGTTGGCGCACCGCTTGAGAGAATGTGGAGAAGTTCTGGATACGATGTAACGGTTTTTAGATCGAAGAGCGACCTGTCAGAATTAGTGGATTATGATGTTATCGTGAGTGCGACCGGTAAACCTCATTTAATAAAAGATCAAATGGTAAAAACTGGAGCTGTAGTGGTCGATGCGGGGACGGCGAGTGAAGGTGGATTTTTGGTTGGGGATGTTGATGATGTGGTCCGGGAACGAAAAGATTTAACAGCAATTACTCCTAAAGTTGGTGGTGTGGGTCCGCTAACAGTCGCGACGTTGTTTGAGCATGTATTGATGGCAGCAAGATAGATTCTGCGACAAACCTCGAAAACAAATGTCGCGATAAGACTGACGATGATGGTGGTCGTAAGGCACTTATGAAAAGTTTCACGAACACGATCGAATTGACCAGCTCCAATATTGTAGCCGAGGATTGGTTGCGCACCAATAATGATACCTATAGCAATACTCAGAACGATAGTAAATACTTTCATACAGATACCAATAATAGCGAGTGGGTCATTGGCCCCGTATTCAGAATTAGCTCCATAGACAGCAAGCATTTTATTACAAGCCATCGAGATGACAACAATAGAAAGTTGAGTAATTAAAGTGGAGATGCCGAGTTTAGCAATGTGACTAGCACGTTACTACCAACGGCACCAAGACCTTCGGTTGTACCATGACCAATGAAGATTTGATCAACAATATTATAAAGTGAAGTAATAAGAAGAGCTAATATGCACGGAATCGAGAATTTCAAAAGTAGCTTTGAAATTTTTTCTTTGCCGAGATACTGGTTTTCTGCACCATTCTGCATAGAAAACATCCTTTCTGTTTTAATAAAATTTGATTAATAGTTCATAGTCCGCCCTCTAGCTATGCTTTCTACGTGCCTAATTGGCTGGTTTTATGAAAGAGATGGCGTAATTGACGATTATACGTCAAAAAGCTGGGTCAACTTTTTGTATTCTAGCATAAAAAGGTTAGAAATGGATATTAAATGTTGTAATTTTTACAACATATTGGAAGATGTTAGTGGGTTTTTAGAAAAATTGTGTAAAGTTCAAACGATTACAACCCCGTCGTCTATATGATGACGGGGATTTTTCATATCTAGTCACGCTTTAGCATGACCGTGAAAGCTTCGGAAGGTATATCAATTTTGCCAAAACGTTTCATGCGAGCTTTACCTTTTTTCTGTTTATCGAGAAGTTTCGCCTTACGGTCGCGATCACCAGTATGAATCTTTACGGTAACATCTTTACGATAAGCGCCGATAGTTTCGCGAGCAATGATTTTTGCACCGATGGCAGCTTGGAGAGCAACTTCAAAATTCTGACGAGGAATAACTGTCTTAAGCTTCTTAGTTATCTCTCGACCGAGAGTGTCAGCTTCGGAGCGGTGACACATAAGACTCAATGCATCAATACGCTGACCGCCAACCAGAAAATCGAGACGAACTAGGTCCTCGGCACGATAATCAGAAAGTTCATAGTTAAAACTAGCATAACCAGAGGTAATTGACTTAAGTTGGTCGTAAAAGTCGGTTAGGAGGTTGGCCATTGGGGCCTCAAAATCAATTACAGCACGATCTTCGATATAACTTAGATTAGTTTGTTGACCACGCTTTTCATTAATGAGATTCAGAACACCGCCAATCATATTTTGTGGAAGAATAATCTCGCCTTTTACCCACGGTTCGCGAATCTCGAGGACGGTAGACTGATCGGGCAAATCAGAGGCGGAACGGATATTGAGCTCCGTACCATCAGACAAAGTAACTTCATAATTTGTACTCGGATTCGTGATAACTAAGTCGAGGTTAAATTCCCTTTCAAGACGCTCGCGAATAATATCCATATGCAGCAATCCAAGAAAGCCGATTCGTAAACCGAAGCCTAAGACAGGAGAGTTTTCTGGTTCAAACGCTAAGGCCGAGTCGGACATAGCAAGTTTTTCGACAGCATCCTTGAGGTCTTGGTATTGATCGTTAGAAACTGGAAAAAATCCAGCATAAACAAACGGGAGAACATTCTTATACCCAGGCAACGGTTCGCTGGCCGGTTTTTTTACGAGAGTAACCGTATCGCCAACTTTAGCCTCGCGAGTGGTTTTTAGGTTGGTCACGATGTAGCCAATATCGCCCTGTTTAAGGGTGTCGCGGGGAGACATTTTAGGTGTCAGGGCTCCAACTTCAAGAGCTAGACCGTTAGTGGCAGCTGCCATCATGCGAATTTCGGAGTTTTTAGGAATTTCACCTTCAAAAACGCGAACGTAGAGGATGACACCACGGTAGTCGTCGAAATAGGAATCGAAGATGAGAGCTCTAACAACCCGAACCTTAGCATCTGATGTTTCCGGGACCCGTTCGCGCCGGCCTGTCGTCACAGGCGGCTTGCTCACTTCGCTCGCTCCCCGTTGGTCGCGAAGATTCCCAGAAGCACCAGATGCTAAGGTTCGGGGTGCCGGAGCTTTATCAATGATAGTGTCGAGGATTTCGGGGACACCTTGACCGGTTTTGCCAGACGCAAGAATAATCTCTCCGGGCTTACAGCCAAGCAGATTAACGATTTGGGCGGAAACTTTTTCGACGTCAGCGGCAGGGAGATCGACTTTATTGATGACAGGAATAATATATAGATCTTGTTCGAGAGCGAGATAAACATTGGCAAGAGTTTGGGCTTGGATACCCTGAGTAGCATCGACGACAAGAACAGCAGCCTCAACAGCCTGGAGCGAACGTGAAACTTCATAAGAAAAATCGACATGACCAGGAGTATCAATAAGGTTTAGAACGTAACTTTTCCAGTGCATTTGGACGGGAGCAAGTTTAATTGTAATTCCCTTTTCGCGTTCAAGTTCCATGCTATCAAGAAGTTGAGATTTCATCTCGCGCGCAGAAACCGTACCGGTGAGCTCCATCATACGATCGGCAATAGTAGATTTACCATGATCGATGTGAGCAATAATGCAAAAGTTGCGAATTTTATCAGTTTGGGCGGCTGTCATAATAGGATAATTATACCACATTTGATATAATTATTCTATTATGGCTTTATCGGAACAAGGTAGTTACTAATGGCAAAAAGAGTTTTAGCAATCTCGGGAGGGGTGGACTCAATGGTGATGTTAGATATTCTGGTGCGTAACTTTAAGAAAGACTCGATTATAGTTGCTCATTTTGATCACGGAACGCGAGAAAGTTCAAAGTTGGATGCGCAATTTGTTAGAAAAAAGGCGGCGGAGTATGGACTGAAATTTACAACTGATGGCGCAGAATTGGGAGAGAAAATCTCGGAAGAAAAGGCACGAGAAGCGAGATATAATTTTCTTCAAAAAGTAGCAGGCGAAAATGGCGTAATATATACAGCGCATCATTTGGATGATCTTTTGGAAACAATATTAATAAATCTCATACGAGGAACCGGCTGGCGAGGGTTAGCTGTCCTCAATGCGGACGGGATACAACGACCACTACTAGATTCTGAGATAGTTTATGAACCAATGGATAAACAAGCGATTTTTGAATACGCGGCGAAAAGACGTTTAGAATTTCGAGAGGATCCTACTAACTCTTCAGATCAGTATTTACGTAATCGAATTCGAGAACAGTTCAATGAATTCGAAATTGAGTTTGAGCGAAAACTAGAAATTTGGCGACTTTGGCAAAAACAAAAGCAACTTAAAAAAGAGATCGATCAGAGTTTTACGGAAATATTACCAGTAACGGGACAAACTTGGGAGAGAAAATGGTTTAAAAATTTAGACCAAAACGTTGCTATCGAACTACTAAGAGCGGGAACTCTAAGGGCGGGAAGTCGACTCACTAGACCACAGTTGGAGGATTTTCGGCAAGCGATTCTATCTTATAGCACAGGAAAAAGTTTTAACCTTCCAGGAGATAAGCTAGTGAAGTTCTCGAGGAGAGATTTTAAGTTGGAGGATGTATAGAACTTTAGATGGGGTATTAGTTTTACTTATTCCATACTAGAGAAACTATGCTATAATGGGGGCAGTTTTAAGTGGAGTTGGATTATGATCACAAAAGCAATTATTCCAGTGGCAGGCTGGGGGACGAGAAGACTGCCGATCACAAAAATCATCGAAAAGTCGATGTTGCCAGTTGGGAATAGGCCGCTAGTGGATTATTCGGTACAGGAGTTAATTAAGGCAGGCGTTACAGATATCTATATGGTTATTTCTAACGTTGAGCCTTGTCAAGTAAAAGCTTTTTATCAAGACAACAACGCCTTAAATCAGTATTTAATTGATCGAGGCAAAGAGGATCGTTTGGCGCTTGCTAAAACATTGCCTGATAATGTAAAGATTCACTATGTAGCACAAGACCCGGCTGGTAAATATGGAACAGCGGTACCGATTGCGATGGTGGCTGAAGAATATAACATTAATGAGCCAGTGCTAGTTTTTATGGGGGATGACTTTATTTGGAATCCTGGACAAAAGTCGGCGAGTAGCTCATTGCTTGACGTAGTAAGTGGCGCAGATGAGTCGGCAATTTTAGGGGTAGAAGTAGATCGAGAGCAGGTTGATAAGTATGGAGTCTTGTCGGTCGAGGACGGAAAGTTGGTAGGTGTAGTTGAAAAGCCAAGTGTTGAGGAGGCGCCGTCAAACTTAATCAATGTTAGTAAATACATTATGTCTCCAGAATTATTACAACGAATCGTAGAATACGTAAACAACAATAACTTTGGACCAAAAGATCAGGAATATGTAGTGACGGATCCGATTGACGCTTACATTAAAGATGGTGGGGTCATGAGGGTAGCACGAACTAACGGTGAATATCTGGATGGAGGAAGTGTCGAGGGTTGGCTACATGCAAACAATGTCGTTTGTGGAGATAAATAGAGCTTATTAATATATCATGGGGCGGTTACTGAGTTTTCGATTTATTCGTTAGAAGGTTATATTTCTGGGGTTTAGGTGGAGAATATTGGGTTTTTATGGACAATATAAAGATTTTAATATCTTATTATGAATATTTAGAAAAAATGATATTCATCTGGTGATATCGTGATATAATGAGAGCATTATGGTAAAGAAGAATCAGAACCCAAGTTATCAAGCTTTAATTGGACAAGTAGTAGAGCGACTGAGGACGGAAAAAGGGTGGACCCAAAACCAATTGGCAGAGGCGGTCGGAAGTAGCCAATCGGCGATTCATCGGATCGAGAAGGGCGGACAGAATATTTCTTTGGATTTAATCCAAAAGCTTTCTCGAGCGCTAGGAAGTCAGATTCTTTCGATTAACGATAATGTGTCGCAAAGTTATCGAATTCATGGTGGGCGCGAACTGCATGGTGAAGCTACAATTAATACAAGTAAAAATGCAGCAGTAGCGTTGCTTTGTGCATCGCTCCTCAATAGTGGGACAACGCGATTAAAGCATGTAGCGAGAATTGAAGAAGTCTTTCGAATTATCGAAGTTTTAGAGTCGTTAGATGTAAAATGCCGTTGGGTAAATGACAATCAAGATCTAGAAATTACCCCACCAGAAAAGCTGGATCTTGAACATATTAACGTTGAAGCGGCGCGAAAGACGAGATCGATTTTGATGTTTATGGGGCCACTACTGCATAAATTCCGTAGATTTAAACTACCATACGCTGGAGGCTGTACGTTAGGAACGAGGACGATTGAGCCACATCTGCGTGCTTTGTCGGATTTTGGTCTAGAAGTGGACGCGACAAGTTGTAGTGGTTTTTATGAAGCAAGCGTAAAACCAGTAAGACTTAAACAGAAAGATATAGATAATATTGATCAAATTAATATACGTTTTCCGGCAAAACGTATTGTGTTGATTGAACGCGGGGATACAGTAACGGAAAATGTTTTGATGGCGGCAGCGCTTTATCCTGGAGAGACGACGATTGTGGGAGCATCGTCGAATTACATGGTACAGGATTTGTGTTTCTTCTTAGAGAAGCTTGGAGTGCGAGTACGCGGGATTGGTTCGACAACGCTAAAAGTGCAAGGCAAGGTAGCAATTAACACCGATGTTGAGTATTCGCCAGCGGAAGATCCAATTGAGACGATGTCCTTTATTGCTGCGGCGATAGTAACCAAGTCGAATCTTACGATTCGAAGAGCGCCAATAGAGTTTCTGGAAATTGAACTAGAAATCCTAAAGAGTATGGGAGCAAAGATCGAAAGATCGCCGGAGTATTACAGCACGAATGGGCGGACAAGGCTAGTTGATTTAAGGATTAAAAAGTCAAAATTAATTGCACCAACTGACAAAATTGCGCCGATGCCATTTCCTGGACTAAATATCGATAATTTGCCGTTTTTCTCAGTAATTGCCGCGACTGCGGAGGGCAGGACACTTATTCACGACTGGGTGTTTGAAAATCGAGCGGTTTATGTGACCTATCTTGAGAATTTAAATGCAAAAGTCGAGTTACTGGACGCGCACCGAGTTTATGTTGAGGGGCCAACAAATTGGCGGGCGGCGGAACTTGTAGCACCGCCAGCGCTTAGGCCAGCCGTAGTGGTACTAATTGCAATGTTGGCAGCACCAGGAACATCAGTTTTAAGGAATATATACTCAATTAACCGCGGTTATCAAGATTTCGCTGAAAGACTTAACAAATTAGGCGCGGATATTCAACCGCTAGGTGGGATCTAAGCGGCGTGACAAAAAATAAACGCTAATGTTTGTATTTTTGAATAACTTTAATATATAGTGGCCATATACGCGAGCGCGCAGACGAAAGACGCGTATTTCCGAGGGCGCACGGGTAGGTTTTCTATAGCAAGCTACAGAAAGATGCTATAATTATAAGTAATAAAGGAAGGTAATATGGCGAAGAAGACTACAAAATCAGAAATGGCGATCCCGGCAGAGGATGCTGGTAAAAAACAGGCGCTCGATTTAGCAATTGCACAGATTACAAAACAGTTTGGCGATGGCTCAATTATGAAGCTAGGAGAAAGCCAAAAGATTGATGTAGAATTATTACCATCTGGATCTCTTTCGTTGGATTTGGCGCTCGGTGGAGGTTACCCGAAAGGAAGAATTATTGAAATTTATGGTCCAGAATCTTCAGGTAAAACAACGCTGGCATTACATGCGATTGCTGAAATACAAAAAGAGGGCGGACAAGCAGCATTTATCGACGCAGAGCATGCGCTCGATCCAGCTTATGCGAAAAAGATTGGCGTAGATACGGACAATTTGTTTATTTCTCAGCCAGATAATGGCGAGCAGGCACTAGAGATTTGTGAAACATTAGTGAGAAGTGGCGCAGTAGACTTAATCGTGGTTGACTCGGTAGCGGCACTTGTACCACAAGCAGAGATTGATGGTGATATGGGTGACGCGCAAATGGGATTACAGGCACGATTAATGTCACAGGCCATGCGCAAGTTGACCGGTATTATATCAAAGAGTAAGGCAACCGTAATATTCATCAACCAGATTCGCATGAAGATTGGTGTAATGTTTGGGAACCCAGAAACGACGACAGGTGGAAACGCACTGAAATTTTATGCATCGGTACGTATGGATATTCGTAGAATTGGACAGATTAAGGAGGGTGAAAATATTTCCGGAAACCGTACAAAAGTTAAGATTGTTAAAAATAAGATTGCGGCACCATTTAGAACGGCTGAGTTCGATATTATGTATAATGAAGGGATTAGTAAGGTTGGTGACGTTCTTGATTTGGCGATTCAGAAAGGTATCCTGGATAAAGCAGGGGCTTTCTTGAAGTATAATGGCGAAACAATTGCTCAAGGACGAGAAGCGGCGAAGAGCCTACTAAAGGAGAGGCCGGAACTTCTAGAAGAAATCGATCGGAAGGTGCGAATTGCAATGGGGCTGATTGAAGATAGTGGCGAAGGTAATAAGGACAAAGAAATCGACGAAGTTACTGAGTAGAGTATAGAGGGTGGTGGGAAATGCTAAAAATTGAAGGGTTAAATGATACTAAGGGGGAGTTTTGTAGCGATGAGGCGGGGACTATTGAGGCACCAGCGGAAAAAGAGGAGGGTGCGGAGCAAAAGTTAGATGAAGCGGCACTGAGAAGAAAGGCGGCGGAATCAATTTATGGTTCAGAAGAAGAAGTTGCAGGTCCGGTTGGGGAAAATTGGCTGAAACTTGAAGAGGAATCAAAAACCTTTACTGTAACAAAAATCAATCCTGGGGTAAGAGATCAGAATCGAGTTAATGTGTTTTTGGATGGGCATTTTGCGTTTTCGTTGGACGTTACACAAGTAATTGATTTTGGAGTAAAAGTTGGTCAAAAGATTACGCCAGAAAGATTAACCGAACTTCAAACTGCATCCGAGTTTGGCAAGCTTTATCAACGAACACTGGAATGGGCTTTAACACGTCCACACTCAGTTCTCGAGACAAAGAACTATCTCAAAAGACGGCAAATTAAAAGACGTCAACTTAATAGGCAACGAGTACGTGATGAGAAAAAACCTTTAAATGAATTCGAGGACGAGGTTGTAGAATTAGTAGTCGAAAGATTAATTGAGCGGGGTTTTTTAAACGATCAAAAATTCGCCGAGTACTATGTTGAAAATCGCTATATTAGAAAAGGTATCAGCCAAAAGAGATTAAGGCTAGAGCTTCGTCAAAAAGGGGTTGAGCAGGATATTATAGCAAACGCACTTGAAAAAATACCTCGCCCAGAAGATGAGGAAATTAAAAAAATCATTGCAAAGAAACGTCGCAAGTATGATGATTTTCAATTGGTTGGTTATTTAGTACGGCAGGGGTTTAACTTTCAACAGGCAAAGGAAGCGGTTGAGACCTCGAAACGTGAACCTATGGATATGTGGATGTAGTCTAATTCTTACCTAGCAATACAACGTATATTGCATTAATGGCCCCATATACACCTCAACGCAGTAAAACATACAACTTTTCTGAAGTCTATTGATTTTGCGATGGGTAACGATTTTTGGTTGTTTTTACATCAGAAGCAAAATCTGGCTCACGGAAGGGATTAATAAAGTTGGGTGAGAATTCGGTTTTATTAGCTTTAGCTTTGATAGTTTCTTTTTCGTCTTTGACAATAATTTTATAATCAGTAATTTCAATAATTTGGGTGCGAGGAATAGTTAATTCAGGATCAAACACGGCTTTAAAGAAAGGGCGCTGAACAATAACCTGCTGGACCTGCCAAGTGTCTGGCTCGAGCGTATAGTCAATAGCTTTACCAAGCTTAATTCCCTTCTTTGTTTCGACTTTGAGCCCCTTAATAGCAAAATTTAATTTAATAATATCTCGGATTTGGATAATCTCTTCAGGCTCAACAAATTCGTCCGTTGAATCGATGATCATACCGAGACGTGAAAATTCACGCACACTAGACATAGGAAGAATTTCACCAACTTCGCGACCAACTAATGGACCTTCAACTCGGCAAGCCAGAATTTTTAAAGTATGGGGATCTATAATTGGCTCAACAACGGTTGCCACTTTACCACCAACATGTAGGCTGAGAACTGGACATCCGATTAAACGTGAGCTAACGATTAACATAACTTTATTATAACACGAAAGCCTAACAAACTTTATATTACAGGAGTACGCTCTTTATAAATTTGCTTAGGCAAAAATATCTAGTTTTCATCAAACTAGATATTTTAAAAGATTCTAAGGTCGATTCTTCAATTTTTAATCTGCCTTAATGAGTGGAGCGCGCCACGGCGCAGGGTAATCGGAAAGGCCAAGCAGAGTAGTAACGGTAGCGGCGATATTAGAAAGTCCAGCGTCCTTAATTTTTGCGTCATGATATTTACTGGCATTCTTAGTATTATCATAGAAAATACAAGGTACAAGATTTGAAGTATGAGAAGTTTTTGGTACACCATTTTCATCAAGTAATTCTTCGGCATTGCCATGATCGGCGGTGATAATCATCATGCCGCCAAGTTCATCGACTTTTTTGGCGAGACGAGCAAGTTGTAAGTCAAGAGCTTCCATAGCAATGATAGTTGGTTGAAGTTCGGCAAAATGTCCAACCATATCGCCGCCCGGATAATTAATACGGATAAAATCATATTTGTCGAGATTTTCTAGTACGACGTCGGTGATTTCGGCGGATTTCATCCACGGACGAGTATTAAATGGTTGAGTGTCAGAAGCAATCTCGATTTGTTCTTCGCCTTCGGCTTTTTTATAGCTATTCCCATTAAAGTAGTACGTGATATGACCGAATTTAACGGTTTCAGAAACAGCAAGTTGTGAAACTTTATTCTTGGCCAAAAAAGTATTTAATGGTGAAGAAATTTCAACTGGCGGAACAAGGATGTTTTCAGGAATACTTTTATCAGAATCGTATTCTGTAAGAGCGGCGAAATATATATCTGGAAGTTCGCCACGATCGAATTTGTCAAAATCTTTCTGAGTAAAGGCTGTGGCAATCTCAACAGCACGGTCGGCGCGAAAATCGTAGTAGATAAAAGCGTCACCATCATTTACGGTGCCAACAGGTTGACCGCCGCGTTCAACATCAACAGCAGATTCTTTTGCAAGTTGGGCTCGAGCGGCTAGGGTTGAGTTTGCGGCAGCATTTTCAATAATAATAAAAGCCGGAAGGTATTGATCTTGGATCTGTGGATCTTCAGTACGGAAAGTTTTAATAGCTTCACTGGCCGACTTAAAAGTACGCGGAGCCTTGCCGTTAACCATCATATCCCATCCAAGTTTAACCATGTCCCAATTACTTTCATAACGATCGGCCGTAGCGACCATACGTCCGCCACCAGAAGCGATACGAAAATCAGCATCATCAAACTTTGCCATGAATTTTTCGAGACGTTCAATGTATTTTGGCTCAGACTGTGGAGCAACATCACGGCCGTCAAAGACGCAGTGTACCCGAATACGACGAATTCCCTCCTCGTAGGCGCGTTCAATCATAGCCTCGAGATGCTTAATATCGCTATGGACACCACCATCAGAGAAGATGCCGCAAAAATGCAAAGTTGGTTGCTTTCCGGAGCTCTTTTTCAAAAAATTAATTGCGCCTCGCCAAGCTTTTGAGTCCCAAATTGCAGCAGTTTTGAAAGCGGCTTCGATGCCAGCAATACCTTGTTGGATAATTTGGCCAGAACCAAGAGCGTTATGACCAACTTCGGAGTTGCCCATTTGACCAGGCATAATACCAACAGCTTCGCCAGAAGCCTGGAGAGGAATGTTGAGGTATTTAGCGAGAGCATTATCTAGAAACTCAGTACGTGCTTGAACTACAGCGTTCCCGCTACGCGACGCACGCAATCCAACACCGTCAAGCACAGCAAGAACAATAGGTCCATCATAATGAAGTTTTGTCATAGTTTTCTCCGTTTCTCATAATAATCATTAATTCTATCATATCACAAACTAAACAACTTAAGAGCAGATAGGTAGTTTTAAATAAGTCCCACCAAATAGGGAGACTTATTTAATTGACACTTTTCTGCAACCTATAAACGTGGCACTTGTTGGGTAATACAATGAATGTTGCCACCACCAAGCAAAATTTCGCGAGCGTAAATTGGTTCAATAACTTTGTCTGGGAATAACTCTTGGAGAGTATCGATTGCTGCTTGATCATGTGGATCATTGAAAGTTGGTAAAATGACAGCACCATTACAATTGTAATAGTTTAAATAACTGGCAGGGATACGATCGCCTTCTCTACGCGGGAAAGTACCTTCGACAACATCGACGCCTTCAGATTCTTCCTTAGTAATGAGGACTGGATTCGGGACATGGATTTTAACGATTTCGATTGGGCAACCCTTAGCATCGGTTTGACTGCTAAGATAATCGAAGGCAGCTTTTGAACGTTCGTACTGAGGATCATTCTCATTATCTTCCCAAGCGAGGGCAACTTTAGCTGGAGCAACCCACTGACAGATATTGTCAACATGACCATTGGTATCTTCGTCCATGTAGATTCCCTTTGGAATCCAGAGAACTTTTTCAGCGCCAAGATAATCTTTGAGCATTTGCTCGATTTGTTCCTTAGTCATATCAGGGTTACGTCCAGGGTCGAGTAAAGTTTCTTCGGTGGTAAGAATTGTACCTTCGCCGTCAGAATGAATAGATCCACCTTCGAGCACAAAATCAGTCAAGTGATAATAGTCTACACCTTCGATTGCAGCCATTTTAGTCGCAATATAGTCATCTTGATCCCACGGGAAGTAAAGACCATTCACGAGGCCGCCATAGGCATTGAATTTCCAGTTAATAGCACGCATAGATCCGAGGCCGTCAATAACAAAAGTAGCTCCGGTATCACGAATCCAGGAATCATTGTTGCTAATTTCAACGATCTGAACATTCGACATATTCATTTCGAGAAGGTTCAAATATTGATCTTTGTTTGTGCCAACTACGACAGGCTCGTATTTTGCAATAGTTTGAATAACTTGTTTAAACACAGCCTGAGCCGGATCAGCATTATTGCGCCAGTTGTCTTCACGTTCGGGCCAAAGCACGTATGTGCAACGATGTTCGGCGAGTTCGGATGGCATATAGAAGCCATCAGCTTTAGGTGTGCTATTTGTAATTCGCATAGTTTTGTTTTCCTTTTTAACGCATTGAAATTATAGTGGACTCTTGAGATTTTTTCTTCTTTCCGGTATTAAGGGTTTTGCGGCCCATGTTCCAGACCAGGATTTCACCGATAATAACAGCTACACAAGCGCCGACAATAAGTGGCCAGTTATAACCAAACATCTCCAAATTAAACTCAGGGAAGAGAGTAAAGAAGAGGGCGATCAAGATAAGGACGAATGGGATAACCCCAAAAGCGTACATCTTAAATTTACCACCTTCAATCCAATAGCCACCTTTAACTGCGGGACCATTTTTATGGAGCTTGATAAAGGCCATAAACATTGGTAGATAAGCAAGCAAAAGTGTTACGAGACTAAGTGAGAAGAAAGTCCAGAAGAGATTACTAATATCTTCGTTAATTTGACCAGCAATAATCCCACCAATCGCGATAATTAATGCAACCATACAAGTCCAAATTGAGGGGACATACGGAACACCGTCTTTGGTGCGTTTTGACCAAGATTTTGGAAAAGTGCCATCTTCGGCAGCATAAGCAATAACGGAATTAACACCGAAGTTCCAAGATGCAATGTTGGCAATTAGGGTATAAATGAAGAGCCCACCAACAACAACGACGATCGCCTTAGCAAGACCGGCAGAAAAACCAATGATGCTAAGCAAAGTTTCGTAGCTTGCGATAAGCCCAGTGTCGGTCTGTAATTCTTCAAGAGGAATAGCAACACCAATACCAAAGCTTGGTAGAAGATAGAAAATTGCAATTAAAATTCCACCAATAATAATAGCCTTTGGAATTTCTTTTTTAGGATTTTCCATATCACCGCTAAACGTCGAGACAACCTCAAAGCCGAGCATGTTGAAAATAATGAGGGAAACAAAACCCAGTCCAGTAAGACTAAAGTGACCGTTCTCAACAAGTGGCAATAAGTCAGTAAAGGAATTGACCGGATTAGCAGTTCCCTGCGTAAAGAGCACATAAATGCCAAGCGCACCAAGTCCAGCCATAAAGATGAACTTAGCGACGGCACCAACGTTAGATAAAACATCGCTTTGCGAAACTCGTAAAACTCCCAGCACGCTAACTAAGAGGATGTAGAAGACTTGAATCGCAAGGATGAGTGGCCAAGTCATTTCGAAGCCTAGCATTTGCATAATGATGGTCGTGACGAGGTCGGCGAGCGAAGCTATCCAAAGCGGATAGTTTACCCAGTAATACCAAGCAACGCGCCCTGCCCATTTCGGCCCAAAAGCTTTTTTTACCCAGGTATACATGCCGCCTTCAGAAGGATATTGTGTACCGAGCTCAGCAGAAATTAAACCGTATGGTACAAAGAACCCCAACAGCATAATAATCCACCAGAAATATTGTGAATTGCCAATCGCGGCGGTCGGCGCGACGGCGTCACCAACGAGAATAATACAGACTGTAGCAAGAACGGCGCTAAACAATCTAAATTTATATTTGTGTTTTTTAGGCATTATTTACCCTCCTTTTGGTTTTTAATGATTTCCATGATTGGCTCTGCAACACCACCGAAGTAAGCGAGTAAACCACGTTGAGCAGTGAGACGATTTTCGGCCTGATCCCAAGCGACGGAATGTGGACCGTCGAGAACGCTATCGGTAACTTCTTCATTGCGATTAGCAGGCAAACAATGCATGAATTTAACATTAGGGTTACCAGTCAGGGCAAGAAGTTCGTCATTGACCTGATACTTCGGATAAAACTCACGCATGTAAACATCTTTAGGAGTTTCTTTGTCGTAAAGGCCATACCAAACATCAGCATAAATAAAGTCGGCACCTTCAAGATAGATGGGATTATCAGTAACGTGAACGCTACCGCCGTATTGTTGAACGTTAGCACGACCAATTTGAAGATAATGATCGTTTAGCCATTTAGCTGGAGGGCCGTACTGAATAAAATTCATTCCCATCTTAGTCGTAATCATCATGAGTGACGCGCAAACTTGTGTTGAATCGCCAACGAAAACGACTTTGGTCTGGTTCCACGGTTTTCCTTCAGGTAAATGGTCGAAGATAGTAATAATATCGCCGAGTTCCTGAGTAGGATGATTATAATCAGACATGCCGTTAATGACCGGTACGGTCGAGCGTGTAGCAAGCTCGAGGATGCTAGTATGACGATCGACGCGAGCCATAATCATGTCACACATGCGACTCAATACTTCAGCAGTATCGCCAATAGTTTCGTGGGCGCCGAGCTGGATGGCGCCAGGAGCGAGATTTAGAGCATGCCCACCAAGTTGCTCCATGCCAACTTCAAAAGAGACCCGAGTACGGGTCGATTTTTGCTCGAAGAGCATGGCTAGATTTTTGTGGTAGAGATTATTAAGAGTATTACCAGACTTAATGTAATCGCGAATTGCAGTTGAAATTTTAACCAAATCAAGCATTTCTGATTGATCAAATTCGGTAGTATCGATAAAATCTTTATGAGTTGGTACTTTGTGTGTTAAAACGTAAGGATTTTCCATAGTTACATTATAGACTTTTATTCTAGAAAAGCAAGTGATTAATTATGCTTATCTCTTGACTTTTGGTAATTTTCTGCTATAGAATCGACAGCAGATCCACGACCCTGGATTGCCACTAAGAAATACTCGCGAGATGGTCTTTTGCCTTTTTTGTCACGGCACGTCCGCGCGGAGTACGTTCGATAAGTCCAAGCTGTAGCATATACGGTTCATAATAGTCTTCGATAGTAGCGGCTTCGTCGCCAGTCAAGGCAGCGATGGTGTTAAGACCGACAGGGCGGTCGCCATAATTCTCTAGCATGAGCTGGAGCATATTGCGGTCAGCCGGGTCGAGTCCAAGATTGTCGATCTCCATCATCTCGAGAGCAGATCGCGCAAGTTCAACATTGATAAAACCGTCACCATTCACATCAGCATAATCGCGTACGCGCTTCGTAAGGCGGTTAGCGATGCGCGGAGTGAGGCGAGAGCGCGTTGCGAGTAAATTGGTTGCTTCAGGTTGGATACCAGTACCAAGAAGGTTCGCTGTACGCATAATAATGCGCTCAATCTCAGGAATTTTATAATACTCAAGTCGATGAATTAGGCCAAATCGGTCGCGCAATGGGCCAGCCAGCGAACCAGTACGCGTAGTTGCGCCAATGACGGTAAATTTGGGGAGATCGAGACGAACTGATCGAGCGGCAGGTCCTTTACCAATCACGATGTCAAGTTTATAATCCTCCATAGCAGAATATAAAATTTCTTCAACCGTGCGACGCAAGCGATGAATTTCGTCAATAAAAAGTACGTCGCCAGGTTGTAAATTAGTTAAAATCGAAGCGAGATCGCCGGCACGTTCGATGGCTGGACCAGAAGTAACACGAAGATTAGCGCCCATTTCGCGAGCAATGACGTTTGCCATAGTTGTCTTACCTAATCCTGGAGGACCGTAAAGCAAAACATGATCCAATGCGGAGCCGTCATCACGTTTTCTTATAGCATCGATAGCAAGTTTAAGATTAGTTTTTAGACGTTCTTGGCCAATATAATCAGCAAACGTAAGCGGACGAAGCGTAACTTCTTCGTCTTGCTCGGAAGAATCGTCAGGGTTTGTGCTTGAGTCAACAAGTCGATGGGGCTCGTGAGTTTGATCAGCAACTTGTTTTGCGATTTCGGCGATTTCTTCAGTATCGATGCTGCGCTCTATGGCCATAATTAAATAATACCTCGGTAAAAATGTTTGAATATAAGCTAGTGAGCTAATCTTTAAACTGAAAGGTCGATTAGCTCACTTATAAGCTTAGTAACTTATCTAGTAGTTTTCGCAGTTGATTTCAAAAAAGGCTTTTGGATGAGCACAAACAGGGCAAATCTCAGGAGCTTGTTCGCCAGTAAAGACATAGCCACAGTTACGACACTTCCAAACTGTAACTTTATCACTCTTAAAGACGATGTCGTGTTCAACTTTGTTATGGAGCTTAATATAACGCTCTTCGTGATGCTTCTCGATAGCGGCAACCTGTTCAAATTTTACAGCAATTTCATCGTAGCCTTCTTCGCGAGCCTCTTTAGCAAAATCTTCGTACATAGTTGTCCATTCGTAATGTTCGCCTTCAGCAGCTGCTTCAAGGTTTTTAGCGGTGTCCGCGACAGCTCCGCCATGTAGGAACTTGTACCACATTTTTGCGTGCTCTTTTTCGTTATGTGAGGTTTCATCAAAGATGCTAGCGATTTGTTCGTAACCGTCCTTTTTAGCGCGAGAAGAGAAATATTGATAGCGAATTGCGGCTTGCGATTCTCCAGCTAGCGCAGCTTCAAGATTTTTCCAGGTTTTGCTAGAACGGTCAAGTTCTTTTGCCATTGTATTACTCCTTGTTAGTTCTTATTTATTGTAGCACAGTAACTTTAAATACAGAAGTCAGAAACGATGGTGCTGGAGCTTACAACTGCCCATTATTATCGCATGGACCATTTTCGGTCCAACAATTTTGGGTAATCCAAAAGTTTTTACGAAGACTATTGTCGTCATCTCCACTTAGCTCAACTTCGTACTGGGGGTATGGGAAGAAAATATCGGCAGGATCGAGACGAGTTTCGATGCGGCGGACGAGTTGGTTAGCACGACCAGTTGAGTCGACGCTAATCTGAACGTTTTCGAATTCAATCACAGTACCATCATTCTTTTGCAGGGTGAGCGCAAAATCAGTAATTGTATCACCATACGGCATAGAAACGACAAGCATTGCGTTACCGCCAGCCTCAAAATCAAGCCCAGAAAGCTCAACTTCACAAGCAAACTCATTATGCTCGCATTTAATCAAAAATGGGGTATTTGCAATATCGGAGTTACCAGCTTCGTTAATCTGGGCTTGGGTAATTGTATTAACAGCCGAATTGTCGCTACTTGGCAAAAGTACCATCGTACTATAATTTGTAGAGGTGCTATTATTAAAGCTATTAATATCAATATTCGGCCCAGTTTTTAATAAGCTAAGAGTTAAAGTCGGCGGTGTCGTGGCATTATTAATGGCACCAAGTTTACCGTCGCTATTCAAACGAAAATCTGTACCATTAATCTCGGAATACCATCGAAATGTTACTGATTTAACTTCGCTGAGGGATGTACTGCCGATACCAAGCGGAATAACGCGTGTCCGGGTATCCGAGGTTAAAGTTGAGCGATAATCTGGAACGCGATTAGCGAGAATGACGCAAGTGTAGGCTTGGTCGGCATTATTAGAAGTACTTTCCTGAACCAACACTTCGCCAGGATAAGTATCGCCATACAAATAAGTTTTAAGGCGAAAATCATCACAGTTACCACCAAATAAACTACCACAAGTTGCAGAATCGCCACTAGCGTTAACGCATTGGTAATATTGGTTAACGGCACGCTTAGCATCTTCTACACCGACCAGCGCAGAGTCAAGAGCGGATTGCGATAAGTCGTCATTACTACTTTGAGTATTTTCGGAAAGAATGATGCGAATAAAACTTAAAGCGATAACACCAAAGAGAATAGTGACAAAAATTACCACATAAAGCGAGGCAACACCTTTTTTAGTTTTAGATGGATCAAGTACTTGCATAACTTAATTATAGCATATACATTTTTACATATTCGGATTAAATTCCAGCAGTGCGCGCAGCAAAGTTAAATTTATTAATAGCACAATAATTAAATTCGGCACCGAGCGTCAAAATATTACCGGAATCATCTGACTCACCAGTAATTTCATCAACCATATGTGGACTACAATAATCTCCACTGCGCATGATATCGACACCACCGCGCATTGTAGCGAGAATAAATGTTCCGGACATGTATGTGCGAAGCGTAACTGAATCTTGGCTAATTGGAAAAACTGTAAACTCATAAAGTGCGAGGCCGAGATCGGACATTTCCTTTGATGTATTAAAATTTTCAAGCATGCCTTCTATGGGCGGATTTGTGTAATAAGGTAAAGTACCACCGGTACGGGCAAGCGACGTAATATCAATAATCATGTCGGAACTGAAAATTGAATCATATTTACCATTCGCGTCCATCACAGCGGAACAAACTCGGTAATTTTTGTCTTCGACACGCATAAGTCGCGAAGCTTCAGTCGTAATAATGTTTCCACTCATGTCGCGATAGCGAAGTCGGAGAGTATTGCCGCCGGAATTTTCGGCATAGGCGGTGTTCCAAATATATGAATAGAACCCTGTACAAAAAATGCCGTTGTATTGTTCCCCACGCTCGTTCTGACTAGCATGAAAAATATAGCTGAAGGCATGATCTTTTTCACATTCTGCAATGCTTTCGGCATCGTAGTTAGCAAGACTGTTACAAAGGCTAGTAGTGTCGACGGAAGGCGCGGTGTTGATGGCAGATGTCAACTCATCAATTAAGCCACGTCCAACGCTATCAACCGATTTGAGGGTGAGGCCTTTTTGATAAATGGCAAGGATATTAATGAGAATCATTGCGATTGAAATCAGTAAAGCACCGATGAAGGCGAGCGCAATAGAAAGTTCTACGAGTGTAAAACCTTTTTTGGTCGACTGAGTAAGTTTTTTTACGCTAGTAGGATTTTGTATAATTTTCATTAAACATTCTCCGGATTATATAAACGAATAACTGTGTCGAGTGCACTAGGATTCCGAGTATTTGGACCATACCAACAAGTTTCAATATAAAAATCGTAATATTCGGGCATGCTACTACCATCAGTGACGGCAACTACCCAAATTCCCTCGGCACGCGCGACGCGATCATAGATAATGCCGCCATCGGTAAATTGAGTAGTTGAGTCACCGGCGCCGGGGTTGTTTGCGCTAGTATAAATAATGCGAGCATTAAGAGGCGCTTCGGTAAAAACTTCTGGATGCGTACGTGCGCTAACGTATGATAAATCAATATTAATACGACCAGAGCTCGTCAGGCTACTAAGGTCACGTGTATTAAGTACGAAAGCATGACTACGACTTAATAGCGTACCGCTAGTGGTATTTTCATAAACTCGCGAACATCCATTAGTACTAAAAATGGTATCAGTAGTATCTTTATCATTAACGGTGCCAGCAAGGTCAAGGATACCAATATTGGCGGCATCGAGTGGATTAATAGCATTACTAATAATTGTATTCCAAAGTTCGGCATATTGTTGATACTTTTCGCCAGCATCGATTTGGGATTGCGTAAGATCGTTGTAGGTTGGTAAAGTTTTTTCGGAGATATAAGAACTATGGATAAAACGGAGTGCTTCGGCCTGGGCGTTAAGTTCATTTCTAGCAGTAGTAACTTCAAGGGCATTTTCGGCATTAGCAATACCTAAATTCATCATTGTAATAGTAATAACGGTAACTAGGCTAAAAATAGTAAGAGCCAGAATAACTTCAATAATCGTATCACCACGACAGCTCGTCATCAAACTATGACGTAACGTCATAGTTGTAGTCTTGCGACTTCTTTTGTGGGATGAGGATTTTTTTAGCGACATTTTACCTCCGGATCGTCGTCGGAAAGAATGTTGATTGCAGAAGTATTGTGGCCGTCGGCTCGAAGACGTACATCGCGAACAATGTTGCTATTGCCCGATTTAATACAGAAGTTTAAGTCTTCGCGAGTCGAAAAAGATCCAGGGTTTTCGTCGAGAAAAGTATGGAAACGGGTGCTAGCACTTTGGTTGTCGGGCTGGCAGTTTTGCTTCAGGTTAAACTGTTCTATACTGTAGGCGGTATGGACAGTACCGGATGTCGGGGAACGAGCGATAATGACGGTTCCAGTGAATTGTTGGTTGTCAGGGTTCATGATTTTGGATTCCCATAACGGATGGTAGAGGTCAACGGTAGAATCAAGTTCTGCTTCGGTACTACCACAAAATAGTCGCGCATCAACGGATTTTAGTTCTTCAGCAAAAGTTCCGCTACCACTAGGAATTTCTGTATTTCCAATTAATGTTGCGGTATAAACAGTGTCTTGGTGGCTGCTAGACTCTTCTAGCCCAAAAACGATAACTTTACCGTAAATTGCGTAATCATTAGATGCGCCAGTGCCGAGCGTTTCTGGACTAATCACCTCGGCATAAGTCTGACGAAGAAACTCAGCGAACGAACGGACGGAGTCGTTATAACGTTGCACAGCAATAGTCGTATAGGTACCGGCGATCACACCGACAAGAATTAAGCCAGAAAGGCCCAAAAATAACATCACTTCGATAATTGTAAAACCGGAGCGAGTATGATCTTTTGAGGTTTTTTTGCGTAAGTTGTTTGATGACTTACTGAAAAAACGGAAACCGCTCATGTTTTCATTTTAGCATATTTTAGGTAAGTTTAGGGAAGTTATCCTAAAATTTCATACCAAAAAGAAAGGCCATCCATTGTTCAAAATTGCTCATTTCTTTGGTCTTAGGACTACTTGCAACAACATCGGCGACGTGTTTGGTTTTAGCGGCTTCAGAGTTAGAAGGAAGGTAAATCATAGTTTCGCCAGGAAGTTTTCTACCCTGATATTTACGAGCGGCAAGTTCCTGGTATTCAGCGGAGTGATAGTATTCATTTTCAAGTTCTAAGGTTTCTACTTCAAGTTCCAATAAAGCACGCTCACGTTGACGGCTGATTAGTTCTTGTGCGAGTGCCCAGTTGCGCGAAAGTGAGCCAATTGTCCCCCATGTCCAAAGCAAACAGAGCACAATCGCGATAAAAATGAGGACATTATCAAAAACGAAAAAGTCGCGCTTAAGCCAATATTTAGCTTTACGAGCCTTAGTCTTTAACTCAGTCATGTCTGTATTATAACATGGTTAAGTTTACTAGCTAGTCTTTTAGCCTAACTACTTTTGTCTTACTTTAGATATTATATTTATTTATATACTTAGACAGCGGATGGGGTAGGTATGCCAACGAGAGTATGGACCAGTGGCAGTATAAACATCTGTAGATGAGATGCTGAAGTGGTAGACATTAGCGGACACAAGGGAGCTATAATCGACCGCAGTCTTAGCTATATTATCGCCATTAATGGCGAGAGTACGAATAGAACCACTAGGAACATGAAGGTATCCGCTACGGACGAAGAAATAGTGTTATTATAATAATTGTATTACAAGAGAAAAAGGCTGCTCTGAATAGAGCAGCCTGAGACTTTTTTGGTGAATGAGTAGAACGGAATAAGTTCTACAACATTCAAAACGCGGCAAAATACCTGTAAATTCGCAGGTTTGAGCTAGATCTAGCTCGGATGTGGGCAACATATATGAGAACATATACGTCGGCGACAGAATGAGGTAGAGACGGTTTTAATATGGGCGGCTATTTCGAATCTTAGCCAGTTGCTTTTGTCTTTCTCGCTGCCTTTGTTCTTGCGCCTCTTTTGTCGAGCTACAACGCGACTTATTGTAGTCTTCTGTTAGTTTTTGCACTTCTTCTTGTAATTTTCCCTTTGACCATCCCTCGCTCTCTGCTTTATCGGAGAGCCCACGAAATCCTAGCCATTCTAGTTCAGTCATTTCACTTATATCGGCCAGAAAGCCTGGCGGATAAATTTTACGACTGATTTCGTCTTTATAGATTTTATAGCATTGTTCACATAAATCATCACTAAGGTAATAAGTAACAGCACTGTTGCAACCTTTACACCACATAGCAAACTTGCCTCCTTTTTCTAAAAAGTAAAGATACTAGATACAGAATAGGTAATATGCACTCTGCGGAGATTGTATCACACCAGCTTAAGAATAGCAATCTTAAGCAATTTAAAATTTCTATCTCAACTTAAGTTATGAAGCATTATTGTGATTCCTCCCTCGATTATCAATTCGTATATCAATATTTATCTCGCGAATGCGTTTTAATTCTTTGCGTTCGTCTTTAGTTAATTTTCTGGCGCCAGTACCATCATCGAAGTAATATTGACCATCTTGAAGACCAAGCGCAGCAACGGCTGGATCTATGTTTGTTGCGGTAGAATCGTATTTCTTAAATTCCTGAGGAATATCAATTTCGCGTTGAATCGCTTTTTCACCTGGCGACATCGGCGTAAACTGACCAAATTGAGCCTGGTAATCCACCATTGAGGTTCCTGGGTTTGCTGCCATCCAATCAGTGGCTCGTCGATTATAATCTGCCTCTAAGACTTTGTTCATAAGAGCAGCATCCTCGTCCTTGATGCTACTGGCTATACGTTCGTCACTGAAAGCTTGTCGAATACTATTTGCATAGCCAGCGAGTGCTTTGGCTCCATTAGTACCATTGAAATCTCCATTTGCAACACCCGACAAAATACTGTTGTATAAGTTCTCCCCAGCTTTTGCGGCGCCAGCGGCGGACATCTTATCAGCGCCTCGTTGTAAGATCGCAGATCTACCGGCAAACGTACCCTTTGCAAGATCTTGTGCCAAAGTTCCACCGACCGGGCTGTTGCCCTTAACCATACTTAACTTCTTGTCGTCATTAGTAATGTAGTTGGCAGCCATTTGTGTTGCAGCAGTGGCACCATGAGCTGTAGCATAATTCATAAGCGCATTCTCCCATTCCCCTTGCCCTTTCGGACCTTTTGAAAGAAGGAGATCTTGTAGAGCGCGGACATTTGCCATATTGTTAGGATCATTCGGATCACTATCGTATGCGCTTAGAGCATTCATAAGTTCCGTACCCATACCCGAGAGATCGTTGGTGTCAAAATTATTGCGATAATAGTTGGCAGCATTTTCGGCTTGTTGATCTTCGAGCCGGCGCTGTTCGGTAGCTATATAGTTTTCTAACTCAGCCGAACCTGGCCGCATAAGGGATGCCCTACTTTGCATATCGGCAGCGACATTCTCTTTTTGCATTTTATTATAGGCTTCTGAAAAACGCGCAGCGGATCGATTATTGGAATTTTGCAATCCTTCCGCCATACCGGTCAGACCGATTCTATTGAGTCCACTAGCAAGACGGTTACGAATGCCACGACCATTCTTGAGGGCAGTCGCCTTACGTTCGTAGTCATGCATGGTAGCACGACGCTGAGCATCCTTCGCAATCTCGGTACCAGCGATTCCCCTTCCCGCCATACTGCCCAGTTTTTGACCAAAACCAGCTATCTTAGTGCCAACATTACCGGCAACTGCAAGCGATCCACGAACGAGAGATGGGATCATGAAAAATGGTACAACTTGTAGCAATAAACCAACAAGCGCAAACGTAATACCATCATTACCAGTCAAAAGTAAGAATGAGGCAAATTTTCCACCCCCCATTAAGACTCCGCATACAGGATAAACCATAAGCAAGCTACTAAACAGTTTTAGCCAACGATCATAATATTTTTTAAGATTTGGTAGCGAGTAGCAAATAATAGCAAGTGGCGACAATATAACCAGTATATATACCCCAGCTTGACGTACAGCTAATACAATAAAGAAGAATATAGTACTAAAAATTGAGCTAATTAAGACTAGTAAGAAAGGTATTAACCAAACGCCAACATTATTAGACATAAGACCAAATGTAAGGACAAATCCACCACCTGCGAGCAAAGTCATTGCTAATCCCTTAACTAAATCGCTAAACTCAAATTCACTCCGCCCGACTGCATGAGCCATCCCATCAAATAATTCATAAAGAGCGTTTCCTGTAATATTCGAAATGTCGACGGTTAATTGACAGATAATAAATGACATATTCACCAATACTGCCATAACAATAATTGTAGGCAACATCTTTTTAATGCTGTAATTTGTAAGACCGATTCCAGTAACTTGCGACAAGACGACTATCAGGATTAAGATAATAAAACCGATATTAGCCATGTCACGTATTTTTTTCCAGTTTTCGTGTATTTGGCTACCGGTTGCAAGTTTTTCGGCGGGAATGTCCAGCCACTGTTCGGCAATTGTTAGATATAGTTGATCGGCCGTATTTGCGGCGAAAGTTAGCACTGGGCATAGGATCCAGCCAAGAGATGCGGCTCCATCCGTACAACGATTTTCTGGAACAACATTTTCTTCCTCGCCAGATCCACTTGGAATCTCTGGGTCGGTACCCGGTATATAGCTATCGTCATCATCGAAGGGATTAATAGTGGAGTCATCAAGAATTTCAATTATCCTATTTAACGTTACTTTATTGTCAACTCCAGTACGTGAATCATTTACAACATTAACTTTGGTACTTCCTGGGAATTCGTTCGGGTTAATCATGACTTCGCACCATTTTTCTCCGACTTTATGCCTATGCTCGGTCGGAACTTCTTCTTTAGTGTCATAGCATCTATCATAATTGATTGCTAATCCTTTACCGAGATACTGATGGAAATAGGCGTCATATAAGTAGTATAAGTCTGTGTCTGAGAACTTAAATTGATTCCAATAAGCATCATCAACAAATCCAGTCTGGTAATTGGTTAAGCGGCCAAGAAAAATACTAGCAGCGTTATTAACCTGGGTTTTAGTGTTGCTACCACCCTCACCGCTATTCGTAACCTCGGTCTTTGTACCAGCATAACTTAGACCTTTAGATTGTCCTACTCCGTCTATTACACTTGATAGTTCCGCATTGAAAGAATCAACTAGATCTTCCCAAGTGCCGCCCCAAAAATCGATAGGAATTGGCTGCTTTGTGATATGTGAAATATCTTTTATGTCGTAACAGAAATGATCTGATGCGCACGGTCCTCCTGATCCCATGTACAGGATTACGTCACCAGGCTTTGGAGAGGCGCTGAGGCTGGCGTTTTCAGTAGTCACTACTCCATTATCACCTTCAAAGGTTACGCAGATTTTATCAGTTTCGTAATAAGTCGGAGTTGAGGAGCCTGATTCGACCTTACCGTATTCGCCCCAAACACATCCTTCGTTCATGTTAGTTGTGGTTGCTTGGGAAATGAAACCTAAGTCGGCAAGTGTTGGATTAGCTTTATAAAGTGCAAGTAGACCGTTAATGCCTGCAGCTCCATTGAAAACTTCTTTACAAGAAATTGTAGACCCAGTAACATTAGAATTAGTAAAACCTTCTGGAACTGAAACCATATCAATATCGGCCATCGTACTAAAGATTCCTGATACTTTGTAATCACCATTAGAGAAGGAGTTAGAATTTACCGTCTTACTAATAAATCCTCCGGAATAACAATCACGCATAGCATTAACCATGAGTTTTTGCAAGAAGGTATCTGATAGAGCAATGTCTTCAGCAGATGCCGAAATTGACAAAAGAGTAGCAAAGACCACCGACATAACTACACCTGTGGAAACAAAGAGGCGAAGTATGATTTTACGTTTTTGTTTATTGCGCGTCATTTATTTCCCTCCATTCCCTAATGTTGACATAATTTTCTGTGTATCGGTTTTAAACTTGCTACGAATTGTTGGGAGTTGCTGCTGTAAAAAGAGATTAAGTTCGTCGCCTTTTTCCATTAAAGAAACTACTTGTGAATTGCGGCGTCCTAGATTTACCACGCAAGAAAAAATAATATCGCTATCTTCATCAATGCAGTTATTGTTACTATAAAGTTCTACTAGATGGATAGTATTTTCGAGGACATCAGCAAGAGCATTGTTAAATTCATCAGTAGTTGAGCTGGGACTACTAACTATTGAAATGTAGCTAGGAATAATTTGAGTAGCGGCAGCACTGCCATCTTGTATGGTTTTCAATTGTAATGTTTGCACGATACTCTGCATATTTGCATAGATCGTAACTGAGCTTAATAATCGTCCATATTCTTCAACTGTGTCTTGAAGCGTCTTTCTTGACTCCCGATCAATATTTAATCGACCTTTTACGAATTTTTCGTGGAATTGGTTATAGTACTGCATAAGTTCGGTAATGTATTTATTTTGATCTATCTCGATGTCATTTAATTCAGTTAACTGAATTAGGAACCAACTTTCAGTGTCAGAGTAGCCCTCTTCTGGGCCATTATACATGTAATTATAGTAGGTTTGAAAGCTTTCTGATATTTCTTCTTGGTTTGGTTTAGAAAAAAACACAAAGCCAAAAATAGCCAAAGCAACCAGTATTACCGAAACCAATACTACGATCATCCACTTCTTAGATTTCTTGGGTTTATTAAAAACTAGATCGCCGGTGGCGGTTGATTTGGTGGCGACAGGATGCGCGGCAATATAGGCAGCATCGGCTGAGTTGGTGGAGTGTAGGGGCTTTTTTGAAGAACTGGCGGAAGGCACTACACCGCCAAATCGTGGACCGATGACAGAATTAGAAGATTGGTCGAGGTTTGGTTCGGCGGGAGTTGGGGTATCGCCGGACGAAAAAATCGCTCGGCGAGGAGTGGAGTTATCTAGGCTCGAGTTCTCGTTCGGATTATCACGACCATCCATGTTGTTTATTATAACACAAGCTTTTTGGATGGGTGAAAAATAGTTGTAAATTCACTTACGTGAGAATTTTTACGGATCGTGCTAGGATCTTTCTTTGGAGGTCACTAAGCAATTTATCTTCAACACTACCGTGAACTTCACAATGATACTTATTATATCTAGGTAGGTATTTCACGACGGCCTTAATTTGTTTACATTGAGAGTATGTAAACGATACAATATGACCGACAAAACACCGTTGCATAGTATTTAAGATATCATTCACTTTTCTATTGCCTGCACGACTAACAGAGAGTCCTTTTGGGTCGTAAAAGGCTGCTGATGAAATACCACCATTTTCTTTCCAGAACATTGGTTGAATCTCTATTGGATAAACAGCACGATATAATTCTTCGTCAGGCTTAAAATTCTCGTCCATAAAATTTTTTTACTAGCTGATTTATGCTTTCTGTGCAAGATTTAATTGTGGCTTGACTTGGCTTGCCTTGTGCATCTAACATAAAAACTTTAGATTCTTCAGTTAGATCAATATGAAACTCTAAGTACGAACCGTCCTCTAACTCATATTCAAGCTGTATTCTACCGTCAGCTAGGGGGAATATCTCAGGCTGAGCGTCGAGCGAAAGAACTAAGCTACGTATTTTATCAAGTAGAGTGTTATCAAAAGCTGCTGCGTTTTTGCCATCCCACCCATCATTAAGCATCTTAATCTCATCGATTTTATTGAGGTTTCGTATAGTGGCATTATTGATTAGAATATTATTAATGCCTTGCTGATCGGGAACCTTTTCGATGCTAACCGATTTACCGTCTAAACGATATTTAGAATGGTTATCGCTGTATGAAGCTGGCTTTACTAGTGGAGCGGCAGCAGTGACTACTATTAATATTGATGGAATAACACCAGATATCATTTAATATTGATCTCCCGTTTAACGACTTCTATATCATAAGCTCCGGCTTCTTTATTATTAATAAACACTTTGGTGCTATGTTCTCCAGGTTTCGTGAGAACAATATTTCTTAAGTCAAGATTAAATTGTAAACGTCCAGAGCTTTCTTGAACCTGTTGGTTGCTTAGCTGGATTTTTAACTCTCCAGTATCGTATACCGGTACATTATCAGGATCAACAACGACCATTTTGACCGTATACTCCCCTGACCTGTCTAACCCGGAAATACCGCAAGAAATTGCAAAAGAAAAATTACCTGGCAGACTGACTGGCGACAATACCTGCAAAGGGTTCACCAATTGATGACGAGGACCATCTGGTGTTAATTCAGTATTAATTGAATCGCAGTATACGAAAGTTGATATTTTAGCCATATCTTGCTCCTTTTTGATATGCTGTTTATAGTATAATTTTAACAAATTTTTAGAGACATCACAACTTCTTTCTGGCACTTTTTTATTCTGGTTATGATATTTAATGAAAGGCGGGCTAAGTAATGAAACTATGCCTTCGTATAGTTAATTTTAATTCGAGCGGTCAAACTAGTCTGAGATTAAACTGGAGCTTACGGATGCAAGATAAGAATTTAATCTGCAGACTAGAAAGTCTAGTCTAGAGGTCAAAGTCGTGGACTAGAGACTAAGACTAAGTGCTCGGGGTTCGCCTAGCGGAGAATATCCGCATAGACGAACCTTTTTGTAATCGTGAACGAACAGTGAGTTTAACCGAGAGTATACTCTTAGAAACTGCCTGTGCGTGAACTTTTGCTAGAGCACTCCGCGAGTGAAGTGGTGTGGAGTGAGAAAATCTCAGATACACATTCCTCGCGGAGCTTAGTCTTAGCGACGTAGCTGACGGCGGCTAGCAATGTAGTAGCCAGCAGCAGTTACGATTGCGCCAGTAGCGACAACGCCACCAACGATTGCTTCTGGACCAGTAGTTGGTAATTCATTTGGAAGGTTTGGATCTTCCGTACCTGGGTCGACAGGTGTACTAGGATCTTCTGGGTCGACTGGACAGCCCTCGATCTTATCAAGATTTACGCGAGCGTAGTCTTGCAACATAATCTTTTCCCCATTAATAGTAACATAGCCCTGACCCCAGTTAACGAGCGTATTGGAACCACAAGCAAGACTGTTGTCTACAACCTTCGCTCTAAGATATATGATAGCGTTGGAGTTTGGTGCATAGTGTCCGATATTGATACCCTCAGTAGCAATTGTATCATCTTCGTTTGTACACCAGTTTTTACAGTCACCATTATTCTTAAGTTTAGTAGTACCAGGAATATACTCTAGGTTGTCTGGAAGAACATCACGAATGCCTACGTTAGTGTGATTGTAGTCACTCTTATTGATATATTCAATACGGAACTCTACAATATCGCCAATTTTAGCATCAACAGAAGCTTTCCAGGTTTGATCTTCGGCGCCGACAACGCGAACCTTCTTCGAAACAGTAAATTCGCGATCGAACACTGGTTTAACTTCAATAGCTACGAAGTTATCATATTGATAACAGCCAGGAACTTGACCGTTAGGTTGGCCATCGGCACCAAGTTTGTAACCGATTTTTACACCCTGAATACTAGCTGCCTCAACGATATCGTCGCTAAGTTTGAAACCAATGACTTGTTTTTTACCATCGGCTGTAGTGACGGTGTTGTAATCGGCCTGATTCTCAAGGAGAGCAGAGCCTTTTACATACTCAAGATGAAAGCTTTCACCAGTAGCACTTTCAAAAATGACATTATCCATGTATGGATAACCATTAACGGAAGCACTATCAGAGTAGATGTAACCATTAACGGCAACTTCGCGAGCAGATGCTGATGGAATATTGAAGCTTACGCGAGTGTTCTCGGCGATAGCTTGCTCACCATTTGGGTTGTTATTGTGGACGTAAAGTCGAACAATATAGCTCTTACCTTCCTCAACCTTAATGCGATCACCATTCCAAACGTTATTTGCACCGGCGTTGATACCAGTATTCTCACGAGCACCAACGAAGTTAGATTCGTTAGTAATTGTACCAGTGGGGATATCTTTACCATAAGTAGTTTTATGCCATGCATAGTCACTTGCTTGAATTTGAATGGAGTTAAAGGCAATTTTATTACCTAGAACACCCTCATTAATCTGCTGCAGAGAGTACATTGGCCAGTTACGGCCCGTGTTTGCATCTGCCGCAGAGACTTGTGCCACAGGGGCGATAACCCCACTAGCTACAGCAGCAACCGCTGCGGTAGTAGCAAGGGCAGATTTGAAAATATTTTTCATATAAATCTCCTTTAGTTTATAGATAAAAAAATTAATAGTTAACAAAATTAAATTTAATATTCGAAATAATTACTATCTGGTCCATATTGTTAATTCCATACAATCGAATCGTCTCAGACACAAAGAAACTTGGGATATCGGGGGCTTCTAAAGCCCCCGATAAAAGTGCGTCCCACCGGCGGATCCGGTAGAAATAAATTTATTATTTATATATAGGTCTTACGTTAATCTGATACCATGCCGCTCGAAGTGCCTCCACTTGAGCCACCGTTGTCACCAGCTCCACCATTCGAGCTTTCTGTATTATTGCCGCCACTGCTGGAAGCTCCTGACGAGCTACTGCCAGTGCTAGAACTAGCCGCTGGAGCAGAGCTACTGCCTGCACTATTTGAACTTGAGGTACCCTGGCTACTTGCGCTAGCTGTGTTGGATTGTGTATCGGAAGATGCCTTACCGGAAGACAGTGTCGATGATGACTCCGTAGAACCTGCCGAACTCTGTTGTGAGGTACCAGCGGAAGCAGTTGCTGCACTTTGCTGAGACGAACTACCGTCATCGTCAGAAGCCATGCCCGAGCTCATAGAGCCCGAGCCAGTATTCACACTGCTCTGTATCGTAGTGATGGTCCCATCACCATTGTTAACTGTCTGCGAAGTATTATAGTGACTATTACCACTGCTGTTTTCCCCCGCCGATGTTGCAGGAGTGCCGCCACTTACATTTATTGACGGGGTCTGACCAGTTTCTTCAGTCTTCTGTGCGGTGTCAGCCGTTAGCTGACCTCCTACTTCATGATCCTGACCACCAGTTCCAGACGAATCGCCTTTGCCCTGGTCGGCCCAAGCTTGTTGCTCCTCCTCCAGTTGCTGATCACGCTTGTCTTCCGTTACTGTGTAGTCTTCATTTTTAGCAACCTCATTCGGTATATTAACCGTCTGACCAGCGCCGTCCTTGTTGCCTTCAATATTCTCGCCAGGTACTTTTGTATCCTGAACGACACCAGGTCCACCAGTACTAACTGTCGGCGTCTTCCCTCCTTCGTCATCAGGCTTAGGTGTAGGATTTTCAGGCTCTGGATTGGGGTTTTGGTCTGGTTTCGGATTGGGCTTTGGATTGGGCTTCCACTTGCTGCCGCTACCACCGCCGGAGCTTTTCTGGCGATCTTTTGGCGCGGTGTAATAAATCGTGTACAGCAAGTCGTGATCTTCAACTGTTACATTGATAGCCGTAAGACTTACTGTGCATCCAGGATAGATCGGAGCAGTATAGCTAAAATTACTGCCCGTAACCAAACCATTGACGTAATAATCGCCGAAAGGAATGGCCGGATATCCTGGTCCAGGACGACCATCTGCCCAACGATGCTGTACACGGGCTGAATAAGTTTTCGTGGCCGGTGCAGGCGTGGTTGGCGTGGTCGTTTTGCTGGTCTTGCCGGAAGTAAAGAAGGCGATGCTCATATCCTCTACACCAATACCGTAGGAGAATATGGTTTTACCATCTCTAACTACATTGTACATAATGTAGTTACGTGCCTCCACGCCATCTTTCTTGACAGCTCGGAGGAAATTCTCCGGCAGCTTTTTCGTCTTCTCTAGTTCTTCTTCAGATCCTGAAGAAGACGGCAGCAACGGGTTAGTCGCATTCTCCTTCTCGTTATCACTATATTCAAGTGTCCAATAGTAGGACGGTTTTCTGGTGACAATCTTGCCGTTAGTTTCCTGATCCAGCGTTAATAACTGCTGAACGAAGACTTTGAGCTTCAGGGCGTTCTTACTCGGTACAATATGTTCCATATCCTGTAAAGCGTCGCCTGTAGGCTCGTAACCGTCCTCCCATTCGGCAAGCCGAGGGAGGCCAACTGCCTGGTCCTCTGACACTTCCGCCTCGGGATCATAGATGTCTTCCAAGAATTCCTCAAAGGCTTTTATAGCCTCCTCATTATTCTTTCTGAAGACCTCGTGTTCGGTCAGAGCATCAAATGCCATGACCGTGAATAAGATGTTCTCCAGGTTTTCCTGAGTTCTCATTTCATTCACCCGTTCAATCCGTTCTTCGTCAGTCAGAGTTTCTTCAAACGCCTCTCGCCAAGCGTTCTGTTTTTCCAGAAGCTCGGTTCGCCTTTTCAAGGACTCTGAAGTCCCTAAATAGTCGAAGCTGATGATTTTTCGCTCCGCGATTTGATCCGATAGACTCTGGTAATACTCACCATTGAGCCAATCATGGTCGGCATAGATCGGGAACCCAAAGGGGTCCTGATATCCCGACAAATCAAACCGAATTGGCAATCTCGTTGTAAACGAGGTGTTTGCCCATGCTGGCTTACGGTCACCAAAAGCCTCTTTGTACAGCGTCTCGAAATCGACACCAGTAGTGTCGAAAGTCATGGACACCTTCGAAAGCGCGTTTAGATCAGCTTCCTCTGCGGCAGGTTCAGTTCCTTCTGGTTCCGCCGCTTGCGGAGCGGGTTCGGCAGTACTCGGTAAGAATCCGGACGATTCCGAATCCTCGACGGTGACGCCACCACCACTTGCACAACCAACCAATGCCACAAGTAAACTCATGACAAGGCCGGCTACTAATGCTCGGTTGAAGAAGAGTCGACGCTTATATGCTGACGACCTTCTAACCATTTTGATGCTGCGATTTCTACGCCGCTCGATGGCAGCTCCTACGATCAGAGCAGAGCCCATGATCAGTGCTATTGCGACAAATATCCAGGTCCACCCTGGAATTCTAGCAAGGTTTAACATTTTATTTTCCCTCCTGTTTTGCTATTTTTCTATCTATATTAAACGCATCCGAATAGCTATAAGTAAAAGCTTAAGCTACGTTGGTTGCGGAATGAAAAGAAGATACAGCGACAAGAGGAACCAGCCCTGTCGCTATAAATTGATATTGACAGTGCCAGCGGGGACAAATCCCCGAAATAAATTGACCTATATATTTAACAGATACATAAACATAATCGTTTTGTATCTGGGATGATTCGATTGTTAGTGGACCTCAATGAAAACTGCTTTGACTCAGCTCTCACTGACTAGGTCCATTTTAGCACACATGCTTAAAAAAGTCAAGTGTTTTTTCATAAATTGCCTTTAGCACAATGTATTTATATTTTTCCCTGTTAATTCTGGGTGTTTTCCACAGTTATTGCGCTCTGGTTAAAATTTGAATACCGTTTATGTATAGAGGTAATGCTTAAATTGACTTTTTTTATTTATTATATTTATGCTTGTATATTAAAGAAAGTCTGCTGTATAATGACGATTTTATGGTTTGCGAAAGGTGTTTTAGTTAAGATTTTGGAATAAGTTTTTAGTTGTATCAAAAATGATTATGGCTTTTATGTCAAGGAAAATCCCCCTACCAGATGGTAGGGGGATAAGCCTTAGATTATCTAAGGCGGTGGATGGGAGGGATTGGCTAACTATTTTTCACCTCGATGCCGGCGTCAGTAATGAGCTGGCGCGCTTCTGCCAATGTGAATGATGAATCAGGCAATGCTTTGATAATGGGCGCTGCCCCAGCATCACCATACTTTGCGCGCAAGAGTTCTTTTGTTTCTTCAAGGTCAAGCAGCATTACAAGATGCGGATTTTTCCGAATCTCTTTCTTAGAATATCCCGCATTGTACAGCTCCTGCAGGATTTCCGATGATGTTACCTCGGGATCTTCAGCCGGGGGCTCGGGTTCCTCAGATGACTTGCGCGGCAAGATGCCGATGTTGCCTGCTGTCGAAGTGGGCGCTGTCTGGGCTGCTCCGGAAGGAGCTGCTGTAGAAGCCTGTTCTTCGCCTGTAGGTGTAGCGGCGCTACCAGTAGACTGCCCAGGTGTTGGCTCAGGCTCGTTAGCCGGCGCTGGCGACGCAGAAGCGACAGTATTTGCTTCTTCAGTTACTGCAGACCCAGCGTTCGGCGAAGCGATACTTTCGCTGCGTTTCCGATCCTCCAGCTCCTGGCGGATATATTCCGCATGCTCCCGAGCGTTGTCGATGATGCCCTTAAGACTATCCATCTGCTCCTTCATTGCCTGGACAAAGCGGTCATAATCCTCCTGGGATGCGTTTTTCGCCCATTCCGTCATATCGAGGCGCTTGATATACTCCTCGAGATTCCCCGTAATTGCGGCGATGGCCTGACTAAGCTCCGTCAGCTTATCTGCAAGCTCTTCGTTAGACAGGCCTAAGTACATCTTCTGCGCCTTACTGTCAAGCGGCGCAATGTAGTCATTTTCCTCTACTGTTGCCTCAGACTCCTGCGTTTCGGACGACTTGGGGTCTTCCTGGGGAGATTTCTTGAGGATGCCCTTTTTCTCGAAGCATACTTCGCAGATCTGTTTCGCCCTCGCGTAAGCAGCATAGGCCTCTTCATTATACTCGTCCCTGTTTCCAAAACCAGTTGCAAGGCATGGCTTAGCAGCACTTGGACATCCCGTTCTTTCGTACTGTTCTGGCGAAAGAAGCTGATAAAATCTCCCTTCTCCGATGTAGTACGCCTCGACGAGACCCAATGCATTCTTGCTCACCTGGACGTTCAGTTTTCGCCCTGATGCTATTGCATCAGCAAGGATGGTGATTGCCTCGTCCGTGTCGGCTTTGATGTATACTCCGTAGAAGGCTCCATCAGCATACGCTAAGGCAAATGACCTTATGAGATCTTTGATTTCCCACTGAGTTACACATCCGCTAATATCGAATGTGACGGTTTTAACCCCGTCTATAAGATTTCTTATACCTTCAAGCAACATAACATTACCCTCCTTTTAATCTGCGCGACAGCTTTACATGGCTGCCGAAATCATGGTTTGCTCGGTCGGTCATTTAGACGCACCGAGTTAGTTACTCCTGGTGTAACCAGGTTGGGTTTGTCAGTAGTGTCAAAATTGCTAGTTGTTGCTAGTTGCGAACAATGTAGAAACAGTCCGCGAAGATGACGACAACGCCACACGCAACCTTGCTCAATTTGACTTACAATGCCGGTAATGGCATTGTATCTATTGACAATACCCGAAAAGTTCTGTCTAGATTTAGAACTAGACGGTTTCATTGTAGCAAACTTTAGCAATTTTGTCAATAGTTAGAGAGGTTGTAGTAGGTGCTGTCTAGTAGAGATAGTGCTAAAAGTTGGGACGACATCTAGGAATGGGAAGCGCCCTGAGGGGTTATTGATTCGGTCTTCCCTGCTTGATAGTTCTGTGATATAATGGCGGAAGACCTGGTGGGATTAGCTCAGTTGGTTAGAGCATCTGATTGTGGTCCAGAAGGTCGTCGGTTCGAGCCCGATATCCCACCCCACGCAAGTTGATTAGTATTTTGATGGGTCGTCGGTGCTGACTTTCAAGGAAAGTCAGAGCGGACAGCGTTTCTTCGGAAAACCTAGAGTAAACTTTAGTTTCCGCTCAGAAACTAGTCCTTACGAGCCCGATATCCCACCCCATATCGTTCAAATTAGCGCCAGAAGGTGCTTTTTTGGTGTCTAAACAAGAGAAGAGAGGGTTGATTTCGTCTGTTTTATACTCTTTGTAATTAAGGTTAAATCATACTGTTAACAGCGATGAAGACGTACAAAACTAGGAATATATTAGTTTGGCTAACGATGGTATAATTAACCTAGAAAGTTACAAAATGACAAAGACTATTAAGCAAATTAACTGTCCAGAGGAGCTGGCGGGTGATAACTGGCAATTTTTACAAAATGAACTAGGTATTCTTAATGATTCGCTCGATACAGATCAGCTAAGTGACGATATCTCGCGCGATTCACGTAGTAACACTCGGTCTAGTAGACAAAAGTTACTCTTTGGACCGGCGGAGATGGCTTTTGGAGGGTGGGTAATGATTGCGATTGTGTTTTTCGTGGCGATGATGTCGATTTTGCCGTTTTTATTGTCAAAAGAAGAAATGCCACTACCAAACTTTTCGATTAAACAGAACTCGGAATTGCCGGGCGAAGAGATTGTCCGGGGTGGTAGTTCTGATACTGAGTTTGTCGCGACTGTCACGGATCAGATCGATGCAAAAGAAGATGATGCTCTAGGGTTTAGATATCACGGATCAAATAATATCTGGATTCGCTTTGACAATGACAAGGCAGGAAGCAAGTCTGCCAAATTAACTACGACTATTATACGAGAGGGGCGAGAACCAGAGGTTCAGGACACGCTTTATCCGTATATTAAAGTTGATGATTTACCATATGGGGAAACTAAGTTTACGATTATTGCTGAAAATGTTACTGGTAAGGTTGAGAAACATCTCACCATAACAAAGACCACACATCGTGCGGCTTGCGACGCTAGTCCGGCAAACCAGACACATAAATATTGTAAGCACTTTTATAAAACCGATGACAAACCAGTGCCGACGCTTCCAAATTATTCCAGTTCTGGATGTATACACTATGAGGCAGGGCGATGTTGGGATGAGATTGAGGATGAAGCTTACGAAAATGGTCGATGGGATAGGGATTTTGGTAGTTATGGCGGAGGATATAATCCGCCCGACGATTGCACTGGGATTTGCGAGGATATTTACGATGAGGCTTATACACAAGGATACTGGGAGTAGAGTAAGGGTATTCTGGATGCCATTTAAGGGAATTTTCGTGATTTTTGGTTTTTCGGGGTGTTATATGATATAATTGATTTAGATTATCCGATGTGGATAAATGAAGTAAAATTTGCGAGTGTAGTACAGCGGTTAGTATGCAAGTTTTCCAAACTTGAGATGAGGTTTCGACTACCTCCACTCGCACCAACAAAATAGACGCCATGTCAAGATGGTGTTATTTTATTGTTCGGTTTTTGTCTATCATTGATCTTTATAGTAACTTTATAGTAAAGTTGTTTAACAGAGGTAGAATCAGACATAAGAACTTTATAGTAGCTTTATAGTAAATTAATTTAACAGGGATGGAGATTAACATTCATATTTTATAGTAACTTTACAGTGGGACTGCCCCCTACATAAAGTAAGTATCTGTTTCGAACTTCGCGTATAGTCTCGCACCACTGTTCAATTTCAGCCTTATTTAGGCTGTTTTTCATCTATTCTTTGCCAGTCTCCTTGTCGTCGTGGGCCTCTGTAGCAATATAGTAACCACAGAAACCGCATTTTAGAACCCACTAAACTCGAAGGTTTTGTCGTGAGACAACCTAGTCTCGCCATGTTTCTATTGACATTTTCACAATAGTATGCTATAATAGAAGCAGAATCTTTTGTATGATCTAGGACTTTATCATCTTAGGAATTGCTAACTGTGAATAACGGCCAGTATTGGACTGATTTTATCAATACTGACTTTACTCATAGTTTCGAGTGGCTTTTTCGCTTAAAGACGAACGTCCAAAATTCGCATCCAAAAAAAAACGATTGGAGGAAGTATCTAGGGCAGGAAATTATCTGGAGAAGTTTGACATTCTACATCAGGCTTTGGCTTATCGCTCGCTCGACCTGGGCTACGAGTATGGCACCACCGCCAGTGGCGGCACCATCTATATTGTCCTTCCGTCTAGTGAGGTCGGCGACGAGATTGAAGACGAATGCGCCTTGACGGGCTGGCCGAAGATCCTCAGGAGGAGAAAGGATTTCACTGGGGCGCTCATGGAGAGCCCGCTGGTCTTTCATCTATGGAATACGCAAGACCTGAAAAAGGTCGAGCAGCTACGCTGTGCCGTCGAGACTATAGTGTATAACGAATTCTATGCTGAAGAAGAGTCCGACGACTACCCTTACCCCGACGAGGACGAGCTCATCGACTAATCAATTCCTGAGATCTTGCGCAGAGCGGTCACTCCTCGTGGTGGCCGCTTACTCGTTACTTCGTTCCTTTCGACAACTTCTTCTAGATGCTCCATGTCCGATTCAGCTACTCGACCCAGGCTTCCGTTATTCATAAATATAGCTGAACCTACCTTGCATGGTGGCTTCGTGTCATAACGACATTTTTCGTAAAAATTAGGCCGTCTCGAATGAGGCGGCCTGGGGTGGTGCGTTTGGGTAACTCTTGATGACTCTACTGCTGATTGTTATCTTCATTGTTGGTTCTCTGGGTGTTTTTGTCAATGAATACATCGAGTTTCCGACGAATGTACCGCCCGATAGACACGAGAGCTTTGATTACAAGATCTCTCAGGCCGAGAATGCTCGTCTCCCACAGAAGACATAACAGGGTGACTGTTGCGTAGTATAAGGACATGAATACTACAGTAGTCATACACTCGGAGTGCTCAGTTATGATGTTTTCTTTGATTATGACGTATGCACCGGCGTAAGGAAATAGGCCGACTGCACCGATAACGATAAATGGTGTCTGAGGGTTGGTGACAGCTCTGCCTTCCTTTACTGCTTTGTGCTGATTTACTAAAAACTGAACCGAAGTAAAACCGATAAGACTAACTACGAATGAAACTGCTAAAAAGACGATAATGTTTGACATTTTCTTTCCTCCTGAATTTTCTGATTTTTATAAAGTTTCTGCACTACGAACTGATAATTTGCTTAAGGTTTGCACCTTAAAGCTATGAAAACTCGCGGTGCATATACCTTATTCCTACATTGTGGCATAGATACTAGATTTTGTCAACTACTGGAAGAAGCAGAGGTACACAGCAGCACCGACGACGGCGCCGAGGAGGATGGTGAAGAGGAGAAGGAAGAAAAGTGGGAGCTTAGAACGACGACTGGCGGGGATGATGACGGTAGGGCGAGTCGGGAGGTCTTGGCGGGGGCCGAGATCGGGTTTGGGGGATTTTTTCTTGGAGTAGACGTTCTTTTTGGAGAGTTTAGAGCCGGGTTTAACACCGGTTTTTTCGCTGGTGCGAACAGAGTAATCATAGGGCTTAGCATTATCAGAAAGGGGACGCTTTTCGACGCTGACGGATTTTAAGAAAGGAGATTGACCGCCTAAAGCATAGCGGTTATTATCGGTAGGCTTCTTAGCCTTTTGGAGAAAACTATATTTTGCGGTAGCATCGGCCTCGAAGGAGGAATCGAGAGGAGCGGGACCACCGTGGCCTGAAGCAACACGCTGGGTTTTGATTTGGCCAATGGGCGCGCGGTCGCCAATGGCGATAGCGGGGGCTTTAGGGGGATGATAATCTTCAACTACACCAAGATTAGCTGATGCTGTGCGGGCGGAGCTCAGCTTAGGCGGGGTAGTCATAACATAGCTGCTATCAACTGATAGAGTTTGAGGCTGACTAACGGAGTAATTACGAGGTTTAGTGCGAAAACGCGTAGAGTTAGATGTAGCGTAATTTGCGGGGGCTGGAACCATCTGGGGGTCACGGACTCCGCTGCCGAGGGCAAGTTGAGAAGATGAAGATGGGACCGGAACGGAATAGTTGTCAATTCCGCTAGCAATAGCCCGAGAATTACCGGCGGTAATAGTGCGACGGTTGGTAGGTTGACGACGACCGCCAATTAATCGAGCGAGGCGACCAGGCGAGCGCGTTGGTAGTTCGGGGGCCTCAACAGAACGAGCGGCTTGGGCCATACGAGAATTAGCAGGAAGAACAACGGCGGTTTGCTTTTGGCGACTGCCAGACTTGCCAAGCTTTAATGAGGTGCGGACGACGGGGATTTCATCACTCTCAACTTTCTTAAGGCCACGTGTGACGGCAGAGCTAGAGGTTAGCGGGTCGGCGGAATTACCAGGTTGTAGATCTTCGAGATTAGGCTGTTCGGTTTTGGCCATCTTAAGGATAGCAGAAGCGGAAGTGCGGGTCGATTCCATGCTACGTTGGATAGAGCCATGATGGAAGCTAGCGGCAGACTTAGGAGATGTAGGTTGGCCAGCACTAGCATTGACTAATTCCCTGGCGCTTGGGGCGGGGGCTGCGGAGGCATGTTTGGTCTGTTCGGCATACATAGCATTAATAGCGGCTTTGGCGGAGGTAACGGGAGTAGTAGGTAGGACATAGGGAGAGGAGTTTGGAGTAACTGAGGACTGAGGAGCATGACTATTAGCTGGTCGAGCATGCGTCGGTGTGCCAGATGACTTATTGGAACTCCCGCCAACGGAAGGGAGATTGGCGACCATATTGGCGAGGCGATCAGCTTCACTGGGACTAATAGAACTGGACGACTGCGCCGAAGAGTTATTAGCCGTTCCACTCGTTGAAGGAGTTTTTTCGGGCTGAACGTGAGTTGAAGCTGATGAATTTTTAGAGTTGGAGGTCCTTAGAGGAGGATAAAGCGGTTTAGAAGGAGCAAAATCAATCTGACGCCGATGCGCCCCGGTCACTCCAGACTGATTTTGTGCCTGCTCCATTAATCTCGTACTCGCTTTGCTATTTCGATAATATCAGTAAATTGTTCGCCAATCAAGCTAGCGCTACCGACAAGTAGGCCGTTGATGCCTGGGATAGTAAGATAGCCGCCGGCATTGGAGGGATTAACGCTACCGCCATAAAGAACAGGGACATTCTCCATGTTTTCTTTGCCGTAAGTTTCGGAAAGAAGACGGCGGAGAAAGTTCACAATGTCGCCAATTTCGCCAGGGGAGGCGAGACGGGCGCCGGTAGTGGTACTGATGGCCCAAACTGGCTCGTAGGCAATGATTACCTTCGTCACATCTTCGGGGGAAATTTCGGAAAGACCGCCGAGAAGTTGGTCGCGCAAAACGTCGTAAGTTTCACCGAAAATGTGTTCGGTTTCGGTTTCGCCAATGCAAAGAATCGGTGTAATGTTGTTACGAAGCGCAGCGGCGATGCCAGCACGGATATCTTTATCGCTTTCGTGGAAAAGTTGGCGACGTTCGGAATGACCTACAAGACAATAATCTACTAAACCGCGTAGCTGTGTAAAGGAGACGGCACCAGTGTAAGCTCCAAAATCGTGGGGGTTAGCACATTGGGCGGCGAGACGGATTTTTTTACGGTCGATTTGAAGTGATAAAGGTTGTAATGACGGAAATGAGGGAGCGACGACCACCTCAACATCACGAAAAGCCCGAGTTTTTTGAAGAAGTTTATGAAGATAGATGGAAGCTTCCCCAACAGAGAAATTCATCTTCCAGTTGCCCACGATATATGATTTCATATGTTAATTATAGCACAGTTTAGGGTGGAGAGAGAACATTGTTTTAGTCAGTCTTGCTTCTTAGTTTACAGATTGGAACTACGGAACAGCCCGGTTTCAACGGGTTTAACCTTGACTTTTTTATTAAAGTATGCTACAATGGTGGTATGGAGTCGATTTTGAGGCTCGAAATTAATGGTTCTTTAAAAAATCTTCTTTCAAACTAGTAAACATGCAAACGGAGGGGAAATGATGAAGTATGTAGTTAAAGAATGTTCTCGGGAAACTCTACAGGCAGCATTAAGAAAAGGAAAGCGTATCGAATTCCATCGAAACTGGGCCACAATTCAATTACCTGGGTGGGTAGATTATCTTGATATTTCGGGGGATGAGATGACGTTTGAGTTGGATTCACCGTGGGTAATGGTGGACGAGTTGGGTCGCAATATAGATCCAACGGAAGGGATGAATAATGGCGGATTAAAAGCCTTCTTATCGGGTTTTGTCGATATTTTCAAAGATTATACGGTGGGGTTCTGCCAATATCATGCAAGCGCAAATATCGTAAAGCCGTGCTTACCAGATGCGGCGACTTGCTTATTTGTAATTGAGCGTAAGAGATTAAGCTTTCTTGGCAGTTTAATAACAGATGATATTAGTACGGCAGAATGTGACTATTCAGAAGCCGCGATTGCAACTGGCAGTTGGTGCGTAAAGCTACCACGACGCGGTAAAGAATGGACGTTTTGTTGGGTGTTCCCGATAGAGAATGTGGTATCTTCGTTAGACATACCAATAGGATCTGGGCTGCTCATAGAGGGTTGTCGAGAACTCGGGAATAGAGCGTTACAAATAAAACCGGATCCCTCACGGCGATTTGAGTTTAAATTTTATGAGGATGATATGATCATCGAATGGGCGTCAGTAGTAGATGAAACTGGGCGATTGGTTAATCCTAGTAGAACATGGGCGGTAGATGACGACGCACGACGAACGGACGTAGTCCGGTCAGACAAATGCGTTTGGGAGCAGGTTAAGGACACCTGGATGATTGTAACGTTTCGGCGAAGGTGTTTTTCGTTGGAGTCGGAATACGATATTGTACAACTGCCGGAACAGATAACGCCGGCAATGTCTGACCGATTAGCAATCTTAGAGGAAAAGATGATGCAGCACGACAAACAAAAGTTTAAGGAACTATTTCCAGAAATAGCTTTTGACAGGCTGAAAATTGGTCGAGCTTGGACTAAGCAGGTTTACTACAAATGAAAGGAGGTTACATTGCCCCAGCCTGGAAAGGCTGGGGATTTTGTTGGGGTGGAAGATTGAAGACTGAGGCTTTAGACCGTAACACCGAGTAGGCCGAGGATGCCCCGAAGCGCATAAGCGGTGTCTTCGTGCGAACGAACAGTAATCGTGTCAATACCCATTTGGACGATAGGGTAGTCATTCCCTCCTTCCTTCGTCATGTCACCAAAGTAGAGAACATCTGGTTTTTGGACACCCAATTCCTTGAGGAGATGGGTCATGCCGAATTCTTTATTCATGCCGGGGGCAGCGACGTTAATAGAGGTTGTGCCACCGATTTCGTAGAGAAAATCCGGCAGGGCTTCACGACACTTAGCGACGATAGCTTCACGTTTTTTCATGTCAGGATCCCAGGCGTACTTAGCTTCGGTGCCAGCTTTTTGGCCGAGGGCGGAAAAAGTGACTTGGGAAAGGCGGTTTTCGATGATTTCGTCCCCGTCGGCAAGTTTGTCTGCTTCCCAATATCCGAGTTCGCGCGCGGCGTTTTCGATAGTTGTTGTAATTTTTACAACATCTTCGGGTTTGAGGGGATAGTTGTAAACTTGGTGCCAACTATCGGGACTAGCAGCCTTTTTACCGGCAAGGACATCTTCGGAAGCTATTTCCTGAGAATATGTGTAGTACTGAGTACCCTGAGCGGCAAACAGGTGAAGGTGATTTAATTCCCTGTTTGTTACTCCCACCGCAATAAGAGGTTCGACGATTTGAATGAGAAATTGCTCAAATTTTTGGCCAGAAATCGGGCAGATTTCGAAGTAATTAAGACACGATCTAAGAAGTTTGGCAATTTCGGGGGGAATGGGAGTTTTGGCGATATTAAGAGTTTGATCGATATCAAAGCCTAAAACTTTTTTGCAAAGTTGGGGTTGATGAAAATTATGGTGCATGGTTCCTCCAGTTATGGCTTGATTATAACATGGTTTAAAAGAACTGAAAAAAGCGGTCCGAAGACCGCTAGCAATGATTATAGAGCCACTAGTAACGGTAATTGTCATTCGCATCACGTCTAAGCTTGACCGACAATTCCCCACTCGACAGAGTTGGCTGCTGGTAATACCGAGTAACTTGGTAGCGATTAGAATGCGCGGAGATGGTGACATTTCTTATGACGCCACTATTACCCTCGATGTACTCAGTATCAACGAAAACCTGGCCATCATAAGCATGAATAGTGTAACGCTCGGCTGCGTCCTTACCATGTGCGGGCACGCAGAGATAAAGACACCAGAGATCGGAAATTGGCAAAACTGCTGTATGTATTGTCCCGCCGTTTGATCGGTAATAATTAAGGCTAACATGGTCAAGAAAGACACCGACATACTTCAGCTTCCATTCCTTATTATAACCAAGCATGATTTTCTTCAAATTGATCAGAAAATCATATTTTGTCTGATTAAAGTGTGCACCGATATACGCATCAAACAGTACTTCGGCGGTAGAGATCTTTCTCAGAATATCATGCTCGTGCTGCGGAGACTCATCGTCGTAGGGTAAGATAATGGTTGGCTTGCGGGCGATACTGCTCGCTGCGCTACTGATTGATGAGCTATTTCCACCGATGATCCTAATTGGCGTATCGGGATCGAGAGGCTGGGTAATTTTGATGTTACCCATGTCGTCATGATGAATCTTTGTTTCGTAGTTACATCCAGTGTTAAAAGTAATCATTTTATTCCCCTTTCAATTAAGCTACAATTCAGTTTATAGAATCCTTTTTCTATTTTACCACAGATTTATCAAAAAGTCAATAGTAAAATCATGTTTTTAGGTGTTTTTAGGGAGAAACCTGATGTTTATCTAAGAAAATGTATGATAAAGATTGATTTTTTTACTAAAGTATGCTACAACTAGAGTAGGACTTAGTCTTCAGACAGGGGGCGATAAATGCGTAGCTTCTCAAGTAGTAAAATCATTCAGTAAAAAATACCAATTCAGAAAGCGAGGAAAAATGAATGAAGATGGTAGTACCTTTGTTAACAGTAGTGGCTGCAATTAATGCAGCATCTTATGCCATAGCCAGATGGAATTGGCGACAGAGTGGTCAGTTCGGAGCCGAGCTGGTTGTAGCAAGGCCGGCCGACGAAAGCGGCATAATGAATTACTATGTCGCTGGAAACATCAACCAGCCAGATGTGGCTTTCAAGTTTATGGAGCGGGATCTGGAGGGCGGAATTACTTATGTCATGTATCGCGAAAATCGCGGGTGCGACATGCGCTTAATCGCAAGACAAGTGATTAACGATGTACGACTGCATGATTACAAAGCACGGGTGATAGGGATTTCGATTGGCGACCTGGTTGGACGATATGCAGAGGACGAGCTATACAGAGTGCAGACTATCGCAATCAATCCGGAGCCGGATCCGAGGTTTTTAAAGCCCTGGGCGAGATGGTCGCTTAGAATTGGCACTCCGATAATGAAAGCTTTATTGGTTCCTTGCGGATGGCTGAGTCAGCTGCCGCTGGCAAGAGGATTCTCGCTGGCGTTCTTGGCGGACCAGTGGTGGGAAATTGCCTACCGATCGGATACTCCGACCGAGGAAGACAGCCTGATTGCGGTGATCTGCAGCAATAGGGACCAGTTCCTGAGCAATACATTCATTAAACGGGAATATGGCGGGATTCCGACGGAATTCGCGGACGCGGATCATGGTAATACCGTCGATATGGCAGACGCATACGTTGTAGCTTGGAAACGATTGCTCAAACAGATAGGAGCACGTTTGCAGGAGTGGTAAGAACGATGCGAATAGTAAGCAAAACCCCTGACTACGGTCAGGGGTTCGTTTTGTTAGGAGAATTTCAGCCTATTGTAGCAGCGTGAAAATCTAAAACATGGCAACAGTTTCGAGGGATTTGGATAGCCCTAACGCGATGACGGGCGAGAATTTCTTGTAGGGGTTCCTCGAGAAGATTTCCGAGGTAGAAGGGATTAAGTTCTTTTTTGACTGGCAGATCGGCCGCCCAGATACACCAGAAGAGGTTACCGAGATGATCGAGACCAAGTTTAGTGTTGCTAAGGCCATTACATCGCTCCTGAAGGGCGCAGTTCTTTTTGACTTTTCCAGAATAGCCAAAGGTACGAAAAACATCAATAAGACGATCGGCGATTAGATGATCATTAGGGATAGATTGCTGATTGCGTCCAACTGGCATAAGTCGCAAGAGCAAGACTGAAGAAGGATTGGTCGGCAAGAGGCTCTTTACGAGATGTTCGCAGTAGCTTTGGGACATCTCCCAAACTGGGAGCATGACATTATGCTCAATTCCCATTCGGTTCAGCATATTAAGTGCCATGAGATTTGTCAGGTTGTAGCCTTTACGAAGAGGATCATGGTACCACCAGGGGCGATCATACGTCAAATCATATGAACCAGCAAGAGATTTCAGTAATGGGGGGGGGGATGAATGAGCCAGGACAGAAAGACCGAGGCCGGAGATGGAAATATTCTCGCGTCCATAAGTTGCAGAAGCAAGTTGCATGACTTCCAGACTTCCCTCGCCGCACCAGGGATCGCCGCCGGAAAAGTCAATCCGAACCGGCAACTTGGAATCAATGATAGCTCGCAAAATTCTGAGCTTCAGATCAGCATTGTCCTGAAAGGTTGTACGAGCGGAGGCAGCACAATGCGAACAGTGATACCGACACTTTAAAGTGAGGTTCCAAACAAGACGGACTTCTTCAAACATGTTTTCTCCTTTCTAAATTGCAAAACTACGAGGTTACCTACTGGTTAAATTTTTAGTATATCCTGTCATCTTTTTATAGTACTTTTGGGTTTTTGTCAAGGTTTAATTCGAGATTAAAATTGTCAATATTGACGACCACCTCAAGGGGTGGTTTTTTTCTGGACCGAAGTTTAGGATAGATGTGATACAATATAGAATATGAGATTATCGGAAGAACTAATTTGGCGAGGCTTTTCAGCCGAAACAACCATTCAAGACCCAACAGAGTTAGATACAAGAGAAGTGAAAAAGTTTTATTGGGGGGCGGATCCGTCGGCTGATAGTTTAACGATCGGTAACTTAGCGGCTGCGATGATGTGTGCCTGCTTTGTAAGACATGGGTATGAGCCGACGTTGTTGGTTGGAGGGGCGACGGGACAGATTGGCGATCCGAAGGAGAATGGTGAACGAGATTTGAAGTCGTTAGACGAGGTTGAACATAATAAGAAATGTATTGCAGAGCAGATGCGACGAGTCTTTCGGCAAGATGATATTCGGGTTGTAGATAACTATGACTGGTTTAAAGAAATGAAATATTTAGAGTTTTTGCGTGAGGTTGGGAAAGCTTTCTCGATGACGCAGTTACTTGATCGGCAGTTTGTACAGAATAGAATTGGTGAAGGTGGGAGCGGAATTTCTTATGCAGAATTTTCTTATACTTTAATCCAGGGTTATGATTTTTTGCATTTGTATCGAAAATATGGAATTAATTTACAACTTTGTGGGGCGGACCAGTTTGGAAATTGCTCGAGCGGAATTCATTTAATTAAAAGGTTGGAGGGAGCAAAGGCTGACGCATGGTCGACACCACTAATTATTGATCCAGCAACAGGGAGAAAGTTTGGAAAATCAGAGGGTAATGCGATTTGGTTAGACAGCAAGAAGACCTCGATATTCGATTTTTATCAGTTCTGGCTCAATCAGACTGATGAGGCGGTGGAATATCTCTTGAAAATTTACACGTTGCTCGAGAAGGATGAAGTTGAAGAAATTATGGCGAAACATCAAACCAATCCTGGACAGCGTGAAGCGCAGAAGGCCTTAGCACGAGGAGTAACGGAAGTTGTACACGGTAAAGAAGCTACAGAGGCGGTAATAAATCTAAGCGAAAGATTATTTAAAGGTGGGTTAGAGGAGCTGACGAGCGATGAAATTTGTGAGTTTAGTGAGTTTCTAGCAACAGCGAAGAAGAGGACAGGACTGTTTGAAGTTTTGGTAAAGACAGGGCTTTGTACGAGTAAGGGCGAGGCGCGGAAGTTAGCGGCGGCGGGGGCGATTACAGTAAATGGGGTAAAGGTAGCAGAGGATGCGCCGATTAGTCAAACTGCAATAGTGAAGCGGGGGAAGAATAAGTTTGCGGTGGTGGTGTAATTAAAAAAGCCGCCCAGCGGGGTGCTGAGCGGTTTGAGAGTCTTGCAGACGTGAGATTAGTCATCACAGTTTACCCCTCCGCCGATGGGAGCGAGGGCGCTGTTGCTAGTTTTTGTCGACGATGCAACAGTCGTAGGCAGTAGAGGAGATGATTCCAAGAGAAAGCGGTGGCCAACGAGACAGAGTGCCATGATAACACAGGTTGCTAGACCGATGCGGAAGATATTCTTCTGAGTGGTTGGCTGAGGCACGCGTTCAATGCAGAATTCTAGACCAAATTTTTTGGCTGTCTTCTTGGAAGTTAAAACTGTCCAGCGTCGGTGTGAGAGATACCCTAGCCAGAGGTATCGCGTGGATATCTCCGCTGCGTACTTCTTCGCTTTCTGTGTATATTGCTCGTAGTCATTACCGTTTTTTATGAGAACGTAATTATACTTTCTCGTGACAACGATAGACTGCCTAATATAATCTCGTTGCAAAAAGGCAGCAAAATCCATGCATGAGAAGGCACCGTCGGAAGTCCCAGGGTGATTATGTAAACTTATAACATCTTCTCTGCGCTGGTCTATTTCTTTCCAATCCTCTGAGGTAATATTACAGCTCTTTGGGGACTGATAAGTGCCCTCAGCTAGTTTCCTTCCAGAAAGGTCGAAAAAAGCGTTATACTCCCAATCTTCGTGTCGGATAGCTTCCATTACTTCCTTGAGATTATTGCCATGATTCGAGACGGTTGCTGTATTCTGAGTCTGATGTGCAGTCTCTAAATAATCGATTATTTCCTCTTTGAACTCGTCAGAAAAAGCAATATCGATTAGGTACAAAAGTCTAAACATTAGCCCTAGGAATATCATATCAACTGCAGGTGCGATTACCACGCAAATCACGATATTCCCAGTAACAATAGACATCAGTGTACCGCCACCTATTAATAAAAACAATACTCCGCAAATTACTGCATAATACACTACATAATATATTACCTTTTTCTTATTAATCTTCATTTTATCCCTCCATTTTTCTTGAAGATCACGTTGCAAACTCTTAATGTACACTAGAGGCATATTCTGTTGCGCCCCTTTTTATCCATTAAAAAGTTTTGCGGCGCGTGAATACACCCTATTTCTTTATTGTAGCACAGTATATATTATTTGTCAATAGTTTTTATGGTTTTTAGACAATGTTTCAAATATTTTGTACAAATGTGACAGAAAAGTGACGTTTTTTGGTACATTTTAGTGATTTTATGAGTTTGTGATATAATTAGGTTATGACAAAAACTGCGAAAGATTTCGGAATGAAGCCGGTTGCGAAAAAACCGGCGAAGAGAGGAAATATGGGGGTTTATTCGAGTTTGGTGACAAACCAGACGAAAAAGTTAGCTTCTTCGGTAAAGGCTGCGAAGGGGAAAGCGTCGGAAATGATGACAAAGCGGAGCTCCGGAAAAAGTAGCGACGGGAGCAAAAAATTGCGTCCGCTGCCAAAAGAACAGCCGGCACGGTTTTTTGCGCATTTTAGATGGGAGAGAATTAAGGCTTATTGGTTTTCGAAGGCTGGTTTGAAGCGAGTTGGGAAAATTTTTGCGGCATGTTTTTTGTTAGGGATTATTGCGGTAGGGGCATTATTTGTTTATTACAAGAGCCAATTAAAAGAAATTCAACTAAACGATTTGACAATCTCGGAAACCGTCAATACCTATCTAGATCGAAACGGTGTGGTGCTTTGGGAAGACAAAGGAGATGCGGACTATCGGTTGGTTGTTGATGGCGATGATATTTCGACATATGTGCGCCAAGCGACGGTGGCGATCGAGGATAGGAGCTTCTACAGTCATCCGGGAGTGGATTTATCGGCGCTAGTGCGAGCGGTGTTGTCGACCGTGACTGGAAAGGGCGTGCAGGGTGGTTCGACCTTGACGCAGCAGTTGATTAAGCAGATTTATTTCTCGGATGAGGCGGCATCAGAAAACCGTGGTGGTATTGCGCGTAAAGTGAAAGAGCTAATCCTTTCAATTGAGCTTGAGAAGATGTATAGCAAAGAGCAAATTATTACGATGTATCTCAATGAGTCCCCTTACGGTGGACGCAGAAACGGAATCGAGAGTGCAGCACAGACGTATTTTGGAAAAAGCGCGAAGGATTTAAACTTGGCAGAAAGTGCCTTGCTAGCGTCGATTCCGAATAACCCGGCGATTTTGAATCCGTATTATGAGGCTGGGAACGAGGCTCTAATTGAGCGACAACATAAAACTCTGGACGTGATGGCGGAGCTTGGGTATATTACAAAAGAAGAAGCAGAAGAAGCAAAGGCGGTGCCGATTTTGGATCAGATCTTGCCAGAATCGAGCCAATATGACAATATTAAGGCTCCCCACTTTGTGATGGAAGTAAAGAAGCAGCTTGAAGAAAAGTATGGTATGCAGACTATGCGTACTGGTGGCTATACGATTACCACAACACTTGATTACCGAGCGCAGGAGATGGCTGAAGCAGCGGTACAAGAGGGGCGAGCAATGCTGTACACGAATGGCAGTGATAATATTGCATTAGCGTCGGTAGATGTGGAAACGGCGCAGGTGATTGCAATGGTAGGGTCAGTAGATTGGGAAACTCCGGTTTATGGAGAAGTTAATGCGGCAGTGTCGGAGCTTGAGCCAGGATCAACGATTAAGCCGGTATTAGATTATTCTTCCCTGTTTAGCTTAACTGGTGACGCTGTGTATGGACCGGGGACGATCTTGAAAGATGAAAACATTGATTCGTTGTATTGTGCAGGATACACTGGAGCGTGCGCCTTACGGAACTTTACGGGGTCATTTTACGGAAATATTACAATCCGAGAGTCGCTAGGAAACTCGCTTAACATTGGTGCGGTAAAAGCATTAGCGATCGCAGGTATTGATAATTCGCTGGAAATCTTGCATAATCTGGGTGATAAAAATTACTGCGCAAACAATAACACAGCTGGGTTGTCGATGGCAATTGGTAGTGGATGTACAGTTTTACCAGTAGAGCACGCCAATACTTATGCTTCCTTAGCGAGAGGTGGTGTTTATAAGGAATTAACTTATGTACTAGAAGTGAAAGATCAAAATGGGAAGGTGATTGATACTTGGCACGATGAAGCGGGTGAGCGGGCAATCGATGAGCAGGTCGCTTACGAACTTTCTAGCATTTTGTCGGATGCAGGTGCGCGCCAATTAGTCTTCGGTTCGAGTGGAAGTGCGCCAGGTTTTGTAGTGAATGGTGTTTGGACCGCAACTAAGACCGGTACTTCGACAACCTCTAACAGTGCCGTTGCGAAAGATTTATGGATGGCTAGCTACTCGACTGCTGTAGCGACAGTGGTTTGGAATGGTAATCATGATGGTTCAGGATTAACAAGTAGCTCAAACAATGTAACCCGAGTCGTAGTAAATTCTTACATGGAGAACGTACATAAGAATCTGTATGCCCAAGAGGGTAAATGGAAATCCGGTGATGAGCCAGTGCGACCGGCGGGAATTCAGGAACTGACCGTCAATGGTAAGACCGATATTTGGCCGAGCTGGTATAATTCGAAAAACTCGGGAGTTACGACAGAGAAAGTTGCGTTTAATAAAGCAAACGGAAAGAGAGCAATCGCTTGTACACCGGAGGATCAAAGGATTGAGCTTGAGATTACGAAGATTATTGACCCGATTACGAAGAATGAAGTATGGAATGTACCAGAGGGCTACGATTACGAATCAGAAGACACCTGTGATGTCGTCAGTCCGGAGATTGGCTTAGAATTAAGGAAATTTGATTCTGAGGCGCCGTGGTTATTCATTACCTTTAAAGAGGGGTCAAACAAGCTTAAGAGTTACAAGATTACGGTGGACGGAGTTTTGACAGGAAGTGGATCCGTGACTGATTTGGTGATGACAAATGGACTTAAACAGACTCTGGCTGGAAACGAGAAGGATGTAACGGTTGAATTGATTGATGAGTCTGGTCTCTCGGTGAAGAAGTCATTTACGATGTTTAACTGGTAGAGTTGGATGTTTGTGATGTGGGGGCATACAACTAGCGCGCCGAGAAACCACGGGATCGATTGTCGTAGTATGATGGAGCGATGTTTGTACTACTGAGATGAGAGCGGTATGCGTCTGTGGCGGTGGGGTAAATGGTAGTTGGCCAGTAGCCACTATCGTTACCCGCGAACTTTAATGAACCAGAATTTAGATTGATATACCCGCCGCGTACATAGTATAAGGGACTGGCTGCGGTGTTGTTTAAGTAGTTATCGGCACTCGTACCTTTTATGATCAGTGAGACGGTGGCGCTCATGCATCCGTACACTCGTGTAACTAGCACATTTGTACACAAATGTACGTCCGTAGCGGATATATCTTGTTAACTTATCGGTCTCTACGTTACGCTGGACGTTTTGGTTATGTGCGCTCCAATACTACTGAACGTACTAAATTCGATCCAGCCATTGTTTATTCCTATTACTATCATTTTGATTAAAACTATAGTACCCCATCAAGTGGTCCGTTAGATTCCTGGCATGCTCACCCCATCCGCTGTCTAGCATACTAATAATATATATTATGTATCATATGTGGGTTAGATAGCGCTAGTGTAAAGTCTTTGCTTTGGATGGTTTTCTAATTTGAGAGTTCAGGAAGGTCGATGCCATGAGTATGAGCGTATTTAGTGTTTTCTTTGAGCACTTTTTGGTATTTCTCTACAAGATCGTCGCGGTGCTCGAGCTTTGCAACATCAAGTGCTAAATGATAGCGAGAAGCTGAATTTACGCTAAGCATCTCGAACGGAGTTGTTGTACTTCCCTGTTCCAGAAAACCATGAACTTTAAAGCGCGCCGAATCACTATAATTAGATAGAATTTGTTTTAGGGTATCTGGGTAGCCGTGAAAATCGGCAATAATAGGTTTGTCTTTAGTGAAGGTTTTATCAAACTCAGCCGGTGTAAGCTTGCGATCAACCGTTCCGATTGCACCATACGATAGGGCAGAAATATTAACAAAGCGGAACTTTTTGTTTGGAAGATCTTTGCGGAGAAGCTTGATAGCCATAATTGCCTCATTACTAACAATATCACCGACTCCAGCAAAAACATAATCTGGATCTTCATCACTAAGAAAATCAAAGATGCTTATGCCACCATCACCAAACTGGGAGTCTGCTTCGTGAGAGTTTAACCAGCGAGGCTGATCGGTTTTATTAAATGTTGTAAGATTTACAACATTATTAGTATGCATCATATAGATAAAGGATGCTTCCGCGGTGACATCATCGATAGGAAAAAGACAGTTGCTAAGATTACTCGGCAGACTAAGTAACGTCGAGATGAGTGCAGGCGATTGATGTGTAAAACCATTATGGTCTTGACGCCAACAGGTACTAGTTGATAAAAGGTTAGCAGCAGGATATTCAGGACGCCAAGTAACTTTTTTGGATTGCTGGAGAAACTTAAGATGCTGGAGAAGTTGTGAGGCAATAATCATGAAGAAGGATTCGTAACTCGTCATAGCGGCATGACCGCCAGCGGAAAGATGACCGGCCATACAGGCAAAAAGTGAATTTTCCGAAAGCATTTCGATAATGCGGCCATCCGGTGACTCCGGCATGTCAAAATCAGCACGAGGTAGATTCCAGGCGCGGCTAGATACTTCATAGACAGCATCGAGTTTATTGCTAGTGGTTTCATCGGGAGAAAAAAGATAAAAATCGTCATGTTTCGACATGTAATCTGCCATAGCGGCGCCAATACTCTTAGCGGGAGAAAATTTTTCCGTGCCGGGATTTTCTACTATGTCAATCATATTCTAAAACCTTTCTCTTTATCAAATAACTCTGAAAAATTGTATTTTTCAAGCCACGATTCAAGCTGTTTTAGTTCTTCGGGATCGGTTTTCGCGAGAGGTAGTGGGATTTGATGAGCAAGATAATTTCCAGCGACTTTTTTACCTGCAACTTCTTTTGGTCCAGTTTCGCCTTTTGTAGTACGAAGGATAAAGAAGGGATGCTCGTATTTTTCGGAAGTTTTTAGCGATTCTTGGAAGAGTTCTGGGTCATCACTAGAAATTTCAAGAGGAACATAGCCGAACCCACGAATTAGCTCATGAAGCTCGCGCTCAGACTTACGACCATAAAGCGTTGGCGCGGAGATTTTGTAGCCATTAAGATGAAGGATTGGAAGAACCTTACCATTCGAAAGGTGGTTTCCGACAACTTTTACTAGGTTCATGGAGCCGAGAGCGGTTGCGGTTTCAAATTCTCCATCACCCAACATAACAGCAACTGTGCGTTCAGGACGTCCAAGACAATATCCATAAGCAGCACCTAAAGCATAACCTAGTTCCCCACCTTCGCAGATTACACTCGGAGTAATCGGGCTGGAATGGGACGGGAAGCCTCCTGGCCAGGAAAAGTTACGGCAAAGATAAGCAATACCATCTGCATCAAGAGAGGCTTTTGGATCGACTTTTTCGAGGTCGCCATCAATGAATAAATTAGCTTGTAGAGCTGGAAAACCGTGACCGGGCCCAAGAATAAAGGAGAAGTGTGGGTCGATGACGCTAGTGTCTGGTTCGTAGTCATCAACTTCAGTACGTTTTTGCTCAACTAGGAATGGGTTAATGTCGTCTAGATTTTTTTTGGGTTTTGGAGTAGGCTGATTACCCTGATCAGTGCTAAAATAAGCGCGGAGGTTAGCATACGCGACATTAATACCATGACAGGTACCCCAATGTCCGAGCAGACGGGGTTTAATGTCGTCAGCGATTAGCGGATCCGATAGTAGAAAATTATTTTGCAAAAAGAGCTGTGCAACAACTAGATAGTCGCAAGCACGAACGCGTCGGCGAATTCGCTCGATAGTATTACCTCGTTGATTCATATATTCATTGTAACACTTTTTCGACGGCTGCGGAAGAATTACTTATGGTTAATCAGTTTAAACTTGAGTTAATACTTATTGCAGAAAACTACTTATGTTTAACTTTAACCATAGCCGCGCGGATGACATTGCCATCATAAAGATATCCTGGCCGTAAAGTTTCCGCTATAACTTCCGTTTCGCCCTCACCTTCAACGGAAATTGCTTCATGAAAATCAGGGTTAAATTCGGTTCCAGGTTGAGAATTAATTTTAATAAGATTAAGGCTTGAAAGGGTTTTTTCAAAACTTTTTTGGAGAGGTGCTAGCTGATCGTGGTAGGTTTCTAAAGCTCGTTCAAAATCATCAACGAGTGGAAGAAACTTAATAACGGTGGCATACTTTGCGGTAGACATGGCTTGGGTCTTTTGGGCTTCAACTTGTTTACGGTAATTTTCAAAGTCAGCACGAGTACGTTGAAGATCGTTGGTTAATTCCTCGATTGCGGAATCGATTGATTTATCTTTCTGGGAAGCACTTTTTGTATTAATGTCGTCCATGAAGTTTGCCATAGCGGCTTCTTCTTCATTAATAACAACACCGTCCTCAGTATTTTCTACTTCTTTAATTTCTTCTTCCAAATCTTCAATTTTAACTTTTTTCATATTGTCTCCTTTCGATTTATTGGTGTTTCATTCATGAAATTTTATTTTAATGTCAATGCTTCTTCTAGCATAACACCAGCACGGCGTACTAAAGACATGACTTTGGCATAATTTTGACGTGTCGGACCAAGAATACCGATGTAACTGCGATCGGAGTAAGGCGAGCGGAAACGACTAATGATTAAGGCAACACCAGAAGTTTTACCAATAGGGTTTTCTTGACCAATAAAGATATTTAGAGCTTGGCCAGGAGCTGCTTCACGTAGCCAGGGCTCGAGGTTATCAAGGAGTTTAGCAACAGCCTGGACACGTTGGACGTCATAGAATTCCGGCTGCGTAAACAGTCGGGCAATTCCGGAGATATATAGCTGATCACCGATGGTTGCTAAGCCGAGATTGCCGGTCAGCTCGACAAGCGAATCCACGGCGCCACGAATGGCAAAATCTGCACGGCTTTGGGAGCTAATGCGAACTTCGAGAACACGGTTACCGCGTTCAATGGGCTTGTCTTGGGAATTTTCCGAGATAGTATGACGCAAAGATTCGACACGGCCCGGCTGTTCAGACAAGGTATTTACGTAATATCGATACCCAGCGTCAGTCGGGACGCGGCCGGCTGAGGTATGCGGTTGAGCAATGTAGCCATACTCTTCGAGGCGAGCCATTTCGGCACGGATGGTTGCCGAAGAAACCTGAAAAAGCTTTGCTAAAGTTACACTTCCCACCGGGGCAGCTAGCTCAGCGTATTCTTCGATGATGGCAAACAAGATTCCCTCTTGCCGTTCAGTTAAACTCATGGTTCCATTATAGCAAGTTAGCACTCATAATGCAATAGTGCTAAGATAATTGTCTAGCTATATAGCTTGCTTAGGAGGTATATCACTAATGAATTTCGTCTATAACGAGTATCCTTGTGTTTATTGTGGAGTAATGCGAGATAACGCGCGAAGTAGGTAAACTATAAGTCGACGCGAGTGACAAAAAGTAATTACCTGATATAATACTTTTATGGAAGAACAGTTGCAAAAAATTAAAACTTGGTTAGGAACTGGTAGTATAAATATTTTTGGACTACCAATGAGCGGAAAGGATACAGTGGGAATTCGTCTGGCGGAAAGGTTAGGTGCAAAATTCTTATCGTCAGGCATTATTGTGCGCGCTATTGAGGAGGCAACTAATCAAGGTGTAACACATGGAGGAAAATTAATTCCGTCGAACTTGTTTTATGATTGGGTCTTACCGTATTTTGAGAAGCCTGAACTTCGCGAGTACCCTTTGATATTATCGTCAATTGGTCGGTGGGAAGGCGAAGAGGATCAAGTGATGAGTGTGGCGAAATTAAGCTATCATCCAATAAAAGCAGTAGTGATGTTACAACTCGCAGAGTCTGACGTGATTGAGCGTTGGGAAGCGGCAAAATTACTAAATGATAGAGGATTAAGACCGGATGATGCGGACCCAGAGGTTTTTCAGACCCGCATTAATGAATATCGTGAGAAAACTTTGCCAGTCCTCAAACATTATCAAGAATTAGGGCTTCTTGTGCCGGTCCGAGCGAGCGCACCGCGCGATCAGGTATTCCAGAATGTAGTAGAAGCGTTGGCGAATTTTGCGAGCCAGACGCATTAGCTCGTGTCGGTATTGGAAAATAATGTATATAACACCGCAGGCGATAAGTATCAGAACAATACCGAAAGCCACAAAGCTTTTCTTGTCGGAGTAGGTGTTCGGGACAAGAGCGTACCCAGCGCCGTCATTGGTTGAGGTAATCTTACGGCAACGATTAGTTTCGGGGTTACGTTCGTAGCCTTCGGCACAAGGTTTTAGCTCAGTTGAGGAAGAATCTATGTTTTTACAGCGTCCGGTTAGAGGGTTACGGTATTTACCTGCGGGGCAGTCGGTCTGTGCGGATGCAGTAGATGTAACTTTTACACAATTACCTGTAGCAGGGTTAATAGTTTTTCCGGTTTCGCAAGTCTGATATTCTTGATAGACATTCTGAGTAGCTGGGGTAATGGCGTATGTAATTTGCCAGTTTTCTTCACCTTTAGTGTCATAAAACTTTGCAAAACTGGCGTTTTTCTTTTGACCATGCGGATAAGTTATCAGGTCGATAACTCGGCCATTCGAGTCAATCAATTCGATGGTATTTGTGGAAGTAGGATTTTTAGTAAATGTGAACGGAACTTCAGCAGTCTGGGGTGAAAAAATGAAGTAAGAATCACTAAGAATTGCTCCAGAGAGCGCATAGGTCTTTTTCTTGTAGCGAAGGCTGCATGAATCTAATGAAATTGTTTCGTTGGTTGGGTTATGGAGCTCAAGGAATTGTTCGTATTTATCATTTGCATAATAAGTAAAGATTTCGGTAATTTCGAGACCATAGCAAGTGGTTTGAGAAGTTGAATCGTCAGCTGGTTCGTTAGGGTTTTCGGGGACACTTGGTTCAGGCGGGAAGATTAGGTTAGGTTGTGACGGATCGTAACTAGGCACGTACACCAATAGATGTTCAAACATATTACTATTCTCAAGACGAACCAGCGTGGTGGGGTTATTACTAGTAAAGGCTTCTAGGCAGGGGCTAGATTTTTTATCACTCCAGCAAACGCTATCCATAACTGTATCATTATAATATAGTTCAATGGCACCGTTCGACATCGATAAAGTTGTTGAATAAGTCAAATCAGTGTCCTCACCACTCGATGTCCGCGCGAGACGCATGAGGAGAGTTTCGCCGGCTAGTTCAGTACCCTCAGAAAAGTCAATAAGGGTCGTTGTATTGCCGCTACTATTAGTGTAGCGTACTGAATAGCCAGCGAGCGAAAGAGTATGAGGAGTAGTGCGGCGAAGTTCGATCAACTCACCGACATCACGGGTGACATCTTTGTCAGTATAACCAGGATTGATGGCATTAATAATTAAATCGGAACTATATACAAAATCTTCTGGATTGACTACTGGTAAATCAGGATCTGGCAACGGTTGCTCGACATCATCAGAAGCAATGTCGTTGCGATTTAAGAGTAAGGCTGAATCATGGTCTAAACTTTTATTATTAAGTTGGTTGAGATTTTGAGAAACGGTATTGTCAACTTGTTGAACTGTTAAGGTCGATCGATTATTGATATCGTAAACTTGATTAGATATGCTAATCGTATTCTGCCAGAAACTTGCGATGGGAAGCGTCGCAATTATCATAAATAATACGCTAGATTTTCTAAAAAGATGTGACAGTTTTTGCTTCATGACTGGAGCATAGCATGGATTGTTTTTTAAATGCAATCATAAGCGTTATTATTTCATGAAACACTGCCGTTGATGAGTATTTTTTAAAAATGCCCCCTCTTAGGGTAGCATAGAATTAATTATAGTTACAAGCACAAGTCTGTTAAGTTATGTTATTATAGTATTATGGATATGGTAATTCCATTTAGTGAGGTGTTTTTAGCAGCAGTTGTTCATGCTAGCTTGCAGTTATCTTTGGGTTCACTTTTGTTGCTTTATCATGCAAGTCTTGGAAAGCATGTTAAAAAGAAGACAAAGTATCTTGTTGATAGTTTTATTGTGGGCATTGGAACTTTGGTTTTTCTGATCCTTTCGACAGTGATTTTTCTGTTGGGGGGATATTTTGAGAAACCTTTATATATTGAAGAGTTAACGATCGTAGTAGGAATGTTGGTTGCCCTCGCAATTTTAGTTTGGTTTTTTTATTATCGACGTGGGAAAAGTACGGAACTTTGGTTGCCGAGAAGTGTAGCGAGATTTATTGATCGGCGTGCAAAGTTAACTAATAGTAATACAGAGGCATTTTCGCTGGGAATGTTAACGAGTTTAGCGGAGATGCCATTTACTTTAATATTATTTGTGGTTGCGGCAAACAGTATCCTTACACTCCCATCGCTATATCAAATTTTGGCAGTTGTAATGTATACAGTAATAACTATTATTCCCCCATTAATTATGAGGTTTATTATTCAAAAAGGTAAGACCGTAGTGAGCGTGCAAAGGTGGCGGGTAAAACATAAAGTTTTTTTCAGATTGCTGAGCTGTGTTGGATTTTTGGTTCTGGGGTTTTTCCTATTTAGTTTTGAGGTTCTCAAATGACGAAAAAAGACAATCAAAAAACAACCACTTCAAACAAACAGCGTTTGAAAAAAACAGTACATGAGCTGAAAGATAAGGTATTAGAGAAAGCTGACAAGATTAGTAAACGAAATAATATTCAACTAATAGTTTTTAATGAGCAGTCGATACAAGAAGATATTTTAAGAGAAGCAAAAGTGTTAAAAAAGTCCACAAAGACAGTTGAAATTTTCGCGCCAAAAGTCGCAAAAGAGGTTGGAAAATGGGCGAATAAAAGAGCGGCGGTGACGGTAGGTGATATAGATCGAAGAATTGCTAGAGAAATTGAGAGGTATGATATTGATTTAGCTTATGTTTTTGGAAATCGTGGTAAAATAATATAAATGGTGGGTCAGTGTAATGAGTAGGTTTGATTATCAATACGTTGTAATTGGTAGCGGTGCGGCAGGAAGTGCGGCGGCATTGATGGCGGCTGGGCTTGGTGCGCATACCGCGATCGTTGAGGCTGATCGTTGGGGAGGAACAACACTCAACTATCGTGATATTCCTTATGCAGCAGCATTAGGATTTGCACAGCGATATGCTGAAGCTGTAGCAGGTTCACGTTTTGGAATGTCGAGTGCGAATTTAAGATTTAATTATCCAACCGTACTGAACTGGCAGGCGGCAGCCGTAAGAAGAGCTGGTGGCGGAAACCGGAAGGTTTTTGAGAATGCAGGCATCGATTACTACCACGGATTTGCGCAATTTATTAGTTCGCATGAAATTGCAGTAGGGGATAAGCAGATTAGTAGTGAAAAGTTTTTAATTGCGACCGGGACGAATGTTGGTATTAATGGGATTACAGGCATTGATACTGTAAGCTGTTGGTCGCCGAATACGGCGCTTAGGATGGCAAAATTGCCGAGAGTAATGATGGTAATTGGAGGTGGTTCGACCGGGTGTGAAATTGCGGAGTATTTTGCAGCACTGGGGGTTGAAGTTCTAATCGCCGAGGCGCAAGATCGGATTTTGCCTCGAGAGGATCCTGAAGCGAGTGAAGTAATCGAGAAGCATCTTAAGGATCGTTTTGGTGTTAAGGTTTTGACTGATTCGAGAGTAGTGGCGTTGCAGCGTGATAATGAGGGACAACAAGTGATTTTCGTGCGTGGAAGTCAAGAAAAGTCAGTGCGCGTAGAGGCAATCGTGCTAGCAACAACAACTGAACCATCAACAGACATTGGTTTAGAAAATGCAGGTGTTAAATATTCTTATCGAGGAATTCAGGTCGATCAAAACCTGCGGACCACAAATCGTCACATTTGGGCAGCTGGCGATGTAATTGGAGGAGAAAGTTCGACCGAAAAAGCAACTTATGAAGGAAAGCTTGCAACATTAAATGCGATTAGTAATGCCGGTAATATTGTTAATTACACGGGTTTTATACGAATGACAGATACGCTGCCGAAAGTTGCTAAAGTTGGGCTAAACGAAATAGAGTGTGCACAATTGAAAGAGAAGCAAAAGTCGGCATTAGTGCCACTTGAGGCAATTAGTGCCGCAAATACCAATGATTTTCGAGCGGGTTTTGTAAAGTTGACAATTAATGCAAAGAGTCAAGTACTTGGTGCGACCGTGGTTTCTCCAGATGCAGATTTAGTCATTCAAGAAATTGCTCTAGCACTAAGGGCTGGTATGCAAGCATCTGAGCTCGCTGGAACACCGCATGTGGCGACGGGATGGGCAGAAGCTGTGCGAATGGCAGCAAGAGAGCTGTCGTAAAAGTTTAGCGAGGTATGCTATTTACTCGCACTAGCCTTGAACGATAGTTCCAGCGCGACGTTTAAGGCTGAGTTCGAGGTTTTCTGGTGATGTAATAATACCAATACGTTTTTTACTAGCAAAGCTAGAAGCGGCCTGGATTTTTGGTAGCATGGAGCCGACACCGAAATGGCCCGCTTTGATATGCGCAGTAACTTCGGCTGGCGTTAACATACCGAGCGCGATTTGGTCAGGTTGGCCATAATTTAGGTAAGCATTCGGCACAGCAGTAACAGAAACAAAGATATCAGCTTTAATTAATTCGGCAAGTTTAGCAGCGGCAAGATCTTTATCTATGACAGCATCAACACCTCGAAGAATTTTTAGCACCTTAGAACGCGTCACTGGAATACCTCCTCCACCAACGGCAATAACAATGGTGCCATTTTGAACAAGCGACATGATTTCTTTGCGTTCGACAATGTCTATGGGTTTGGGCGACGGAACGACACGACGATAACCGCGCCCAGAATCTTCGCGCATTTCCCAGCCGCGAGTTTTCGCAAGTTTTAAAGCTTGTTTGGCGGTATAAAACTCACCGATCGGCTTAGTTGGACGACGAAAAGCTGGGTCGTCGCGATTAACAACAACCTGAGTTACGATACTGACAACTTTGCGCCCTTGTCGATTGCGCGCGAAAGCATTATCAATTGCTTGAGAAAGCCAGTAACCAATCTGGCCTTGACTCATAGCAACAGCAGTTTCTAATGGCATTGCTGGAGCGGTTTTTGTGTTTCCAATTTCTTCATGAATTAAAATATTACCAACTTGAGGTCCGTTGCCGTGAGCAATAACGATCTCGTATTGTTCGGAAAGTTTGGCAATAGTTTGACCAATCTTTTCAGCAACGGATTTTTGTGCTTCGGCAGTAACTTCACCATTTCGTTGCAAGGCATTGCCACCTAATGCAATCACGACGCGAGTTTTACTCATGTTATAAAGTATAAGCTAAAAATAGCTTTTTGGCAATTTAAAAACCGGGTTTTCCTAGAAGGCGAAACATATTTTTCTTATACGCTTCAACGCCTGGCTGGTCGAAAGGGTTTATATTGCTAAGTTTAGCAGACAGAGCACAACTTAGTTCAAAGAAATATACTAAAGCTCCAAAAGATTTAGTAGAAAAGTCTGGAATAATGAGCTCGTCAACCGGTATGCCACCGTCACGGTGAGCTTGGATGGTAGCCTTCATCGCTACTCGGTTGATTTCGTCGAGAGTCCTACCCTCTAAATACTGTAAGCCGTCTAGGTTTGAAGATAAGTGCGGAATTCTTAATTCCCTTTCTTGGAGCGAACTTATTTGGAAATTTAAAATGGTTTCGAAAATATTTCGACGCCCTTCTTGAAGATATTGGCCAAGAGAATGAAGATCGGTAGTATAAGTGGTTGCGGCGGGAAAAATTCCTTGACGATGCTTTCCTTCAGATTCGCCAAAAAGTTGTTTCCACCACTCGGCAAAATAACAAAGCGAGGGCTCAAAGCTAGCTAGAACTTCGACATCAAAATTTTGCTCTAGTAGTTGATGACGAAAAGTAGCATACTCGGCAGCTGGAAGTTTTTCTGGGGAATTTTGTTGTTCGATGACTTGCTGAAACTCAAGATCGGCGCCAGCTAACAACTCATCAATTTCAATGCCTGCCACAGCAAGTGGTAATAAACCTACAGAACTTAAAACTGAGTAACGACCACCAATGTTATCTGGCACAATGAATCGATTATAACCACAGGAGACGGCTTCTTCATAGAGTGCGCCTTTTTTAGAATCAGTGGTTGCATAAATGCGTTTGTGATAGTTGTCACCGTATTTCTGGATTAACTTTTCTTTTAACATGCGGAAAGCTATGGCTGGTTCGATGGTAGTACCAGATTTGGAAATAATGTTAATCGAAAAATCTGCATCGCCGAGTACATTAAGTACATTAATCAGCTCGCGTGAGCTTAGTGAGCTACCAGCATAAAGGATTTTGGTTCGGCTATCAGGATGCAATGCCTCAATGAGGGCGCGATGACCAAGATAAGAACCTCCGATGCCAATACAGACAAGAAACTTAGAAGTGGATTGGATTTCTTTAGAACAGGATTTAATTTTTTGAAGCTCATCATGGCGGTTTACTTGTGGTAAAGCAAACCAGCCACCCATAGGGTCAGTTTTAATCTCTTGTAAGTAGGTAGTAATTCGCTCTGAATCAACTTGATAATCTTGTTCAGAATTAGAGCGAAACTCGATCATTGATATAACCTACTTAGCGTTTACTCTTTTTAATGAATACACTTTCCTTCTCGAGTTCGGCTCGGAGTGTGAATTCGCGGCATTGATTTTTATCATTACAATTTGCGACCTCATAGCTATACGAACTACCGTCAATACCGAGATTTGTACCAAATGGGTCAGTAAATAACTCAGGGTCGATCACAGGCAAAACCTCTTCATTAATTTCAGAAGGATAGTACCCATATTTAGGATAATAATATTCTTCTAAGGCGTAGTACATAGCGTTAATTGCGGTTTTGCGAGCATCGTCACGGTCCATAGCTTCAATATTGGATTTTTGGATGAAGAAGATTACCAAAAGAAGTGACACGAAGGCGCCAACAATCATAAGCTCAAGAACTGTAAAGCCTTTTTTGTCTTTCATAAGTTTATTATATCATAAGTCTCCGACCTAGAAATAATATATTTCTTTATACTACCCTAGCTTCTTCTTAGTCATTCCCCCTTCTTCCTCCCATACATTATCCTTCCTCACGATGAGATATCTCTATATTCCTTCTCTATTCTCCCTCCCATACATTATCTTCCTCACGGTGGACCGCTTCTCATCTAAAGAATCGAAGACGGTCCAGCCCGATGAAGATTAGTTCGTCAGATAATGTATGGGAGGGAGAAGGGAGGAGTAAGAAAAGGAGAAGGGAGGAGTAAGAAAAGGAGAAGGGAGGAGTAAGAAAAGGAGAAAGAGAAAGAATGGGGAGAAAAAGACGATGCAGCGCACCGAGAAACCGTAGAAGCGAGGGTCGTAGTAAGACTGGTAGACGTTAGTACTATTGAAATAAAGGTTGTACACATACGTAGCATTAGGATAAGTAGTAGCTGACCAGTATCCGCTATTGCTGCCCGCGCTCCTCAATGAACCAGTATGTAGAAGGACGTTCCCGCCGCGTACATAATATAAGGGACTGGCTGCGGTGAATGTTTATGTATATATGTATTATATAGAATATGTATGATAAATAGGATAAGTTATAAGAGAAATGACCTTGATTAAGGTTATTTCTCTTATAACTTATCTAATCCACATATCATACATAATATATATGATTAGTATGCTAGACAGCGGATGGGGAAGCCATTAAAGCGATTCGCCGGTCCATGAGAAGGAGATAGTTCAGTATCGGCTACTTCTATAGCGTAAGCTCCTAGTATGCTACCACCAAAAGCGCTATTGGCTGTTATGCGAGAATCACTATAGCTATGGGCGCCCAGTGTACGTATCGCCCTAGCAGCTGGCGCAGAATATCCGCTACGGACGAAAAAATTGATCCACCATTTGTGTATGTTGAATCAATTTTGGTAGTACCGACTGGGTTTGAACCAGTGACCTTGGGCTTATGAGTCCCACGCTCTAACCAACTGAGCTACGGTACCAGATTTACTGATAGAAGGAACAGGAAACTTTGCTGTGTTAGGGATCCGGTCTACCTTCTCGATGAAAAAGTTTTCGTAAGACCTAAAGGTCTTCCAAAACCTTCTGGCGGAAGGGACAGGATTCGAACCTGCGAAGCTATTAACTTGCCGGTTTTCAAGACCGGTGCCATCAACCACTCGGCCACCCTTCCGTTTTTCATTATAGCATAGCTTTTCTTTCCTGACAATCTTGAACTCGTTTTTTAGGTCCTCTTCGTCCGTAGCGGTATGCTCTTCATTCGACAGGGTAGTGTTCGTCATATTGGTCGTAGTGTTAATATCTGGTCAGATATCGTCGCTATGTTTTATAGTGTATCTGCTTCTAATAATGGTGCTTCCGCCGAAGTCTACAATTTTGGCGCCCCCCTACTAATGTACTTACCTCATATGAACCAGATAATTGCTACTATGCTTTTCCCATCCGCTGTCTAAATGTATAAATTAAAATAAATATAATATCTAAGTAAGACAAAAAGTAGTTAGATTAACAAAAAGCCTGCCTCTTTTATTGTCCATGATGTCAACTTTTACAATCCCGATAAGAAGAATAGTAGCGATATTAATTATCTACTCAGCATTAGTATGAACGGCGGTAACGTCGTCAAGGTCATCAAGAGCATCCAACAAGCGGCTAAGTTTCTCGCCATCATCGTCAGCAACGGAGATGACGGAAGTAGGAATATAACGTAGTTCGGCAGTATTAACAGTAAGACCAGCTTCGATTAAGGTTTGGCGAACCTTCATTAAATCGTTAGGAGCAGTAATAATCTCGAGACCATCGTCACCTTCTTCTACGTCTTCGGCGCCACTATCAAGCACTGTCATCATAGCATCCTCACCAGTTTCTCCAATTTCGATGTAGCCCTTACGCGCGAATTGAAACATGACCGATCCAGGATCGGCCATTCGACCGCCGTTTTTATTGAGGGTATTGCGAACTTCTGGCATAGTGCGGTTCTTATTGTCGGTTGCAACCTCAATAATAATGCCAACCCCTCCAGGGCCGTAACCTTCATAGGTTTCCTCGTTCAGGGCAGCTGCAGATTTGTCGGAGACTCGTGCAATTGCGCGCTCGATATTGGCCTTTGGCATGTTGGCCTGGCGAGCTTTTTCAAGCATCATGGCGAGAGATGGGTTCATATTAGGGTCGGCGCCGGAACGAGCAGCAATGGCAATTTGGTTAGCGATTTTAGTAAATAGCGCTCCGCGTTTTGCGTCAACGACGGCCTTTTGGCGTTTTGTGGTGGCCCACTTGCTGTGTCCAGACATAAGTACATCTCCTATTGCGCCTCGTTTATTAATAACTTCGACGCTTTATTATTATATAAAATTTGCTTTTATATTAACACAAAAATAAGTTTTCTGCTAGATAATGGTCCCCGGAACAGGGGTTGAACCTGCACTCGATTGCTCGAACTAGCACCTGAAGCTAGCGCGTCTGCCAATTCCGCCATCCGGGGTAACTTTCTTATTTTAACACAAAATGCCCCTAATCGGTAGGGGTATTTTGGGCTAGCAATTGTGTTTAGATTTAGTGCAGCTTTACGCTAGCAGGTAGTTTAGCGTCTCGCAAAATCGGCTCAAGGTCTTTTTCCTCAAGGGTTTCCTGCTTCAGGAGAGCCTCAGCAAGTTTATCAAGAATGGGCTTATTAGCTTTAAGAACAGCCTCTGCACGCAAAGCCGCTTCGTCAGAAAGAGTTTTAACTTCTTGATCGATTAGCTCGGCAGTTTTCTCGGAATATGGTTTACCGGTGGCGATAGTATAATAGCCCATATCTCCTTCAGGGAACACGAGGTTACGAGTCTGTTTACCCATCCCCTCTTCGACAATCATTTCCTTACTAAGTTCGGCAACATGCTTAAGATCGGACGAAGCTCCGGTAGTAACAGCATCTTCGCCGAAAATGAGTTTTTCAGCAATACGACCACCCATTGCTCGAGCAAGAATGTCTTTTAACTCATAAATACTTTTGTAGCTACGGTCTTCTGGAGGAAGGAACCAAGTAACTCCACCAGTATGGCCACGCGGGATAATAGTGACCTTATGAACAGGATCGGAATCCGGAAGGACATGACCAACAATTGCATGTCCGGCTTCGTGGTAAGCGGTAAGCTTGCGTTCGTTATCGTTCATAACTTTACTCTTGCGTTCAGGGCCAATCGCAACGCGTTCGAAGGCTTCGGTGAGGTCAGCATTAGTAATTTCCTTGTGACGTTCACGGGCGGCAGTGATTGCGGCTTCGTTAGCAATATTAGCAAGATCGGCACCCGAGCTCCCAGCAGTTTTGGCAGCAAGCGCGTCAAGATCCACACTACTATCAATAGGCTTATTCTTAAAATGAACTTTGAGGATTTCGAGTCGATCTTTACGTTCTGGCAGGCTAACGTTAATGTGACGGTCGAACCGACCAGGGCGTAATAATGCTTTATCTAACATGTCAACACGGTTAGTAGCAGCGATGACAATTACTCCGGAATCATTATCGAAACCATCCATCTCGACGAGAATTTGGTTTAAGGTTTGCTCATCTTCGCGTCCTGCGCCACCACGGGCATCACGTTTATGAGCGACAGCGTCGATCTCATCGATAAATATAATTGATGGTGCGTTTTTCTTGGCTTTTGCAAATAGGTCACGCACACGAGAGGCACCGACACCGACAAACATTTCGGCAAATTCTGAACCAGATATACTGAAGAATGGGACCGAAGCTTCACCAGCGACAGCGCGCGCCATGAGGGTTTTACCAGTACCAGGGTCACCAGCTAAGAGAACTCCGCGGGGGATTTTAGCGCCGAGTTTTTCGTATTTTTTAGGTTCTTTAAGAAAATCTACGACCTCTTCTAGGTCTTGCTTGGCGGCTTCGTTACCAGCAACATCTTTAAAGAGAACTCGTTTTTTGTCTGGACCGTAAAGTTTGGCTTTAGCTTTGCCGAAACCCATTGATTGGTTATTCATCGACTGAGCTTGGCGCATCATCGAATTAAAGAAGAAAATGACTATAATAATTGGAATGCCAATAATGGCGATGTCGAGAGCATAATCCCAGAAGCTAGAAACTTCAGTATATTCGATAATTGGATATTTTGCCTGACAATTAGAGAGCTCTTCGCCATTAAATTCCGCACACTGATCGATTAGGCCTTGCTCGTATAAAGTTCCTGACGGATCTTTTCTCGAGGTCTGAGTGTAACGATCTTTCCCTTTTAGAGTAATTTTCAGGTTGCTACCTTCAACGGTAATCTTTGCGATGTCCCCATTTTCATCATTAGCGCGAGCGATTACGCTGGACAGCGGAACTTCTTCAATAGGGCCGTCAGGCGTCATCATTGAAGCCAAAAAGCTACAACACAAGATTGCTAAAAACAGAAACACGATCCAACGGACAACATTGCTGCCTTTAGCTGGCTGTTTCTTGACGGTTTGTGGCATGATACCTCCTGTTAAACGAATAATATGAAATTCTAAAAACTCTAGATAATTCCCTGTTTTAGAGTGTATCACGCTTAGAGAGACATGTCAAATAGCCTAAGGGTTGGTAGCGGTTTCTTAAAGGCCTGCATTGTGTTTTATGTATTTGATGTTTAAACAGCGACCGGAAAAGTTCAGAAAAATCCCTTTAGCAGTGATATAATGTTTAGAGAGGAAGGAATAAGATATTTGGCGAAATTGAGAACCTACGTTGTGACGGACGATTTAATGCGAATTGATAATTTAGTGCAAGATTTAGCGTGTCACAATATAATAACAAAAGATGATCTGCAAGTCACGATGAGTTATTTCCAGACGCGCCTGCCGGCAATATTGACTCCAATTATTATTGCGAAGCTAATGAAAGTTGGTATCACCAGATCACGATATAAGGCCGAAACAATATTAGTTGAAGACTTAGCGTATATTTACGTGAATTTTGATAAGTTTCAGGAAAAATTGAAGCAATGAAATTAGTTTTGTTGCATAGGACGGAAGTAATGAGATAATATCGGTTGAAGGCAACCATTTCCGGATATGGTAGTATTTTTAGGATACAAGTAACATTAACTTCGAAAATTCTTACCTTCACCTCTAGGAGAGTTTGTGGTAGAATGATCTTATCAGGGTGTGGCGCAGTTGGTAGCGCGCGCGGTTCGGGACTGCGAGGTCGTGAGTTCAAGTCTCATCACCCTGACCAAGTTGGACGTTTTTTGAAAAGTCGTTAAGTTAAATAGTTTGCGTATTGGAATTCTTGGTAATGTAAAACTTTTGACAAGTGCAGATGACTTAACGATTGTACGCTATGTTTTAAGAAGGAGAAGCGTGGAGAAATTTTTAGCAGGATTACAAGGTTTAACTGTTGCATTACCTGTAATTATCTTCTTTTTTGTGCCAATAGCGTTTTTTATATTTATATACGTTGTTGTCATAAAAGGGCTAAGCGCTCCCTCAAGAAAAAGAGACCTAAATCTGCATACAGAAAAACCGAGATTGTCATATAAATATCGGGGTAAAACCCATATAATGACGCAACGTGAGGAAAAATTCTTTTTGTTACTAAATGGTATATTTCGAGATAAGTGCTATATTATTCCGCAAGTTCATCTATCTGCTTTACTAGAACATCGTATAAAAGGACAGAGCTGGAAAGGCGCATTTTCGCACATTAATGGTAAATCAGTTGATTACGTGCTACTTCGTAGTAGAGATTTAAGTGTATTATGTGCGGTTGAGCTTGACGATTCAACTCATAATAAGGCTGAGCGTATAAAGCGAGATCAAGAAGTTGGATGGATATTGGGACTTGCCAACATTCCGCTAGTGCGCCTGAGAAATCCTGAGAATATGTCGAAACAAGAGATAGTTGATTCTTTTGCAAAAATCATTAACAAAACTAATTAAGCTAACGTTCTTAACCTTTTATTAACTGAAAAAGTTATGTATTATTAATTCTTTCTGGAGCGCGATGATAAAGCTGAATAGATAGATTAGCAACAATTGGGAGCCCTGTAAATGCCGTTTTGCAAAACTTTCGAAAATACCCTAGTAAAACTATATTATCTATGATATAATTTGATAGAGTTCAGAAGTTCTTGTCAGACTTTTGGATATAAATTTACATGTCGGGGCGTAGCACAGTTGGTAGCGCACACGGTTTGGGACCGTGAGGTCGCTGGTTCGAGTCCAGTCGCCCCGACCATCGATTAGTTTTTCACATTTGATAAAATACTGGTCTTTGATTGGATAATGGAGTTAACACAATGCAGGAAATTTTTAGTAATACCACCCTTACCGTTGAGTACCTAATCAACAAAATCGCCACCGGTGAACTAGGTCTGCCAGAGTTACAACGTCCATTCGTCTGGAAAGACACTAAAGTTCGAGATCTTTTTGATTCCATGATGCGAGGATACCCCATCGGTTATCTCATGCTTTGGGAATGTCCCAAAGCAAATAAAAAGAAATCAATTGGTACTAATAACCATAATTATAGCGAACCAAAAGAAGTCATCATCGACGGTCAACAACGCCTTACATCCCTATACTCCGTCATCATGGGCAAAACAGTTGTCGATTCTAATTTCCGCGAGCGAACCATCACCATTTCTTATTGCCCGCTCAAAAATAAATTCGAGGTTGGACACTCCGCCACCAAAAACGACCCCGAATGGATATATAATATCAGCGACCTATTCACTACTGTTAATAACTTCAAATACACCGGAGATTTCATCGAACGACTGCGTGAGTATCGCATCTCAAAAAACGAAGACCTCACCGATCAGGAACAAGATGATATCGCCAATCGTATCAATGCCATCTTCAACCTTAAAAAATATACTCTACCCGTCTTCAATATTGGCGCCGATGCCCAAGAAGAGGCCGTTTCTGACATTTTTGTCCGAGTTAATTCCGGTGCGGTCCCGCTAACACAAAACGATTTCATTCTGACACTATTCTCCCTCTATTGGGATGACGGTCGTCACCAAATTGAAGCCTTCAGCAAAGCATCCACCATCCCTACTAACAAAGAAACTACGTCTTACAATGGAATTACTCAAGTAGACGCTCAAGACATTATTCGCGTCGTCATGGCCTACGCTTTTGATCGTGCAAGGTTAAAATACAGCTACAAGCTACTACGCGGAGCCGATTTTGATAAACGCGGCGTTGTTGAAGATGAATTACGCAAACAACGCTTCGAAACCTTAAAAACCAAATTACCGGATGTCCTCAATGTGCACAGCTGGCACGAGTTCATCAAAGCCATCACGAACGCCGGATATCTCTCTAGTGAGCTCATCCTCTCTCATAACGCTATCTTCTACAGCTATGCCTTATACCTCATCGCTATGCACCGTTTTGGCGCATCTTACAACGAAAACATGCACCTCACTTCCCTCTGGTTCTTCTGTGCGTCCATAACCTCCCTATATACTGGCTCGTTCGAATCTACAGTAGAAAACCACCTCAATTCCATTAAAGAATTCGCCAGTCTTGAAGAGTATAAAAATTTCATCCTTTCCAAAGTTGACGAACGCCTCACCAATGATTACTTCAATATTACCCTGCTCGGATCGGAAGGACTGGCAGTCTCCGGCAAGGGCAATAACGCCTGGAACGCTTATGTAGCCTCACTCAATATCCTTAACGCTAGAGTTCTATTCTCACAAGGAAATCTCTTAGTATCTCAACTGTTTGATACCAATAAGTCAAGTAATCGCAAATCACTCGAGAAACATCATCTCTTCCCTAAGGCTTATCTCAAGTCTCTCGGATACCCCGATTCTAAAATTAACCAAATGGCTAACTACGCGCTCATCGATTGGAAAGATAATGCCGAAATCCTCGACGCCGCGCCGTCAATTTATTATCCCGAGAAATGTAAAAATATGAGCACATTAGAGATTCAGCACATGGAAGAAGAAAACGCTCTTCCCCACGGATGGGAAAATATGAAATACGAAGATTTTCTCCAAGAACGCCGAAAACTAATGTCCGCCAAGATCAAGGCCGCTTTCAACTTGCTCAGAAGCCATATCAACTAAACCAGAACAAAAGGCATGACGAATCTCTCACTTCTCGAACAAAACTTCAAAACTCTAATCATCTCCCAATGCAAATTCTGCAAATTCGACAAATATCTGGAACGAAACCCCGATTTTGAATTTCCCAAAATCACCCCTGAGTTGCTCGGCTGGGAAAATGGGGAGCATATTACAATCCCGGGGCTTTTTGGTGGCTTCAGCTACTTCCTAGAAATGGACAATAGTAAGCCGATCCTCTACGCTGAACAGTCCAGTCGCATGAACTATGATAGTGATAGTTCCTCGGTTTTTGAGGTTGGTATGGACGGGAGCAGACTATTAGAGGGCGAGGAGCGGAGAAAAGTTTGGGGGAAGTTTAGGCAACTAGACAAGAAAAAGATTTGAAGAACATAAACGAAAGATGGAAGAGAGAAAAACATGAACCCAGCGAGCGAGAATAGCATTACCATTATGAAATATAAATCTCCGGACGGAGTGTATGATTTTAAGTGCCTTGATAAATGGAATGTGGTAGATGAAGTAGAACGGTTGGGCAAGATGATTGAGGAAAAGAAAAAGCTAGAAGCTGAGGGTTATGAGGTTTTGTGGATTAAAACTTTGCCGATATTTGATTTATAGCAACGCCACCTCGACTCAACGGCAGATGGTGGGAAAGCTTTAGACTTGAATAGTAGCCTTTAAGTGTTGGACTCATAGAGGCTATATTTTTGTCATTTACTTTTTTCGTACTTCTAACGATAATTGCTGTTATGAAACATTTATCTCCAAAGTCAATTACGGTTATGAAGTATTTGGGTACAGATGGAGAATATCACTATGTCGAAGCGAACGACATTACTTTTCCAAGTCTTGAAGATAGGTTAAACTATTTAAGCCAATTGGAGTATAAACTTTGGGCTGATGATGAGATTGTCGAGCACGAAGCTAGCCAAGCAATAAAGGCTTGCGGTATGAGCAGCTGGGAGTATAGAGATATTTTATTAAACTACAATCACTATAAAAGGTACGTTGAAGCGAAATATGAGTCGGTTGATAAGTTTATGAGGAACTATAAGAAATGCGGCTACTAGATTACGAGTGTAAAACTATCTTTTGGAATGACTTTAGTATAGCGGAGCGTTTTGGAGCAGAGGTAATTAAAGACACTTATAAGAGGGCTAGGGCAGAATGGGAGCGTGATCAGGTTTACGGTACGGAGCTATCTATGATACTTAACCATAAATGTTGGTATTGGCACGAAGAGCAGAATATGAGACTTAGCAAGCTTTATGCTGAGCCTCAAGAAGAGTGGCATGGGAGAGTGTTGAAGAGTTGGAAGTGAGGATCCATAACGCCATTTACAATGGGTAAGCCGACAAGATATTCGGTGTAGATTGAATTATCATTCAACCATGATATAATATTGAATATATGAAAATTGATTTGCATTGCCATACGTTGAGCATAAAAGATGGCGAAAGTTCAACACGAAATGTTACTGTGGACATATTTAAACAGAAATTAGTGGCGATGAATGTAGAAATCGTAGCTATCACTAATCACAATAGATTTGACTTAGAGCAATTCAATTTACTCACAAAAAGCGTAAATGGGATATGTCAAGTATGGGCGGGTGTTGAACTTGATATTATAGGCACTAACAATAATAAATATCATATGATTGTTATCTGTAGCCCTTGTAAGGCCAGGGAGTTTAGTGAAGAGATTTCAAAATTAACACAAGGGAAAGTGTTGGGAAGCTTCACCGTCGGTGCATTAGAGGCTATCGAAAGGTTAGAAAAACTTGGGTGCATATTTATACCACACTTTCATAAAAAACCGACTATAACCGAATCCGAAATTAAGCAAATTAAAGACAAACTAACAAATAAGAATCGGCTGATTTTAGAGCCTCAGAATGTAAATTCAATGGGGATTTTTATTAACCACGGCATTAGCTCGATTGTTGGCAGTGATGTGAAAGACTGGGATGGGTATCCTGGTAAGGAGCTGCCCGAGCTTAGACTGCGTGTCGATTCATTCGAACAATTTTGCCGCTTACTAGATAAGGACCCAGTCGTTGTTAAAACAATTTTAGATAAGAAGACACATAGTACAATTACGATAAATCCGTGTAAAAATGACCGTGAAGAAACTAAAGAGGATCATTGTTTCTATCATGATATTAATGTGATTATGGGAGACAAAGGTACAGGCAAGACGGAAGTCATCAAGAGTTTGAAAAAATATTTTGAGCTAAATAGCATATCCTGCTCAACATATATTAGCAGTGAAACCGCCGATGAACTAGACAAAGAATTAAAGACTAACGACATGAAACGCGATACTACAAAAATAGGGATAGACAACTGCGTTGAAGATTTTAGGCTATTACGCTCATGGGGAGACGAGCAGCCCAGAACCATCAGTGGTTATGTCGCATATCGCAACTCTATAACCAATAAAGAACGGCAGCGTCGCATACAATGGAGTAGGTCAAAAAAACTTAAGACTAGCGAAATCAGCTCTGTGCTAGAGAAATCAAAACGTGATCTATCAGCAGTACAAAAAGCCAAGTCTTCATTACACGAGGTCGATACAAATCAATACCTTAAAAATGAAGAAGTCGTTTTGTTCAATGATTTGCTCGCCAGATTGTCAGAATCTGTAGTGGCAAAATATAACCATACTATCGAGGAGCATTACGCTATTCAGCTTACAAACTTCACTTTGGATAAGTTTAAGGATTATACTGCCGCAAAAACGAATACTGCACCCAAGCCGGATAATACTGGGTTCGAGGAGTATGCAATTAATCGGCTTAACCTTGAGAATGCAGTCCATAATATACTAGCTCCCTTCGATGTTCCATTGGAAAAACGTGAATGTAGGGAGCAAGACTTGATGGGATCAATTGGCGAAAAAGGGAAAATCTTTCTAGAAAGGCTATATAGGCTACTCAACAACGAGAATGACGAGAATAAAAAATCAAAACATAGCGAATTTAATAATAATATTACTGATTTGAGAAAGATCAAAGATCTTTTACAAAGTATTGAAAAATATACCTTGAGAAATGATCAACATTTGCTTGATAAAATAGATGAGGTGAGACAGCTCATTAATAAGAATGGGGTAAAATCGTTGGATGATTTTGTTGGTATCTCTAAACGGACCGTTAACGATCAATTAGAGCCTTACCTATTATCAAACGGTGAACGATCTATTTTGTATATTCAAAAAACCCTTGATGCTGAGGCGGAAGCCTATTTGCTAGATGAACCAGAGCTAAGCATGGCTAACTCATATATAGATGAGGTAATTCGACCGAGGATTATCGACTTAGGTCGTAAAAATAAAATCGTTATCATAGCAACACACAATGCAAATTTAGCCGTAAGGACATTACCATACACCACGATGTATCGTTTCCATGGTCATTCTGGATATAAAACATATATAGGTAATCCCTTCACTGACAATTTAGTAAACATACGCGACCCAGATGATAAGCTTGATTGGCGCGAAACAAGTATGAAAATTCTGGAGGGGGGACGGGAGGCATTCAATGAGAGAAAGGAAATTTATGGGTAATAGTTCGAAGCGCAAAATTAAAGTTAAATTGAGAAAGGAAGATGCTTCCGATGTATTGGAGTTCTGTTTGTCTCCAAATCAAACCATTAATCTTAATCAAGATAATCAAGAAGCTATAAAATCAATGTTTTGTACATTAATATCCATACTAAAAGATACTGATGTAGTACTGGAACTAGAGACTGAGAAGAATTTTGACTCTGATCTCATGAAAGAAGTAGCAGCTGACTATATCAGAGATTTAAATATTGAGATAGATAATGTGCGTACAAAAATTCTTAAAGAGTATAGTACTGATAATTAGGGCTTGTCCGTCAATGCCAGGTGTCTATTCGTTCTCTAGAAAAGCCGTTAAAGCCGAGCGAACTATGCCCGACCACAGTTTATATAAATGCGATCTTAGTGAATTTGACCCCTGTAAAATGGGTGAATTTTTTGTTATACACCCAGATTTGGCATTTTTCATAAGTTCTTGTTCAATTTTGCGTTTGCCTTCATCTATAACTTGCACCTATTCATATGATTTTGCATCTATTAGTTTGGCTGTTATAGCCTTAGCGGATTTTTGCGGAACAACAATTGGGTTTGCTTCTAACTCGTTAATATCGTTAATTTGGCGGAGAGTGGACCCTACTACAATATTAAGTCATCCCCATCTTTTAACCCCGCTTGCAATGCTTTTTTCTGCATAAAATCATAGCTCCTATCAACTTCAACATATTCTAAATTATCACTCTGTATCTTACCGTAAATTGCTATGCCATATTCTGATGTAAAATTTGGATTTTGATACATACTCCTAACGTCAGGGCAATAATTTTCATCTGCAAGTTGCTTAAAACTTGGTATATTCTGCAATATTTTATCATAGTTTGCTTCGGTAGTCATGCCATCCCTTAGTCCAGCAACATCACCAAAACTCGCCTTGTTGCCGTCAATGTCTTCTATAGGAATAAGGTAGATACGATTTTTCCCTTTGCAGAAGTTATGAGCTAATCTCACTCCGCGCGTTTTTGCTTCGAGAACTTTGTCAGCAGGAAAATCTTTCTTTTCGGAGATTTTTTGACTAAGCACTCTTGACCAGTATACCTCTTCTTTTTCACCAACTTTTGGAGGAAATGGCAATTCGTGTGTAGCTGAGCACTGAAATACGTCTTCAAAAATTACTGCCGGAAATGCCTGTGTGGCATAGTTTACTTCAGTGGTGCCAGGGAGCGTGACATATAGAATATCTAGCGCGTCATTAGACAAGTTAATTTGTTTGCCAAAACACTCGGCAATATATTTTGCATCTTCAATATCTTCATCGCGAAGCCTGAGGCCACTCATGCCATTCTTGTCGATTTGCTCGCTAAAATAACTACTTTGTCCCGATGCTAAAAACGAAGCTTTAGTCGTACAGTTAAAATCTTCAACTTTTCGCATAACCTCCCAGTCATCATGTCCAGCTGGTAGCGCTAAATCATAAATTGCTTGCAGTTCCCGATTTTGCCTTGTCATATAGTTTTTCGCCACTTCAGCATCGTCACTACCTCCATACTCGGTGCGCAGTTTTTTCATATGTTCGAAAAAATTCGGCATTTTGCCCAAAATTTGTTCAAATTTTGACGGTTGTCTCGAGGTGTTTTCACCATTTGGCAGAGCTTCATGCCTACTCATCATGTATATTTCTCTTTACGCCCACCTCCCGGTGGATTTATTTTACTAGCTAGCAGCATATTTTTCCATTACGATTATCTAATACGATTATAGCATTACATTGAAACAAATACAGTTGATAACTTTATGCGAAGGTATAAGGAATGAGGCTTTTAGGCTATGAGTGTCAGACTACCTTCCAAGAAGATTTTAATAATGTTTTTCCGTACCATGATACTTCTCGCATTGTTTATGCCTTCACCTCTAATTTTTTATGTAAATTATTATATTTTGTATATGAAATGATGCCATCTTTTTTAAGTCTTCCGGCGACTATGCTCGGTGATATGTGCTCATTGGAAGAAAAAACAAGTATATCGGCTTCTGTTATTGCTGTATGTTCATTTAAAAATGCGTCATATAGCCTATGTGGTAGCAGGGCTTCTGAGGCAAAAGCATCCGCTTCCTTTTCCATTTCATTGGTTTCAGATTGTTCAAGATCAACAAATTGTTCTTTTTTACTATGCTTCAAAATGTGTCCAATCTCATGAAATAGCGTAAACCACAGTATGTCATCTCGTTTACCTTTATCACTTAATTCGATCACTGGGTGATGTCCAATCCACCTAGTAGCACCATTAACATATGTTCTTGGAATATATTCTGCTGCCACCAAAATAACTCCACATCCAGCAAGAATATCGCAGATTTTCCCAAAAAAATCTCTGGGTAGATCATATATAATCTCTTTGATGCATATGAGTGAATTCTTTAATTTCGTTTCACTATAATCGGATATGTCTTTAGCGTTTGTTGCTAATATTTCGCCTTTTCTTAACCATGCAGCCAAAGCAATCTTATCTAGCTCATCTTTGTCAGATTTTCTAAATGCGGCAGGTTGAGAAATCTCAATATGTTTCAACGAACTAACGCCGAAGAAGCCATATAAGCTTATTACACGTTCTATTTTATCGTTAGTCTTTCTAACCCATCCTACTTTAGCCATATACGTATAGGGTATACCGTTTAACATTTCTACTTCTTCGGCTGCTTTTTTCTCTTGATTTATTCGAGCGATTGTTGCACGGTAATTCGCATCTAGATTAGTCCAAAACTCGACACTCCCCCCCAGTGTGTTTGATAATCTAATTGAGGTTTCTGCAGTTATTGGTGAAGTTTCGTTAAGGATTTCACTTATATGCTTTTCGGTAAGACCAGTTCTTTCTGCGAGCCACTTCTGAGAAACGTCAAGATGTGCCAAATAGTTACGTAATGTACGCCCTGGGTGAATAGCTATCTTTGGCCTATATTCACTCATTTTGACTCCTTTCATTATTAATGATAATCTTCAATTAGTTCTTCAATGATAATGCGTTCAATACTCCTCTGTTGATTTATATTGTCACAGTTTGATATCGGTGTAAATACTATACGCCACACACCTCGACCACCACATCCCCTTATGCGAATATCAACGGCGGCTGTTCCACTTCGATTATTTGCTAAAAGGTGATAATTAAGCATCGGCGGTAGATCCGCCACAGTCCGTGCGGCGATCAACGCATCTAGCGTACTAAGAATATCCTCTGGCTCTGCCGGGCACTTTTTCTTCTTGATGTATTTAGTCAAAGCGTTGCTAATTGGATAATCATTTACCATATTCGCTTGTTTATCATAAGCGAATTCTACTTTCATTTTACCTCCTTTTTGAATGAAAGTAAATATTTTTATTAACCCACTTGGTAATATTTTATCGTAAATCTCTTATCTTGTCTAGGGTGTGATTTTTGGATAGCGTCACTAGTGGACTTAGCAAAAGTTAATTTGAGATAGTAGCACCAAACAAAACTTGGCCTGGTGGTTATTATTCTAAAAAAGCTGTTACAGCCGAGTGAACTATACCCGACCACAGTTTATATAAATGCGATCTTAGTGAATTTGACCCCTGTAAAATGGGTGAATTTTTTGTTATACACCCAGATTTGGCATTTTTCATAAGTTCTTGTTCAATTTTGCGTTTGCCTTCATCTATAACTTGCACCTATTCATATGATTTTGCATCTATTAGTTTGGCTGTTATCTCATATTCTACGTTTTCTCGCTTCTTGCCAAGTCTCTTTATAATAATCTGTTAAATAATCATCAATCTCATTAAAGTTCACCCACCAGCATTGCTCAACTTCACCTGCTTGTGGTTTAATTTTTCCATCTTTAACTTTGGCTATAAATAGATGAATATCTTTTATAGCCGTACCACTATGTATGGAGTGACTTACAATAATTGGTACCCGATCGATAATCTCAACGTTTAGACTAACCTCTTCAAATGTTTCACGAAGTGCCGTCTCTATGCTGGTCTCTCCGCGCTCTTGATGACCTTTCGGGAACGACCAGAACGTCTTTTCATCATCGTCTTTTGCGCCAATGAGCAATACTTTATCTTGGTCAACTATGATTGTGCCGCAACTTTTTTCATGCTTCATGCTAGTATTATACTATACCATATATCCACCTCAATGGAAAGGTAAATGCAACCGGTTCACTCAACGAATCCAGAAAGAACTAGTTCAACAAAAATAGGAACAACCTTTATAATTAGTAGTAGCAATACAAACTAATAAATAAGGAGTTTTTCCTATGAATAGTATAACAAATTTACCAAACGAATACCACTGCCATCGTAATTTCTATAAGGCAATATGGGGAGACTGCACTTGTAGCCGTTGTGGCTCAAAAAACCTGAAGTTTAGAACTAACTATGAGTATTGTCCAGACTGTAAACATAAATCATCTGTCAAAGCAGAAACTATCTTTAAGGGTAGCAATCTTACATATAGACGCATTTATATTCTGATTTGGTGTTGGCAACAAAAGATTGGTATTGGAGACATAGTAAAACTCACAGGTATTTCCTACCCAATCGTAGAACGTTGGCTCGTGCGTCTGAGGGCCGCTCTCGCGCCCTCAGACGTGGTTCTAGAAGATATCGTGGAGATTGATGGTAGTTTCTTTGGCAGACTAAAGTATGGTAAGCAAAAATTAGTGGCTGGAGCTATTAATTCTGGTAGTAAACAACTAGTACTAAAGATAGTCTATGCTAAGGATACTGAAGCAGTAGAAAACTTTGTAAATGCTTATATTAAGAAGGGTAGTTTAATAAGAACTGGTGGTCTAGGATCGTATAACCAAGAATCTTTGGCAGGATATGATTATGAGAGATGTGGCCATGACAACTTCTACTTTGACCCTACTAATCATATAGGAAACGTTTGGAGCATAATGAAGCGAGCTCTACGTCGCATCTATCGTGATCTTACCTTCTCCCTAGCGCAACTTAATCTTATCCTTCGTGAGTGGGAAAATCGCTACAACAACCCAGAGTTATTCTATAATGTAGATAGCTACTTAAAACTTAGGGGTTGTTCTAAGTTCGTTTATTGAACTAGTTAGTTACAAGTAAGCTACACCTAACCGCAGTCCTGCAATAAGTCCGACCTATTCAATTCCTCTTGCTCTTAAAGCCATGTCTAATTCGTCAACGCGTTTAATTGATCTAATCAATGAACGAGTTACGACATAATAGGTATTACGCATGTTTAGATTCATACCTTTAGCTCGCATGGCATATTTAATTTCAATAATTTCGCGTCGCAAAATTGGTATCATTGATATAGCAAGGCAAATTACTAAACAGACTTCATCCGTATTAAGACCAAACCTGCGCAATGGAGATAGAAGACTACTAATGATTCTAGCAAACTCAAGGACACTTAGGGTCTGCGAGTAGGTTAGCGTCATACAACATACTATTAATAATTTTAATGCAATAAAAACTGCAGATTGCAGATTGCCTAGTAGTGCATTAAATCCGAAAGTTAGTAGAATAAAAGGCATGATGCTTACTATTCCCTGTAATACTTTTGCGAGTTTAATTCTTCGCAGCAGACAGTATACCAATGTTATCATACAAGCGCCGCTAATTACGCACCCTGCATTAGGCAGAAAGAAGATTGTAGTTACATAAATAAAAAATAATAGAAATTCAATCACTCGATATTCCCATCCCGTAACATAATAATTCTATCAGCAATTGAGGCTTCCTCATTCGAGTTGGTAATTAGCAGAATTCCGATCCCTTGCAACTTCAGATTGCGGATGATTTTCCAAATTTCATGTTTGCCGGCAGGATCGATCATTGTTGTTGGTTCATCAAGCACTAAGTATTCTGGTTTTCTAGCCAGTATTTCTGCTAGTACAATTCTCTGCTTTTGTCCTAAAGAAAAATCCCATAAATTATCCCCGCAATTAACCATACCGACTTGTTCTAAAACTTCATTTACAATTCCCTCTACGTTAGCTCGTTTACCAAGTGCGAATTTTAGCTCATCATGTACATTATTAAAAATAATTTGGGTCTCTGGGTTTTGGAAAACTATACCAACTTTTGCGAAAATATCTTTATAGTTTTTCTTAATACCAACATCAATTTCGTCAATAAAAACTTGATTCTTTTGTGGCGTTATAATGCCACTCACCAATCTACCGATGGTTGATTTTCCGGAGCCGTTTTTACCGATGAGCGCCACTACCTCACTTTTCGCAACGTTAAATGAAACGTCTTGCAATACTAGAGAGCGAGACCTATAGTATTTATACTTCAGATTTTGCACCTTGATCATGAGATTCTCCATTATATAAATAGCTTAGCGCCACCTCTTGCAAAGCCTTTTCAATGAATAGGAATATTACTATATGTACTGGTACCATGATAATCTGTTTAAGTAACCGCATCCAAAAAAGTGGTAAAAATGCTTTGCCCATCGTTATACTTAAACATAAAGTATTCAGCCCCATATTAACAATTAACGTCACCAACACGACGGCAGCGATAGTCTTAAATATGAATTTTTGTTCCGGAATCGCTATGGGTGTACTCTTATACAATAAAATACCATAAATCAAACCGGCGATAGCTGTTGTAACTGTATATCCCACAAAGTACGGACCAGTTGGAAATAGTAAAGCACCAACCAAATCTCCTAAGATATTGATCAGAACTGACCATTTCCAGCCTAAATATGTAGCGCAAAGCATAGTCGGTACGAAAGCAAAGCTTATTTTTAATATAGGTGTTTTTATTGATAAAAACCGCGATAGTACAATCAACATTGCTAAGCAGATTGCGGCCAGGATGATTCTTTTATTTTTACTCACACTATCCTTTCTAACAGAGTTGGGTTGTCCGCCAAGAAAAAACTTGTGAGGTTTACAAAAACCATAACAAATTAGTCTCAATCAGCGGAATGCAGGAATAAGTTAGCGGTATACACCTTGCCCCGATGTCAACTTCCCGTCCATCAGGTCTTAACTACTGGTTCCCTACTCTGATATTCTTATATCTGAGTTAATTATAGCACGGTTCTTGAAGTTCATGTGAGAGTACATTGAAGGAGTAACCATAAACGTCAAACGAGTGGCGCTCAACCACGAAGGTGTGCTATATTTTCATGATGGCAGAATGTTTGTTGGAGGAATGATTTCTCCAAACCGCGACACACAAATAGAAATTCTGGACAAAACCATTGACGCTGTCGCCACAATTAATGACGACAAGTATCGTTCTGCACTTGCTTATTACCAACTCAATTCATTACATCTCTTCCCTGATGCAAATGGGCGGACATCGCGAGCGGTTTATACTATATTGCGCCAACCAGATTTTGATTTAGAGAAACATGCAGACTATTTTACGCATGCGAACAATCAAAGCCAAAGTGATAGTGGTGGTAGTAAAGTGTCCGAATTTGAGAAACTAAATGGACTTACATCCCCGCAAGAGTTTATTCAGTACTCTATGCTAGAGTTACTTAAAACTATGCAAGAGGAAGAAGGTGGTTCCAAATTTGGTGAAGAATTAGATTCAATCTCTCAAATTATGGAATATCTTTTAACACAAGACCCGAAACGGCGCGCCAATATTGTGACAGTTGTTGGCGCAAGTGCTGGGTCTGAGGCTGTTAAAGAACTGTATTCCTTAAAGAATAATCCCACGTATCAAGAACTAAACGATGACGAAAAACAGCGTTTTAATTATGCTCTTTGTGATAATAATGCTTTAGTGTCGGTTGCTGGGCTTGCGATGCTTAAATTCCATCAAGAAAAAGGTGACTTATTGCAGTTTCTAACAGAACACACTAAACAGAACCCTGCATTGGGGAATTTAAGTCAATGTATTATTAACATTGATCCAGATGATGAAGAATACTTTGGTGGTTGCGAATGTAAAGATTGGAGTGCTGAAGATATGAAAAAATATGCGACCTTTGCCGAAGAAATAAAGAAGCAGCAACTCGAAATGGGAATAGATGTATTCGTTAATCCCGAGTTACATACAAATAGTTCTGGTGAGAAAATGGCTGATATCCTAGCCAAGTAAGTTCTGAGAACATGAAAAGAGTTCGTGCCTAAAATGTAGAGATTATGATTTTTGCTAATGGTTGTTCAGTGAGTGACTATTTGGTGAATGATTAATCAATAAGGTTGTGAACCGATTTAGAGTAGTGTTGGACTGATGCAGAGTGAAAGCATCCAGTAGTAGTAAATGTTCTAGTTCCCTTGCCAAATCTGGAAACTATCGCCTTCTACCCGGATTAACTGATTATCATTCAAACAAATAATAGGCTGCGAAATGCTATAAAACTCTTCCGAATTTTCTTGCAAAAATCGCGAAAATTTCTCACGTTTTATACCTTCGCGATTCCAATGTGGCTTTATTAAGAAATCCACTAGCCCTAATCCACAAAAATCCGTCATTTCTTTGGCCCGTATTGGGTCACCGCTCATGTATTGCTGATTGCGAATATTATTACTACAAACTATTGCGCCTGCACTTTCGCCAATATATGGTACACCTTTTGCTAAAATGTTTTTAACAATCTTATCAAAATTACAATTATGCATTTGTTCTAAAAGATAAAAATTATTTCCTCCTTGAACAAAGATCGCGTCCCTATTAGTAAGCTCTGTAGCAACTTCCGATTCGGTTTTACCCGCAATATCATAATCGAAAACTTGCCAGCCGCGTTCTTGGAGAATTTTTCTTCCTTCGTCAATCCACTCCTGTTTATCGGATGGATGCAGATTCCCTGCCGTAGTAATATAAGCAAGCCGAATCTCTGTCGCTTTTTTACCTAGCAGGTTCTCAATATCATCCATGATTAGCTGCGCCACACCAGCTCCGCGAAAGCTAGAGGCTAAATACAAGTTTTGCAGTGCGTTATCCTTTAAGATTATAGAGAGGAGTTTTGGAAATTCTTTGTATTTTGGAGACGCGCCGAGATTGAAATGCCCTTGCCCTTTAATTATAATTAACTTTCCATTTAATCTTTCCGCTAATTCCTGCGGTTCCTCTATAGGTACATATGGATCATTATCCGAATGTAGGAGGATGAAATCATCACATTTCTGTTTCAAATCATCATAATCAACTGAGACATTCTGTAGATTTTTCAGCTTATCCCAATCGAGATCAATATGGAAGCCACTTACAAGTATCGCTCGCTTAATTCTCGTTCCTGTGGGTAATTTTTGTAATAACATTGGAATAAGTGCTGCACCGGCGGAGTGACCAATGATAATGGTATCCGTGTCGAATCTAAATGGGGTGTTTTGAATAATAAAGTCGCTCCATGCGTCGCCATTCGGAAAAGCTGAATTTGGCAGAGATGGCGCATAGACCTCAAAGGCATGTTTTTCTAACTGTTGTTTCAGCCAGGGGATCCAGTTGCTTTCACAGCTACCGTCGGTGCCATGCAATAAAATCGCTTTCATATAATATTATCCTTCGATTATCTTGCGGTAATTATACACTAAGTAATCACTATATGGATAGATATATGATAATGTAGAGGAGAAGAAGCTGCTTTAACTAAGGAGCTAGGATTTGATGATTAATTATATAGAAATATGCGAGGATGACGTTGTCAAGCTTTTCAATGATCACTTTGATATTAAGCTTATGTATGTCTCCTTCACATGGAGACTCTTTACATAAAATTTCGTTGCTAATGAGATATAAGAGTTTTGCGGAGGTATTCGCGAACACCAGAATCGCAGGCATAAATGTATGTGCCACGGATACCACGAGTGCAAAGAACTTGGTAGATATTCAGAATGTACTGCAATAAATCCTCATCAGAAGTTTGAACCTTTCCCCATCCGCTGTCTAGCATACTTATATATTATGTACAGAAGTATGACGAAATGAGCAATGCAGCGCACCGAGAAACCGACGAAGCGATCGTAGTAGTACGACGGGTAGACGTTAGTACTATGGAAATAGAGGTAGTATGCGTACGTAGCATTAGGATAAGTAGTAGCTGACCAGTAGTAGTTATTGAGGCCCGCGTTCCTCAATGAACCAGTATTTAGATGGACGCTCCCGCCGCGTATATAAAATAATTTTATTCTGACATAATACTTTGTAGCAGCTCGGCGACACTATTTACAATGTGTCCAGGTTTGATGGAGGCAATTACTTCTGGCACTGCAGCTTTAACGGCATAGCCATCATACCGTTTTAACATATCAATGTCATTAGTATCATCGCCAATTGTGATAGTTCGAGTAGCTAATTTTGAGAAAGACGAAGAATCGAGACGCTTAATCGCATTTGCCTTGCCAGCTTCTATAGACATAATATCAATAAAAGCATGGTACCTTGTTGGCTCAATAATCCAGTCGACGCTCGTTATTTGAGCATGTTTTTCCAAAAAGAGCTGCACCAGATCACTATATTCGGATTTAACATTTTGAAGAATTTTTTCTCCTACCATGCTATCAGCAGCCCAACAACGTAACTTAGTTACGTCGCAATCTAAATTTGGCCATTCCTTTGCTTTGTAATAATAGACAAAGGCGGTTGAATTAGGAAAATTATCTGAAATAGTTTGGCAAATGCTTTGCGCTATACTCTTTTCAATACTATACTGAAAAAGCAGTTTACCATCATTATTTAGGCAGGTAGCTCCATTTTCAAGAATAATATAATCCAAGTACTGTTCGTACTCTGGCCAAATTCGAGTTAGGCTCGAAATATTTCGACCACTCGCTAAGCAAAAAAGATTACCACTTTGACGAAACTTTTGAACCATATTTAAGTTTGCCTGAAATTGAGGAATATTGGCATGCGGGTATAAAGTGTTGTCAAAGTCACTAACTACAATCATGGATTCATTATAACACTTCTTGCGTATTAGCAGAATTCTGGGTTTCTTCGGCAAGATTAAAGTTATGAGATTAGTAAAATACTTACTAAGCATTTATATGTACCTCAGTTTTATCAAAATTCCCTCTTGTAAGGATCTAGGAAATACGCTATAATGAAGGACATGGAATCGTAGCTCAGTTGGTTAGAGCGCCGCCCTGTCACGGCGGAGGTCGCGAGTTCGAGTCTCGTCGGTTCCGCCATAAGTGGTTTGGTTGTAAAGTTCTGCCCGTGAGGGTATTTTTTGTTATATGGGGTGTGGCGGAGTAGTAATCATGCCGAATGCGGTTAATAAAATATTGGCCTGAGTAAGTAATTGCTGTCTATAAAAACGGGGCGAGTGGATTTAAATAAATACAACTGGCGAAATATCAATACCTGGTTCTTCAATAAGGCGCGAATTAAGTGAATTAATATCATTGACCTCGCAATATCTCGTATTAAATTCAGGGCGATTTTCTAGAAGTGTACGAATTTCGGTGAGAAAATTTAAATATTCTGGATCGGTATAGAAAAAGTTTTCGGAATGTTCGATAGTGTAACGTTTTTTAAGACGTTCAAAAGTGTAATTTAGAAAATCAGAAACTCTAGCATCGGGCTGGCGGTCTTGACCAACAAAAAAGCTTCGAACAAAAACCTGCGTAATACTTGTATTACGGTCGGCGGAGGAGAGGAGGCGACCATATTCAGAGCGAGGAGGATGAGCTTGTGATGAACGATGATCGGCGATAGCTTCAAAGATTGAGCGACGTTTTGTTTGATTAAAATAACTTGACATGAACGAATCATTTAAGAATTTCTCAGCCGCAATCAGCTCGTGATGTTCGGCATCAAGATATTTATTAAAATCGTGATAGGCGGCGCTAACGTAAATTAAATCCGGATCAAGCGAAAGCTTAAAAGTGTCGTTTAAAGCAAAGCTGCGTCGAATAACTTCACGAATGTGAAAGACTTGATGAGCTTTGTCATTCTTAAGATATTCGGGAAAGATATGATCCGTAATATATGTAACAAGTTTTGGAGAAACTCTTTGTATATAGCTGGCGTATTCAGATTCAAGATTTAGGGCGCGTTCAAGATGGTTGACACTAACATAACGTTGGCGAAACTCTGCTGGGTTATCGGTGAGTTTTTGTAGCTCGTGCAAGGCACGTCGATAGCTAAGGTCGGGAAAGTAGCTTTTGGTGAGAGCGTAACCATTTTTGCCGTACTTGTTAATAAGATGACGGCGAGATTCTGTAATAATAGCTTCAAGATTTGGCTCACCAAAATTACGTAGGCGGTAGGTGTAGGTACGATGAAGCATGGTATCTATATCGATGTTGCGATCGGCGGTCGAAACGATTTTACCATAAATACTGCGTGGTTCTCCCTTTAGGGTTGAACGATGATCAGCAACAGCTTCAGAAATAGTTTGAAGGTCTTTAGTGGAAAAGAACTCGGGTAGGACCTTATCTTCTAAAACCATTTTGGCGGAAATTTCTTCGTGATGCTTTGCATCAATATGGTGGCCCAGATCATGATAAGCTGCAACCGTATATACTATGTCTAAATTAAGGTCAGGGCAGGTTTTAGCAAACTGAAAACTGCGACGAAGAACATAATAGATATGCGCGAGATGATGTCCCCAGTCGTTTTTAGCATACTCGGGGAAGATTTTCTTCTGGATGTAAACTTGTAAATCATGATTTATTTCGTCATAAAAAGGCACTTTAACATTTTTAAGAACTTTTGTGGCCTTTTTGGATTCCATAGGTTGATTATAATATAAGTTGAGAGGTTGTGATATAATTTCTGTATGGAACAGGGCTTGGCGCAGTTGGTAGCGCGCACGCCTGGGGGGCGTGAGGTCGCCAGTTCAAGTCTGGTAGCCCTGACCAAAATTATTATTTAAGTCGCAGAACTATTTTGTAGTTTCCTATCTACTATCTAATTACCTACCACTAGACATCGTACCGGATAGGCATAATTACGATCCTGCGCTGATGCGCTTCCTGATGTCAGGGTAGCATGATACGCTTTGGAACTAGAGTAGTTACTGCTAGTCGTCAAAGACCTCTCGTTTCCGAATACCGACAAATAGAAATTTGAATCAGGGCGAATATAGCCAGAACGGGTATTATATTCCACAGTATCGCCTGAATCTTTTAGCTCGACTTCAAAAGTCTTGATTACGGTAGATTCATCACCTTTGTCGTCTTTTTGAGCGGTAGGTGCCTTAACTTCCTTAATCTTATCGCTACCAGTCATTACTACGGGTTTTAAATTATCAAAGTGAATATCCCAAACCGTCGACTTCACAGTTGCAACTCCATTAATCTGCAAATCTGTCGAGAATGCTGCCACGGCAACACCAATTGCGCCAATTAAGGCTACTACAAGTAACGCAATCGCAATAATCATCTTTTTCTCACGGTTGTTTCTTGCTCCGAATGCATTATTTTTACGAGCGTATATGTGGCTACAGTTAACATACTATGTCAACATAACTACTTTAAGTCTAGTATATATAGTCAAGGCTTGAATAGCTTCTGTTTTTTATTGTTATAGGATTTGCAAACATGTGCGTTAAGTTAATGACTGTATTTTACAGCTATCGGAAAAGATAATTAGAAATACGATCTGAAATTTTCGCAAAATTATTGCAAAAATGTTGAATAGACATGTACCCTATTGTATTCATTACCATGTTGTACTATAATTTGTTTATGTAGTTTTAGTAACTTAAGGACATTTTAAAAGGAGGCACTGATGCTAAAGGCAGTAATTTATGATTTTGACGGAACGCTGACGCCAAGTGTTTTGCCGGAATTTAAAATTGTAGAGGCTGGTGGATTAGAAGGCGGAGTCGCAAATCCAAAGTTTTTTGAGGAAGCGCATGAGCTTGCAAAAACTCATAATATTGACTTACTCGATTCCGTGGCAAGATTAATTCTCAAGTTCGCAAAGAAGTCTGGTTTATCCTTAACAGATAAAAACCTTGCACTTGGAGCAGACAAACGTCAATATAATCCGGGAGTAGAAAATTTCTTAAAGAGGTTGTGTGAGAAAGGGACTAAGAATTACCTGTTAAGTTCAGGCATAAAAGCCTATCTAAGCTGCCTAGAAATTGCTCCACTTTTTACTGAGATTTTCGCAACTACGTTAAATTATGACGAGAACGGCGAGGCAACGACACCGAAACAGGTTATGACAGTTGAGCAAAAGGCGGAAACTTTGCGCGAATTGGCGCAAGAGTTAAATGGTAATTCAAGTGATTGTACTGGTATGGTGTACATTGGTGATGGACCAACAGATATTTTCGCGTTAGAGTTCGTGAAGAATAATGGCGGAGAATCAATTCTTGTTTATCATGACGAAAATAGCGACGAAGTAAAGGCTGTGCGTGAAAAGGATGCGGCGAATGCATACTTTCCGGCAGATTTTCGTCAAGGAAGCGAATTGGATCGATATATAAACAAAATTTAGCTTCCTAGAAAATAATCCCTCTCAGGAAATCTGAGGGGGACTATATATTGTAAAGAACGAAGCTATGGAGGCTTGACGTTATGGTTAGGTTAATTGTCGCTCATGATCCATAACATCAAATAGTGCATTTGCCGGAGAAAGGTTATACATGCTAAAATTATCTTCTGGTGGTTTAGTAATCATAACACCATGATCTGACCAAATTTCGATTGCACGTTCGTTGTCATAAGTTCGATCAAGCCTAAATGAACGCTCGCTGGCTCCATTAGGAACGAAGAAACAGTCCGGATCTGTAGCCCAGCGATACCAATCTTTTGGCAAGGTCCAATTACTTAAATGAACTAGCTGATTACGATAGAGTCGCGGATGCTGCCTCATGCAGGTAGTCGATCTTTTACGGATACATTCCATTTCGAACGATCTAGTCGGATTAAGATTACCTGCGAAAAATGGAATTGGCGAAAAATACCAAATCCACGACAAATAGCGATGAAGCAAGAAAGTTGGCTTGGTCATGGCTTGCCTCGGAGCACCGCCGATAAAGAAAATACGTTCAATATAAGCATACGCAAGCGGATGATTATATAATGTAAAAGCCGTAAAACTTCCGATTCCTGCTTGAGCGTGAATCTCGAGCTTTTGAATCTTCGATTCCTTATGATTCTGAGAAGTTGCCGGCCAGCTTTGACCGTAACTGCGTAAGAAATGATCGACAGATTCGTGGACTCCCTGACAGACGTTAGGGTTTTGGCTGGGCTCAAAGACGATCACGTTAAGTTCCTTTCCATAACGCTCTTTGAGCTTTTTAATGTACCACTGTTCCGTGTCCGGTGAATTTCCTTCAGACGGAATCACTAAAATCGTAGTTTTCATAATTTCCCTCCTCATTTTTCTACGATGTAGACTCATAGTATACCACACTTTTATAAAAATAGCCATACCTGGATAAGTCAAGTTCGTTTCATGACCGCTCTAATGCTGTTGTATAATATATACTGTGAGAAAGTTTATCCCAGAAAAAGTAAGGCTAATCCCCAAAGAAGCAACGAAGGTGTTTGAAGGGAGAATATATGATGTTTATCAGTGGCCTCAAAAACTGTTTGATGGATCGACGGAAACATTTGAGATGCTGAGTCGAGCTGATACAGTAAAAATTATTGCGCTAGTTAACGAAAAAGAATTGAAGAGTTTGCAAAACATCAAAAATGAGCAGATGGTTATGGATGATTCCGATCAAGAAGCGGATAATCTAAGTTGCGACCGGAGAAAAATTATTATAACACACCAAACGCAGCCGCGAAAGGATTGGTTTTACGATTATCCGGGAGGACGGGTAGATGCGGAAGACGAAAGTGAGCTAAAAGCAGCGAAGCGAGAATTGCGCGAAGAAACTGGTCTTGTGTTTAAGAATTGGAAATTAGTAGAAGTGAACCAACCTTTCTCAAAAATTGATTGGCTAGTTTATACTTTTGTAGCAAGTGAGTTAGCTGCACAAACACAGCAAGAGTTAGATGCAGGAGAGAAAATTGAAGTTTTAGCTGTAAGTTTACTAGAACTGCAGGAATTAGCTAAAAGTGAGGATCCTCAGTTCTTGCGTTTTAAAGGATTCGAGAATGTTAAAAGTATAAATGAACTTCTTAATCAGCCGGAGTTGTATAAGTATTAGACTTGTTGAGGCTACTCGGAGGATTTGGAGGATTTGTTGGTATTATTCTCAGCGGGGTTTTTCGTGGAGCCGCGTTTGAGATATTTCATGATACGCTCGCGTTGCCAGACCACAAGACCGAGAATGACTACTGAGAAAATTGCGGCGACTGCTACGAGCGGTAAGTTATCACTCAGACCGGAGCCTAAAAAGTTGGTTAGGACAATGGTTGGGAAACGTCCTAATGTAATAAGAACCATAAGACGGCGGATGGGTAGCTTAGTCAGACCGCCCATATAACACACTAAATCATCAGGGAAACCGGGTAACAGAAATATGGCGAACAGGATAAGTGAAGTTCCCTTTGAGTCGAGAATGAAATCGAATTTTTCAATGGTGGATTTTTTAAAAATCTTTTCAATAAGAGGGCGACCGTAGTGCCGTGCAAGCCGAAAAACAATATAGCAACCGATTATACTACCGATTAGCGTCCAAAGAATTCCCCAAGATCCGAAGAGAAAACCTCCAATACTACCAACGGCTTGACCAGGAATAGGAGCAACGACGGTCTGAACAATTTGCAATATAATATACAGAATCGGAGCGAAAGCACCAAAAGATTCGACGGTTTTGACAAGTTCATCACGGTTAGACAGTAAAGTAGAAATTGGCCCATGAAAAGCAAGATCAAGAATAAAGAAAATGGCAAGCCAAGCAACAATGATGCCAATGAGAAAAAGTTTAATCTTAGTGCGGCGGTCAATGCGCTTACGGACAGGGGAGTCGTTACCAGGGTTATTTGGCATATTCAATAGCGCGGGTCTCTCGGATTACGTTGACTTTGATAACGCCAGGGTAAGACATTGTAGCTTCGATTTTGTTCGCGATATCACGAGCCAGCTTAAGGGCGGAAAGATCGTCAATTTGTTTTGGTTCAACGATAACGCGGATTTCACGACCAGCAGAAATTGCATAAGCTTTGTCGATACCAGGAAAACTAGTGGCGATGTTTTCAAGATCGCGCATGCGCTCGGCGAAGTTCTCGGCAGAAATATTACGAGCACCTGGACGAGCCGCGGAAAGTGAGTCGACAATTTTAACGATAACGGCTTCAGGAGTTGTTGGTTCGATATCGTCATGATGTGCAGCCATTGCATGAACAACTTCATCAGGCATGCCATATTTTTTTGCTAGTTCGGCGCCGATTTCAGCATGTTTGCCTTCAATTTTGTGAGTTACGGCTTTACCAATATCGTGAAGCAAGGTGGCAGTTTTTGCGACACGCTTATTGGCGCCAATCTCATCAGCAATCATACCTGCAATGTGGGCCATTTCAACAGAATGTAGCAGCACATTCTGGCCGTAGCTAGTACGGAATTTAAGTTCACCAAGAAGGTGAATGAGCTCGCGCGGAATACCAACCACACCGACTTCACGAGCAGCATCTTCGCCAGCACGCATAACTTCTTTTTCAATTTCACGTTCGGCCTTAGCAACCGCGTCTTCAATTGAGCTAGGGTTGATTCGACCATCTTTCATCAAACGTTCGAGCGCATAACGTGCTACTTGACGACGAATAGGGTCAAAACTCGATAAAACTACCATGCCCGGAGTATCGTCGACCATGATATCAACACCTGTAGCACGCTGAAGAGCTTGGATGTTACGACCTTCTTTGCCAATGATGCGTCCTTTCATATCATCGTCAGGAAGTTTAAGTGCGGTCACAGTACGGTCGGCGGTAACCTCAGAGGACATACGTTCCATAGCGGTCAAGAGGAGGGCCTGAGCTGCTTCGTCGATATCATGTTTAATTTCTTTTTGTTCTTTCGCAACTAAGCCAGCAAGATCTTGTTTGATGTCGCGTTCAGTCATTTGCATAAGTTTATCGCGAGCATCAGCCTTAGAAAGACCGGCAATTTTTTCGAGTTTCTCTTGTTGGCGATTACGAATATCACGTACTTCGGTTTTGAGGTCGTCGAGTTCTTTTTCTTGTTTGGCGAGTCGTTCAGTTTTTTGCTCAAGTTGATCGAGTTTATTGTCTAGATTTGCCTCTCGCTCGCTTAGACGATGCTCGGTATTTTTCCACTCGCGACGTCGCTCAGCTTCTTCCTGTTGAGACTTAGCGGCCATGTCAGCGGCATCGGTTTTAGCTTTTAAAACGATGTCCGAGGCTTCATTCTTAGCTTTGCGAATAAGATCGTCAGCCTTATTCTTGCCACCGTTTTCGTTCTTTTTATTGTATGCAAAAATTCCGCCCGCACCAGCCGCAAATCCGACTATGAGAGCTATGATTGCTATTACTACGTTCATAACGTACCTTTCTAATTGTGAATTTTAATGTTGCCGACATTTTCCGTATGTCAGCGGATTAACAAATAAATATAAATATATAAGTTTCCAGGTTAATTATAACACATCTTGAGTGAGGCTGGCTACTTTTTTTGTGGGGTGATATTAGCGGGTCGACCATACTCAGGTATGATAATCTGATGTCGTTGGCCGTGATGATCGAAAAGGGGGATTCGTAGTTGGTCAGCAAGAGCATTAACGAGAGCAGCACCAATACGTAGGCCGGTAAATGACCCTGGTCCAGAATAGTAAGTAATCTCTGTTAAATCTTGCCAGTCAGCGTTCTGCTCTAGTAATTTATCATGAATGAAAGAGAAGATGTTTTCTGCTAAGTCGTATTTGCCGGTGCGACTATATTCCGTGTCACCGAGACGCAGGATGCAAGTGTCAGTAGACGTATCTAGATACATTTTCATTATTTATCGCCTTTCAATCGAAGATTAGAAGGATTAATTTGGTCACTCAACTCCATCTCGGAGAAGTTATTCTTTATCTTGCGCGATCCGTCAGGATTAAGAGAAAATTCAAGACGATAATGTGACTCTGGTAGCATACTGGAAACGTCGTTACCCCACTCAATCACCACAACTGATAAAGGATCGGAAATAGCCTCTAAGAGATCTTCGGACATTAAACCAGGATCATCAAGACGATAAAAATCATAGTGGATAAGTTCACCAAAAGTCGGATTGTCTTTGTTGGTGTTTTGGGAATCTTGGTTGTTGTAATTTTTACAACATTTCTGATCAACTGGGAAAGAGTAGCGTTTTGAAATAGTAAAACTAGGACTAGTAATGGGCTCTCTGATACCAAGACCGCGGGCAAGACCACGAGTAAAAGTAGTTTTGCCAACCCCGACATCGCCGACAAGTTCAATAATAGCCGGAAATGTTAAAGATTTTGCAAATTCTTCTCCAAAAGAGAGCATGTCTGACTCGGAATGAATAATCATATTATATATTATACCATATCATACGATTTTTGTCGCTTTTTTGAAAGACGTATTAAGATAACGGTAACTACCAGGATTGGAATATATATTATAAAAATGCGCGAATCTGAAGAAGGGAGGTTGAGAATTAGTGTAGTTTGTTGGCCGAGAAACTCGATTATAAAAATATGAAAACGCAACAAGCAAGTAGTGGTAGTACTAATTAAAGAAGCAACGCAGGGGAGGCAAGTAGTGAGGCCACTTAGAAATACTAATAACATAGCGTAAGGTAGAGTTGGGAGAATGAAAAGATTTGCAATAAGCGAAAGAAAAGAGAGGGAGCCAAAATTATAGATTAAAATCGGAGCACAGATTAAGCTAGTTGAGATACTAGTGATGAGCATACGAGCAAGCCAGGGTGGTTTTTTGCCGCCATAAAGAAAACTTTGAAAAAGTGGAGCAAAAATAAGAATACCGGCAAAAGAAGCAAAGGAAAGCTGCCAACCAAGATGGAAAAAGTTAATCGGAACAAAGAGGAGAGTGAGGGCAGCAACCAAACTAAGTAGTCGAAAGGGAGTGAAACTGCGACCGAGATAGCCAACAAGAAGTGAGAGGCCCGTTACGAGTGCGGCACGAGTCATGGACGGCGTAAAACCTACCACTAAAGCAAACATGACGACAAAGAGGATCGAAAAGAGAAGGCCAGCAAATTTGGAAATTTTACCAAATAGTTTTTTAGCGAAACCAATAAGAATACCAAGATGAGCACCAGAAGCAACGACAACATGAGTCATACCGACAGCGCTGAGAGTTTCGGAAAAACTGTCAGAAAGTCCAGATTTTTCACCCATGAGATATCCAAGACCGAGATCAACTTCGGGGGATGAGAGGTTTTGTCGAACAAGTGCAGCAAACCAAGTTTTTAGGCGCGCGAATACGTCGCCAGTAGTTGTACGATAAATGTTCTGGAGCTCGGGTCGATAAAAACTTGCAACGAAGGTACCAAAACCAGCTCCAACACTACCTCTAATGACAAGAAGATCTGAGCGTTCAAGTTTGACGGTAGACGAAGAGAGGCCGACATAGATAGTCCCAGCAAGTGGAAGCCAAGAATCTGAAGAGAACTCAGGAGGACCATTACCATAATCTTTGGTATTTGGATGTTCAATAGATGTTTGGAGATATAAATGGTCGAGATAAAGTTTAGTCTGGCCGGAAGTAGTTAGCGGGTCGTTGGAAATTTGGCCAACAAGTGTAATAGTTTGGCCAGTTAGACTCCGGAAGTAAGACATACTAGATAAATCAGGAGCCACACGAAGACTACCGATATAGAAGCCTAACAAAAAGGCGGGGAGGAGTTTATAAGGTTTACTATGATGTAAGACGAAGAAAATGGATAAACCGCCAACAACTAGAGAAACTAATAATCCAGAGTTAGGACAGCTAATTTTAAAGCTTAGCGAAAGTGGAATACTAAGAATAATTCCCCAAATCATAGCATAAAAACAATAGGAAGGATGTAGGTTGCGCACGAAAAGATCTTTAACTTTATGTACGTGGTGAACTCTGGCGAAAATCATGACCGGAGTATAACAAAATTTTGAATATTTTAGCAAACATAAGCATGATAAATTAAATATCTGAAAATTTCGGTCGAGCAAGTTACTGTAAAATGGAAGTTGAGAGACTATTGGGAATTTGATTAGATTGAAAGTCGACGACGTTTTTTAGCATCTAGGCGACTTTTACGGTAAGTAGCAAGACCAGCATAAGCGCCAGCCATCATGCTCATTAAAAGATTCGGTGTGACGTTTTGATCAGTTGTAGAAGCGATTGCGGAACGATAACTGTCGGTAGTTCCCTGGGTAGCCGGTTCAAGGGCGAGCAAGTTAAGATTAATCTCAAAGACTAGATCGTCAACATCGGATTGAGAAGCATAAGAATTGGTTAATAAAGCCTTAGCCTGGTTAAGTGAATAGAGGAGTCGGGCATAACTTTCGGAAGAATAATCATTCGCATTAAGATTGCTGATGTCTGCGACGACTTCTTGAAGTTCGGACCAGTTGAGTTGTGGAGTGACTTGGGAGGATTGCGAAGTGGAGGGAGAAACTGGTTCGGCATAGTAATAATTATTAGTGGATGATAAATTGGTGGCAATAGTTTCGTTTTGAGTTGGTGTAGGCTGGGCGACTGTAGGTTGGACAGGTGCGGAAACAGGGAGGGGTGAAGACGTAATAGGAGGATTTGAGGCAGTGGTGTCAACGACGGGAGTTGGGACGGTAAGCGTTGAAACTGACGTGGGTTGTGCCGGGGTAGACGAGCTAGCGTGATCTGAAGTAACACCCTTAAGGCCAGTCGTAGCAGCATCGATTTCTTGCATAGCGGTCATTAGATCAAGGATCGACGGAAGCGGGCGCGAAAGGAGGGCATTAGCTTTGGCGATAGCAACTTGAAGTTCTCCAAACTGTTCGACAGATTCTGGGGTGTAATCGGAGATGGATAAGTTTTGGACCGCAGCAAGCATGGTGGCAAGATTTTCTTTAGCTTCCTCAAAAGCAACAAGTTCGGGATGCTCAGTTTTCTTCTGTAACTGACCATAGGCAGAATTAACATCATTAAAGGCGCGCAGATAAGTCTCGGCCGGAGCCATCGCTTGTCTAGAAAGTAATTTACCAGCAGCAGTCGTGGCTTGAGTAAGGTTATGGTAACTACTTGAGGTATAGTCGCTGGGGTTAAGGATGCTCACGGCCTTCAAAAGGTTGCGCAAACTGGTTTGAGCAACTGATGCTTCGGGGTCGGCTGGGCTAGAATGGGATTTTTGGGAAGGTGAGGTTTTAGGTGAAGAAGTTTGGGGACTGGACGAAGTTGTAAAGTTTTTCGGTAGAGATGTGAGCTCATAAAGCAGACTGGCGGTAAATAATGATTCAAGAGCCAAAAGTTCGGAAGGCTCGAGAACTGGTTCAAGACTCGAAAGGAGAGATGAGGATTCGGTTGCGTTAAATGTGGTTGGTGACGTAGTGATATCGGACTGAGAAGGCGCAGGTGGCAGGTTGGAGAAGTCTGGCGATGGAAGTTTCGGCTCATCAGGACCAAACTCTAAGTCAACTGATTCATCAATTGCATCAACGAGGGCAGCCAGATCTGACGAATCAAAATCCTCTGTTGCATCAGGATCGAGAGAGATTACAGGCTCTTCGTCAGCATTAAGAGCATCGACAATAGCCATTTCGTCTTCAAGATAGTCCAGATCATCGGCAGATTCGCTTATCGAATTATTTTCAAGTTCAGCTTCGTGATGAAGAAAATTATAATCATTTGATTCATCGAGAGAAAGAGATTCTACAGGAAGTTGGGAATTTGAAGGCAGAGTAGCAATTGATGGTGGCGTGGTAAGTGCTGGGGTATGTGGCTCTGGAATCGCAAGGTTTGATGGTGTAGAAACGCTTGGTAAAGCAACTGCAACAAGTTGGCCATTAAGAACTGGGAGTTGTGGCTGCGTGGCGGAAAGCCCACTGCGCGAAAGTTCGAGAATCGCTAGCGCTTGGGTAGCGGGTAAAGAATTGGGCGTAGTCGAATCTGGCGGGAAAGCTGGGGTGTGATCTGATGGGAAAACGGTATGGCTAGGATAGATGACTTCTGGAGTAACTTCTTCAGTAACTACATCATGAGGCGGGGTGGAATTTGGTCGAGGATCGAGGTGAACTTTTGGCATTTCGTTCGCATTAAATAGTTGATCAAGCTCACCATCTTCCATACCCCAATCCTCGAGCAAGTCAATATTGATCTCAACATCGACAAGAGCAGAATACAACTCTTCGAGGGTGTTATCTGGACGATTAAGGATTTGCGCCGCGATAGAAGCAGCTGAAGACAATTCACGATAGCTATAGGAAGTATAGTCACGAATATCAACTGCCTCCACACTAGCTAGCAAACTTGCAAGTTCAGCGCGCAAATCATCAGCAATTCCCTGAAGATTTTCGATAGCACGGGTTAAAGAGCGGATGGAAGATTCTAGCTTTTCCAGATCTGGCTTAAAGCGTAGTGTTTTCTTGGCGAGAGTGTTAGCGCGTTTGACAGAAGCGAGAGTTTTTGTAACGCGGGGTTGCCAATCACCTAAATCACCAGCAGCAAATTTTCCTTGAATATATTCATTGGCAACAGAAATAAGATCGCGGAGCTTGTCTTCGGCACGAGCGAGCAATGTAGCATCGTCAAGAATTTCTTCGGGTTCGGAATCATCAACTACGGTATAAATATTTGTGCGACGATTGCGTTCAAGATGACAATCGTCACCGAGATAGTTTTTAACATCGGCATTAAAGGTGCCGCCTAAAACATGCGTAGCGCTATGTTCAGCCTGGGCGGGAGCAAGGCCATAGAAAATTCCCTGGCGCCCAGCAAAGTCACCATCTAAAATTGAGAAATCGCGCAAAGAGTGGCCTTCGGTCGTATCCTCGGCAAAAGTGTAACCTTGTGCACTAGTATATTCCCCTCCGTTGATGGTGAGATTAAGGCGGCTCGATTCAATATCAAGAATCTGAACGACAGCGCCGAGTTGTAGTGAGTCTGGTTGGGTCAGGTTTGGATCGAAATTGCCGGTTGCGAGGATTTTAGCTTTGGAGATTTCGATGTCACCGGTCGAAGCAACAAGTCCGGTAGAGCTAGTGATAACTGCGGCACCAATTTGCCAACGACCAAAACCACCAGCGTGAAGAGCGATACCTTCATTTTCGTCAACGGTGATTTTAGCTTTGTCGGCAACCTTAATAACTGGGGCATTTTCACCACGACCTTGAATATGACGATGAATGCAAATACCGTCGCGTGCTACTATGGTGCCGTGGAAGTCTATGGTAATACCATAAGCGGAGTTATAGTTCGGAGCGACAAAAATGCCATAATAATTAGGGGCGAAAAGACGAAGCTTACGACCAACTGTAACATGAGCGTAATTAGAGTTGCCAGCGGTAATAGCACCCTTAACGCGAATAGCAGCACTGTTTAGGCCGTAGGCAACAATGCTACCTTTCCCAGTCAGAATCAGGTTACCATATTTTACATCGATTGCGCTAACGTTTTCGCGGAGGGTCGTCAGGTTATAGTTGTTTAAGTCAAGTGTAACATTGCGACTAACTTCAAGGCTAGTAAGAAGTACAATATCATTTTCAAAGATAATCTTTTTAATGGATTCATTTTTTAGAGCAGCGAAAAGCTCCGCTTCGGAACGAACATGAAGGGTATCAAAAACAACCTCTCGAGTTTCGTCTGTAAAATCGAGAAAGAGGTCGAGAGGCAAGGGTAATCCTAGAGCAAGCATGAGCGCTAGGATAGCAAGAAGTTGCTTTTTCTTCATGAAATCCTTCCCTTTACACTTTTTATTATATCAAAAATATGTAAAAATATCAACCCAAAAGACACAGGTATTTCATGTGTTACTAGCATTGTAGCACAGATAGCTAATGTTGTCAATATGGTTATGGTAAGTATCCTGGTTAGACGGTAGGGTCTTTGCAAGAGAAACGGTATTTTATCTAAAACTAAAAGTCAAAGTTCATGGCTATTAGATGTTTCTTTTAGTCTATTGTAAGGACCCTACCGTCTAACCCACATACACATCATAACCGTATTAACACATCAAAACGATGGAGCTTGTATGAGGCAAAGGCAGGCAAACCGTATAAATACTCATTGCGGCTTCTAGAAGAGCATATAATGCGAGATCGAAGAAAAGTGCAAAATTCCCCACTCGCGAGGAGTGGGGAATTCGATATCAATTAGATTTGAGAACTAATTGTTTTCCAAAAGCTTAGTCTTACAACTTAGGCTTTCTTGTTGCGGCGGATGTTGCGGAAGGCAACTACACC
>CARBGY010000003.1 GCA_948945085.1 uncultured Candidatus Saccharibacteria bacterium
AACCTCGAGGGTTATTTTATTCTGCTTATAGTGCAATATGTTCGTTTAGCTAACACTCGCCATAAACCCAGACGCAATCGAATCTTGTTTTTTTCTCAAACTTTGCTATAATAGGCTCAGTTATTCTAAAGACAGTGGCGGAATAGGGAAGTATTTCATATTCTTAATCATGCTACCGAGGAAATCTCTTATGGGTCTGAAAGGGTAACGATGCTTAACAACTTACTAGCAGCATATCATGCCGTCATGGAGAATATTGTAGGGTTAATTACAATACCATGTCTGCATTTTATAAAATCTAACCAAGGAACTTTTATGGCAATTTCAAAAGCAAAAAAAGACACTTTGGTTGCTGATTTAACCACGCTCCTTTCGGACGCAAAATTGACCGCTTATGCTCGTTATCAGGGCATGACCGTTGCCGATCTCCAGGAGCTTCGCAAAGTCGCTCGTGAAAACGGCGTCAAAATCAAGGTCGTTAAAAACCGCCTTGTTCGCGTCGCTATGAACGAAATCGGCGTTTATAAAGACACCGATACGACTGGCCTTGTTGGGCAACTCATCTATGCAATTTCCAGCGAAGATGAAGTTGCTCCCGCAAAAATCTTAGCTGAGTTTGCTAAGTCTCATCCTGCTCTTGAGCTTGCTGGTGGTTTTAATGATACCGGCAAAGCCCTCGACCAAGCTGAGATTACCACTCTCGCTAAAATGCCGTCGAAAAACGAGCTTATTGCCCAGGTTGTTGCTCAACTTCTTTCTCCAGCAACCGATTCCATCTCCGCCCTTACTGGTGGTCTTTCCGGAATCGTTTCTGGTCTCGAAGCCAAAGCGAACTAATTTGCAACTAAAAGATTAATTTAAAAACTTAATTTACAAAAAAGGATTTAATTATGGCTACAGATATCAAAGCATTGGCCGAACAGTTGGTCAACATGACCATCCTTGAGGTCAACGAACTTAAAAACGTTCTTAAAGATGAATACGGCATCGAGCCAGCCACTGCGGCTGTCGCTGTTGCCGCCGCTCCAGCAGAAGGCGGTGCCGCTGCTGACGAAGGCAAATCTGAATACGACGTCGTTTTGAAGGACGCCGGTGCTCAAAAAATCGCTGTCATCAAGGCTGTTAAAGAAATCACCGGTCTTGGTCTTGGTGAAGCTAAAGCTATCGTCGACGGTGCTCCAGCTACCGTAAAAGAAAAAGTCAAGAAAGACGAAGCTGAAACCATGAAGAAAACCCTGGAAGAAGCTGGCGCGACTATCGAACTCGCGTAATTTGACCGCTCCGCTTGCTAGTAAGCTGATCAAAAGTGGACCTCGAATGGGGTCCACTTTTTGGTTTTATATTTCCTATGTATTTTTTACAACATCTCGCTACCCACCACAGTTAAATCGGTGGAAAACTTTTGACTCTCATTCTTGACTTTTTGACTTCAAGGATATAATATAGAATCAGTATTAAAGTTAATGTGACAGACTGGATGCGAGGTAATGTCTGAACTAGCAGAAAAACAAATCAAGCGTTTACGTGGTCTTATTCAAGAGGCCGAGACAAATCTTGCCGCAGCAAAAGAGCTGCTGATTTCCGTGCTTGGCGATGGAGAAGTTATTACTGCTCCTCGCGAAACAGTTGTTTCTAGCCCAGAAGGAAAGATTATCGAAGGAGTCTTTGATGGTCAAATCATGATCGGTCCTGACGGCAAAAACTACCCAGTACCTGCTAATTATGCTTCTAAATCTAAGCTTATCGAAGGCGACATCCTTAAGCTTACAATTACTCCAGAAGGTCGCTTCCTTTATAAACAAATCGGCCCTGTTGAACGAAAAGCTGTTATTGGTACCCTAATCCACCACGATGATAAGTATTACATCGAAGTCGGTGGTCGCGAATATGAAGTCTTATACGCTTCTGTTACTTACTTCCATCTTCGTGAAGGTAGTCAAGTTTCCGCCATCATTCCCGCCAATAACGACCAAGCCGCTTGGGCCGCCGTTGAGGCCGCTCTCTAGGTATGACTTCAAAGACCGACCCATCACAGGACGAAGTCACCACTCCTCGCGTTCTCTACCGCAAGTATCGTCCAACCAGCCTGTCTGACGTCGTCGGTCAGGAACAAGTTACGACCGTCCTTGATAATTCACTTAAACAAGGCAAAGTTGGTCATGCCTACCTTTTTATCGGCCCTCGCGGTACTGGTAAAACCTCCGTTGCCCGTATTTTTGCTCATGCTGTTAATGATTTTCCTTATAACGTGGAAGATCATTATCTCGATATCATCGAAATCGACGCTGCTTCTAATACTGGCGTAGATAATATCCGTGAACTTCGCGAAAAAGCTGTTATTGCGCCCACCAAAGGTAAATATAAAGTTTATATTATTGACGAAGTTCACATGTTAACCAAAAGCGCCTCTAACGCTCTCCTAAAAACCCTCGAAGAACCTCCCGAACACGTTATTTTCATTATGGCTACTACCGATGCTTACAAAGTCCCCATAACTATTTCTTCTCGTACTCAAGTCCATACTTTTAAGCTTGCTAACCCCGAAGTTATGCAAAAACACCTCCGCCAAATTTCCGACCAAGAGGGAATTAAAATCACCGACGACGCACTAAAAATCATCGTCCGTCGCGGCGGCGGCTCCTTCCGTGATTCGTTAAGCCTCCTTGACCAAATCTCTACTTTATCCGACGACGAAATTACTGATACTTTACTTGAAAATTCTCTCGGTCTCCCTCAGGAACAAATTTTAAAAGAATTACTTACTAGTTTCGCCAACCACGACACCACCAAAATCCACCAACTCTTAAAAGATCTACTTAATACCGGCATCAAACCCGAAACTATTGCTAGCGAACTAATTAATCTAATTATTAAAGACCCTAAACCTTCCTGTTTGCCTCTTCTTGCTAAACTTCCCGATATTAAGGACCCATTTGCGGAGGCGCGGCTACTCCTGGCTTTTTTAAACGTTGATTACTCTGTACAAAAAGTAGTTAATTCTTCTATTGAAAATCTCAATCCGAAACCTCCAAAAACCAGCATTCGCGACCGAATCGCCCAAAAACATGCCCAGAAAACTTCTCTAACTGTTACTCCTGATTCATCACCTTCCGTCCCAGAAACACCAAAACCGATCCAAAACGAGACTAACCCAGCATCCACTGCTAGGGTTAAACCTATCAACTCCCAGAATTTCGCTTGGGAAGCCTTCCTTGAGCGCGTCCAGACCGAAAATAGCGCCGCTTATAACCAAATCCGAAGTGCTGATTATGATTTTGATGGAGAAACTTTACATATTTACCCTGCAAGCAAAATCGCTAAAAGTATTCTCGAAAAACCGACCTACAGTCAAGCCCTTGTTAAGTGTCTTGACGGTATTAAACTTAACATCCAGCCAGCTGGCTCAAAGCCCTACCCAGAAGATAGTCCACTTTCCAAAATCTCTGCTATAATGGGGGGAGTACAAGAGATAAAAGGAGAGATGCCGTTCTGACGTTAACGTAACCACGTTCCAGGAACTGTAAACTAAAAGTTGTCGACATCTCTTTAGAGGAGGTAGCATGGAACAACCCGATACGACCGAACTGCGCGACAGTAACCCTAATTCTGGCCGCGTTCCTCCCCAAGATCTTGAAGCCGAAAAATCTCTTCTCGGCGCCATTTTACTTTCTGACCAAAGCTTCCCCGACATTCTAACCATTGTCCAGGCTGAAGATTTTTACGATCCTCGTCATATCGACATCTACCAGGGTATGACCGATCTTTACAACAACCACCGCCCAATCGATCTCATGACCTTAACTTCCGAGCTTAAAGGTAAAGGGAAACTTAAGTCCATCGGTGGATCACCTTATTTAACTGAACTAACTAACTTTGTCCCTACCGCTTCCCATGCTGATGCTTATGCCGAAATTATCGCCCAAGCCGCACTTCGTCGTCGCCTTATTCAAGTTGGCACTGACATCGCTAGCGCCGTATATACTAGCAACAGCAAAATTGCCGAACTGGTTGGTGAAGCTGAGCAAAAACTTTTCACCGTCTCCAATAAAACCGTTAAAACCGACTACAGTGCACTAGGCGATCTTTTAGTTGACGCCTATGACCGCATCGAAGAACTCCATCGCAACAAAGGTGCTTTACGTGGTCTTAAAACCGGCTTTCACGATCTCGACAATAAAACCGCTGGTTTTCAAAAAGGCGATCTTATTATTATCGGCGCTCGCCCAGCAATGGGTAAAACCACTTTTGCTCAGAACCTCGCCTATAACGTCGCCACTCGAAACGGCGACCGTAGTGGTGTACTGTTCTTCTCTATGGAAATGGCCAAAAATGAAATTGTCGATCGTATGATTTCTGACATTGCTGGTGTTGATGCTTGGAAAATTCGTACTGGTAATGTTTCCGATGATGATTTCGCCAAAATCGGTGACGCTCTCGGCGAACTCGACGAAGTTCCGATGTACATTGATGACACTAGCTCTATGGATATTTATGCCGTTCAAAATAAGGCTCGTCGCGCCCATCATGACCAAAACATCGGCATGATCATTGTTGACTATCTTCAGCTCATCCAGGGGTCAGATCGATATAAAGGCAACCGCGTTCAGGAGGTGACCGAAATTTCTCGTGGCCTCAAACAGCTCGCCAGGGAACTAGAAATCCCCGTCATCGCCCTTGCCCAGCTTTCTCGTGGTGTTACTGGCCGCGATGACCCGCGCCCAGTTCTCTCCGATCTTCGTGAATCTGGCTCAATCGAGCAAGATGCCGACCTTGTTATGTTTCTTCATCGTCCCGACTATTACAAACAAAATAATGATGACTTTGTTCCTACTAACATCACTGAGCTTATCCTCGCTAAACACCGCCACGGACCTGTTGGCAAAGTCGAACTTTACTTCCATCCCGAATTACTTCGCTTTATGTCAGTTGACCATAATCATGAATAAACTCTCTCCTAACCATTTTCCTATGTTATAATAGATATGTGAAGAAACTAACCATTTCGAAACTTTTTCTTTATCGCTACCGTTTTATTATCGGTTTTATTTTGCTTAGTGCGGCCTATATTACTCTGCTTTTCGGGCTTCCGCTTCTCGCTCCTAATGGCCTCTCCGAAGCCGAAATGGAATCCGCCACCCGCTCTTATGACCTACATCTTGACTCAATTTTCCGTGGCGACATCGTCGATCTGCCTTACCGTGCCCTCCAAAAACTATCCATCATGACTTTTGGCTTAACTATTTACTCCGTTAAATTACCAAGTATCATTATTGGCCTTATGCTTGGCGGACTACTTATCCTGCTCCTTAACCGTTGGTTTAAAAGTAATGTTGCATTGCTTGCTTCAATTTTAGCCGTGCTTTCCGCATCTTTTCTCTATCTCGCTGGATCAGGCACTCCATTAATCATGCTAGTCTTTTGGCCAACCCTCCTCCTCTGGCTCGGCTCAAAAATCCAAGGTGTCACTAAACCTAAACCCATGTATTGTTTTGTCTTCGCTTTTACCTTACTGGCATCAATTTTCACTCCTCACCTTATCTATCTCGCTCTGTTCATCGTTAGCTTTGCACTACTACATCCACACCTTCGTTTTACCATTAAAACCCTCCCAACCTTTCCCCTCGTTCTCACCATCTTTATTATCATCATGGGCCTAGCCGCTCTCGTCATGGCATCCGTTATTAACCCCGCTATCATCACCGAACTATTGCTATCTCCTGGTCTCACACTTGGTCAATTCTTCCACAACATCCAGACCGCCTTCCTACCATTTTTCGCTTGGAACAGCACACTAGAAAGCTCCTTCTTGTCGCCATTCGTCGGCCTCGCTTCAGTCGCTCTCGCCGTTATCGGTCTCCTTTCAACCGCCAAAGGTTTTTTTGCTTCCCGCAACTCAATTGCTACCTGCTTAATCGTCTTTACCATTTTCCTATCCGGTTTAAACCCGGAATCAGCCATCCTTATTTTACTCCCTATTGCAATCCTCATTGCTCACGGTTTACGTTATATCCTTGCTAAATGGTACGACCTTTTCCCTGATAACCCCTATGCTCGCATTTCTGCCGTTTTTCCCATCGGTCTATTTTTAGGTATCATGATTATCGGCGGTATTAGTCATTTCATCTTCGGCTATCGTTATATCCCTATGGTTGCCGGCGCCTTCAACAATGATCTTGCTTTAGTTTCTGAACATCTTGCCGATGGCACTACTCTTTATATTCTTGATAACCCCACAAGTTATAACTTTTATAAAATCCTCGAAGATCAAGGCGCTTACCAAGTCGAAGATATCTTCCCAGAGCAAAATTTACCTAAGACCTACGCTACTCTCGGATTCTCAGACACCCCTGGCGACATAAAACGTATTATAACCTCGCCAAAATCCGATAATTCTGATAGAATATACATATATACAAGTAATCAAGTTATTGAAGAAGTAAACGAATAAAGGAGTTAATATGGGTGCAACTATGGATCAAATGAAGGTTTTGAACCAACTACGTAAAGCACAAAAGTCCCTCAAAAACGAAATTGTTGAAGTTGAGGCAGGCGATGGTGCTGTTACTGTCCAGATTACCGGTGAATTAAAAATCAAAAGCGTCAAAATCGATCCAGAAAAAGTCGATCTTGACGATATTGAAGAACTCGAGCACTGGATTGAAGATTGTATGCGTGACGGCTACGCCAAAGCTCAAGAAATCGCTACCGACAAAATGAAACCTCTAATGGGTAATTTAAGCAATTTAGGTTTATAAGGAGCTACCGTGATCGACAAAATTGATTTAAGCGGCAACAATTATAAAGTTTCTGATAGTTTTTACAAATACGCGACCAAACGCATTGGTAAGCTTGATCGGTATTTACCACGTGCAAACAAAAAAGATGTTGTTGCGAAAATCGTCGTTACCGAAGTCGATAAACCTCATAACAATAAATACACGATTTCCGTCGCTATGGAAATCCCAGGTGGAAAGGTTATTACCGCTAAAGATGATTGTTCCAATGTTTTCGCTGGTATTGACATTTTAGAAGCCAAACTAAAAGGGCAAATCCGTCGTTTTAAACTCGAGTCCACCCCACACCTTTCACGCAAAGGTCTCAAAAGCTTATTTATTAAAAAATCATAAAATAGCGGCTGTTTGTGACCTGCGCTAAAGTTACTAAACTTCAAAAAGTGTGCTATAATAAAAAGAATAATTGTGGATTTTTGTGGAGATAACATGCCAGAACAAGACGAACAAAAGCGCTCTGCCGCAGTAAAGGCTGAAGTTAGAACTATTCAGCCTCTTCAGCAACCCGAGACGCCAAAAGATACTAAATCTAAAAAAGCTAAAAAAGAAAAGAAGCCGACCGACAAACTAGCTGATCGCACTCTTTTAACTCGAATTTTACAAGGAGTATTTGGCGATGCACAAAAGAAAGTCTTAAAGCGTCTATATAAGAAAACTGTCCAAGTTGGCGAACTTGAACCTCGATATAGCGCTATGAGCGACGATGAGTTAAAAGAACAAACCAACATCCTAAAAAGCAAACTAAAAACCGGTAACCAAAAAGAACTAGACGCTATTTTAAATGACGCTTTCGCTGTTGCGCGTGAGGCGTCAAAACGCATTCTCGGCATGCGCCCATATGACGTTCAATTAATTGGTGGTATGGTTTTACATGAAGGGTGTGTTGCCGAAATGAAAACTGGTGAGGGGAAAACCCTAGTTGCTATGCTACCAGCTTATCTAAATGCATTAACTGGAAAAGGTGTTCACGTCGTCACTGTTAACGATTACCTCGCCCAGCGTGATGCTGGCTGGAATGCTCCAGTTTATCACTTCTTAGGGCTTAGTGTAGGTGTTATTGTTAATCAGGCCAGCTATGTGTACGATCCAGAATACATTAACGAAGAGCATGATGACGAACGTATGCAACACTTAAAACCCGCCACACGTAAAGAAGCTTACGCTGCTGACATTACTTATGGAACCAATAACGAATTCGGTTTTGATTATCTTCGCGACAATATGGTGAGTGAACCGCAATTCCTACGTCAAAGAGGTCTAAACTTTGCTATCGTTGACGAAGTTGACTCCATCTTAATCGACGAGGCTAGAACTCCACTCATCATTTCCGCTCCTGCCGGCGATAATCCCGATGCTTACTATCAATTTGCCAAAGTTGTAGCCGAACTCACTCCAGAGGATTATGTCTTCGACGAAAAACGTCGTAGCGTCACCTTAACCGATTCCGGTGTAGAAAAAGTCCAAAATCTACTAGGAGTTAAAAATCTCTACAGTACTAAACACACCCGCTTAGTGTACCATCTCGAGCAAGCCTTACGTGCCCAAGTTATCTTTAAGCGCGACAAAGATTATGTCGTCACTAACAGTGGTGATGTAGTTATTGTTGATGAACATACTGGCCGTTTAATGCAGGGACGACGCTATAATGAAGGCTTACACCAAGCTATCGAAGCTAAAGAGGGTGTCGCCGTCAAACAAGAAAGCATGACCCTTGCTACCATCAGCTTCCAGAACTTCTTCCGCCTCTACAATAAGCTATCAGGCATGACTGGTACCGCCTTTACCGAAGCTGAGGAGTTTCAACAAATTTATGCCTTAGATGTTATTCAAATCCCACCTAACCGCCCCATCCAGCGCGTCGATAAAGATGATCTAATCTATCGCACCGAAGCCGGAAAGCTTAAAGCTATTGCGAAAGAGATTAAGAAATACCACGACCGTGGACAGCCAGTGCTTGTTGGTAGCGCTAGTATTGCTAAAAACGAAGAAATCGCTAGATATCTCGACAGTCAAGGTATTAAGTACGAACTCTTAAATGCCAAGAACAACGAACGCGAAGCGGCCATCGTTGCAAAAGCTGGTGAAAAGGGTGCCGTAACCTTAGCAACGAACCTTGCCGGACGTGGTACCGATATTAAACTTGGCGAAGGTGTTAAAGAGCTTGGTGGTTTAGTTGTTATTGGCTCAGAAAGACACGACTCTAGGCGCGTCGATAATCAGCTACGTGGTCGTGGCGGACGACAAGGCGATCCTGGCACTACTCAGTTTTTCGTTAGCTGCGAAGACGATTTAATGCGTATTTTTCAAGGCGAGCGCATTGCTATGTTAATGCAACGACTCGGCGTTGACGAAGATACTCCTATCCAAAACCGGCGCATCTCAAAAACCCTTGAATCCGCCCAAAAACGCGTCGAAGGCTTTAACTTCGATTCTCGCAAGAACGTCGTCCAATACGATAACGTTATTAACCGACACCGTAAAGTAGTTTATGGTATGCGTCGTAAAATTCTTGACGGCGAAGATATTCATCACGAAATCGAGCGTCTCATGAGAACTTGCATCACAGATCTGACAAAAGACAGCGCTCGCATTAATAAAAACTTCAACGAAGAATTTGTAGCAGTCTTTGACGTTGATGACGAAACCGTTGATAAAATTGGCAAAATGCGCAAAGAGAAAGATCGCTACAAGGCTGCCTTAACGGAAGTCGAAAAACTTTATGCCGAACAAGAAGCTGAATTTACTCCCGAAATCATGCGCAAGATCGAACGCGAAGTCTACCTAAAAGTCCTTGACACACTTTGGATGCAACACCTCGAAAACATGCAGCACCTCCGCGAGGGTATCCATTGGCGCAGTATTGGCCAACGCGATCCTCTAGTTGAGTATCGTAGTGAATCACAAAAATTATTTGATGGATTAGAGAAAAATTTGCGCGAAGAAGTCATGAAAATCTTGCTCAGTATTACTCTCCAAGAAGCCCATAATGAAGGTGTTACTGATGGCCAAGAATATGACACTGAGCTTACTAAAATGGCTGAAAGTGCTACCGAAAAAGGCGTTAATGAAGTTTCAAGTGGCGAAAAAAATCTGGATAAAGAGTTTAAAGACGATGTCAGAAACCAAAATAGCTCCAATCATGCATTAAGCTATAACCAACAGCGCAATACGGCTCGTAAAAATAAGAAAAAAGAACGCCAAAACCGTAAGAAAGGAAAGCAATAAAACACTCCGCCGAAGAAATCATTCTCGCTTCTGGTGCCAAAGGTCTTCTTATTGACATTCCTAGTGCCAGCGTAATGAACACAAAAATTCAATTTCGCGCTGGCATGCGTTATGCTAAAAAACCAGAAGTTTATGAAATTGCTCACATTGTCGAGCATCTCGCTTTTGGTGCAAACGCCAAATTTCGTGACGAACAAGAATTCGAGGCCGAATTTACCAAAAATGGTGCTTACCATAACGCTTGGACTTCCGATTTCTCAGTTTGTTACGAAAGTGAATGCGCTGATTTTGAATGGGAACGAATCCTTAGTCTCCAACAAGTCGCAATTACCGAACCAAAGTTTAATGAAGATGAATTAAAAAGCGAGAAAGGCAATGTTAAAGCCGAATTAACTGGCTACATGAATGATTATTGTCGATTGTTATGGCCGCGCTTACAACAAATGGTGGGAGAAAACGTCCCTGATTTAGCCGAAAGACTCAAAACTATTAATAATATCCAGCTCAAAGATATTCGCGAACATTACCGCCGTACGCATACAGCACACAATATGCGTTTTATTATCGCTGGCAATCTCAAACACCGTAAACATAAGATTATCAAACTTCTCAACCACTGGGGCCTAAAACCTGGCGAAAGATTTGAGATTCCTTATGATAGTTTAAAGTCCTCCGCACCAGTACTTATTCGACGTAAAGACGCAACAAATATCACTTTTGCTTTTTCCTGGCTAACCCCGCGCAAGCTCGAACCCAGCGAAGTTTACGCTATGAACTGCCTGAATCATATTCTTAATGGAACCATGAGTAGTAAAATTTTAGGACAAGCTCGCAAACAAGGTCTAGTCTATAGCATGGGTAGCGACCTCAGCAATGGTTGGCACAATGCTTCATGGGACTTTGATGGTGAAGTAAATGTCGATAGTGCACTTGAACTTTTTGACCTCATCCACCAAGAAATTCTAAAAATCCTTTCTGGCGAAATATCCGAACTCGACATCGAAACCGCTAAGTCCTACGCCACCGGTAGATACCAAATGGGCGCCCAAACCGTTAATCAAATATCTGATTATTACGCAGATGGCTATTTTACCAACGGTACGCTTGAAAAATACGATCGTATGCCAATCTTCATTAAAAATATCAATAAAGACACTATCGTAAACCTTGCGCGCGAATTTGTCGGTAGTAATCTTAATGCTCTCGTTGCTGTTAGCTCTGTCGAAAAAGCGCTTGTTAATGAACTTGCCGAAAAACTGAAATTTCCCGAATTTGAAAAGCAAGTGCAAGCTTAGTATGCTATAATTATGACATGCAAATAGCAATCTTGGGACATGGCAAAGAGGGGCAAAGTGCTGAAAAATACTTTTTGGCTAAAAATCATCAAGTCGAAGTTTTTGACAATTTCACTACTGACACCCTGAGCTCTATCGATTTTTCACATTTTGACCTCATTTTACGAAGCCCTTCGGTCCCTCCGCTCGGATTTGATGTTCATGCCGATGATAATACTGGCTATAATTGGTCTAGCATGACAAAATACTTTTTTGAACATTGTCCTTGTCCGATTATTGGTGTTACTGGCACCAAAGGAAAAGGCACAACTTGTTCTATGATCTTAAGTATCTTTCAGGAACTTCATAAAAAAACTTGGCTCGTTGGCAATATCGGTACTCCAGCTATTGATATACTCGACGATCTGAAGCCGGATCATGTTGTAATTTACGAGATGAGTAGCTTCCAGTTATGGGACCTTGAAAAATCTCCCCACGTTGCCGTCATCTTAAAGATCGAACCTGATCATCTCAATATTCATAAGGATTTTGCTGAATATACTGCCGCTAAAGGCAATATTGCTAAATACCAAACCACCAAAGATTACTGCGTATATTATCGAGATAATCCCGAATCTCGACGTCTCGCCACGTTGTCACGAGGTACAAAAGTTGCTTATCCCATTAAAACCGATCGCAAAATCCTCGATCGCGTTCTCAATATGCTTACCATTCCTGGACAACATAATCGCGAAAATGCCGAAGCCGCCCTTACGGCAGTTGCGAGTTTTTATGATGAAACTATATTTGATTTCATAGATGCCCACGAAAACGAACTCGCACTTGCTATGAAAAAATTCCAGGGCTTACCACATCGACTTCAGTTTCTTCGAGAGCTCAATCACGTAAGGTATTATGATGATAATTTTGCCACTAACGTCGCATCCACTCAAGTCGCTTTAGAATCTTTTCGTGATGAACCAATCATCCTCATTGCTGGCGGTCGCGACAAAACCGACAACGCGGACTTACCAGAAATCGCCCGCCTCATTAAAAAGCATGTCACTAAAGCCGTACTAATTGGTGAATCAGGGAGAGAACTTTGCAAACTTCTTCCCGAAAAGAAATGGGTTTATGCTAATAATCTCCAAGAAGCGACGTTCGTCGCTCGCGTTGAAGCTGAGAAGATTGCCAAAAAACAACCAGCAATTCTCCTTATGTCACCTGCCGCCGCTAGTTTTGACATGTTCGAGAATGTCTATGATCGTGGTACTAAATTCCAAAAAATCGTTCAGGAGTTAGAATAATGAGCCTCATCGAAGAAAAAAAAATTACTGAGCTACAGGAAGACCTAGATAAATCTTGGCAAAAACTTCGTTTAGATGAAAAACTCCAACAAATCCAAGCACTAGAGCTTGAGGTAACAAAACCAGAACTATGGCTAAATCCAGAGAACGCTAAAACTAAGCACGAAACTCTCGCCCATTTATCCGACGAGATTGAACCGTGGCAACTACTTAAGACTCAACTTGACGACCTGCACGAACTTTTATCTCTAGACGACGCTGAACTTGAAACTGAGGTTAATGCACAAATCGAAATCCTCGAACAAAAGCTATTAGAGTTAAAAAAAGCTCTCCGTTTTACTGGTGACTATGACCACAATAATGCCATTCTTCGCATCACTGCCGGTGTCGGCGGAACCGAAGCTATGGACTGGGCCAGCATGCTCGAACGTATGTACTTAAGATGGTGTGAACGACAGGGAATGAAAGTATCAAACTTAGACCGTACGACTGGCGAAGAGGCCGGAATCAAAACTGCAGTTTATGAAATTAGCGGAACAAATGCTTACGGACTACTAAAAAGCGAACACGGTGTTCACCGACTTGTTAGATTAAGCCCTTTTAATGCTGATAATTTACGACAAACTAGTTTTGCGCTCGTAGAAATCCTACCAGTTATTGAAAATAGCGAGCAAGTTAAAATTGATGATAAGGATTTACGTATTGATGTTTACCATTCTGGTGGACATGGCGGGCAAAGCGTCAACACCACTAATTCCGCTGTTAGAATTACACATTTACCAACCAACATCGTCGTAGCTATCCAAAATGAACGTTCACAACTCCAAAACAAAGAAAAGGCTCTGGAAATCTTACGTGGTAAACTCGTCCAACTACAGCAAGAACAACATGCAGAAAGCATCGACAAGCTTCGCGCAGGCGAATCTGCCAAATGGGGTCAACAAATCCGTAATTACGTCCTACAACCATATAAACTCGTAAAAGATACTCGTACTAAATACGAAAGCAAAGATCCTGATACTGTCCTTGACGGTAAAATTAATGATTTTATTGATGCCTATCTTGACGCACAACCAACGCAGTAGTACGCGGCGGGTACGTCGCTCTAAATACTGGTTCATTGAGGGGCGCGGGCTTCAATAGCGACTACTGGTCAGCTACTACTTATCCTAATGCTACGTACGCGTACTACCTCAATTTCGATAGTACTAACGTCGACCTGTCACACTACGACAATCGATTCTACGGTTTCTCGGTGCGCCACAATCAGAACCTTTTACACCATCACTAGAATTACGAAAAAGAATAATCGTGAGCAGTGTAGATAATATTGCTAACACATTTTGCTTGTGGTATTATATAAACATGATACTGCTCGACCGCATTACAAAGACCTATCCTGGCGACGAAGAACCCGCGCTCGACAACGTTTCTCTACACATCGAGCCGCACGAGTTCGTCTTTTTGGTTGGTAAATCCGGTGCAGGAAAATCTACTTTAATTAAAATGATCACCAAAGAGGAACAACCTGACTCTGGAAAAATCATTATTGGGGGAATCGATCTTGATTACATCAAAAAACGCCACATCCCTCATTATCGTCGCCGACTTGGTGTAGTTTTTCAAGATTATAAGTTACTACCAATGCGTACAGTCTACGAAAATGTTGCTTTTGCTCTTGAAATTGCCGGTATGAGCAATAAAGAAATTAGTCGCACCGTTCCAAAAGTTCTCGACCTCGTCGGACTTGGCGATAAGGGACATAAGTTTCCAACTCACTTGTCTGGCGGAGAACAACAACGCGTTAGTATTGCCCGTTCCGTCGCAAGGCAACCAAAAATCTTGATCGCCGACGAGCCGACTGGCAACCTCGATAAACTCACCAAGCAAGAAATCATTGAACTCCTACAACGTATTAATGATTTTGGTACCACCATTATGGTTACAACCCATGACGAAAGTATTGTCAATAATCTAAGCAAGCGTGTTATCACACTTAAGGATGGTCGTATTATTGATGACCAAAAACAACATGGTATTTATCGTCTTGAAAATGATCCAATAATCGAGGACGTGCCGCATGTTCCGATTATTCAACGGATTTTTATGCCGGGAAGTAAGAAAACTCTGAGAGTTAAGACTGCTAATAATGAATCTACCGCAGTCAAGAAAAATGACCACCTTAAAGACGGCGACAGTCTCAAAATTAAACATGGAACAAAAAAGCGTAGTGCAAAAACCACTAAAACTGCGCCAAATACCATGAAGAAGGCTACAAAAGTTATGCCAACTACTAATACAAAAGCCGCATCGGATAACAGTCAAAAGACACCCAAAACTCCCACCAAAAAATACGCGCAAGATTCTGCTAATCAATGGTATACCGCTAGCCGTCCTCTCAAAGCCGCTCCGAAACTTAGCGATTTCGGACCTGGACAAACCATTAAACTTAAACCCGCACCTAGCATGAGTCGAATCGCCAAACAACCTCTTGGTCCAAAAGCTAAAACCAAACAAGTGATCTAAAAGGAATAATCATAAAATGATTGATAAAGAATCCATCGAAGAAGCCGGACACCGCGGAGCGCATAAGCCCTCACGACAAGAAACTAAGGCTCACCTCAAAACCCTTGTTGAAAATAGCAGCGTCAGTCGTGTGCGCAACACTGGCCGTATCGTTAAGTACGGTGTAGCTAGCTTTACAAGGAATATCTGGTTATCAATTGCTGCCACGCTTGTTATGACGGTTACCTTAATCATTCTCATGATTACCGTTTTTGCTAGCCTAATTTTAAGCGCGACTGCCGACACTATGCGTGAAAAAATCGATATTACCGTTTATTTTGCTCCTCGCACCGATCCGATCATTCTCGAAGAAATGGCTACACAAATGCGCCTTGACGAAAATGTCCGCAGCGTCGAAGTTACATCGTCCGAAGATGAGTTAGCGAAACTCATTGAAGAAAATAGCGACGAAGAAGCGCTTGCAACCACTTTTAATGACCCCGAAATGTATGAACATATCCTAAATGCTACTCAGGCACCAATGCGTATCAAAGTTTACGATCCTAACAATCTCGATAGTATTAAATCTATTGTTGAGAACGGTGTACTTTTCCAGGAACATATCGACCCAGAAAAACAACCAACCTACAATGTCAATCAAGCCCAAATCGAAACCATCAACTCTTGGGCAACCATCGCCAAAAACGGCGGGCTAATTCTTGGTTCAGTCTTTTTAGTTATCTCAATTCTCGTTATCTTTAACACGATTCGCATGGCAATCTTCTCTCGTCGAGAAGAGATCTACATGATGCGGCTAGTTGGCGCAGATCTTGGCTTTATCCGTGGACCATTCTTGATTGAAGCAGAAATTTCTGGAATTATTTCCGGTATCCTAGCTACCACCATTGTTGTTGTTGGTTATCAATTCCTTGCACCAAATCTATCCGGCTACGGTATTGATATTTCTACCGTTTCGCAATTACTAGATAGTAACATGCTTGTAGCTGTTTACGGAATTATTATTTTGGTCGGTATGGTGATTGGCACAATTTCTGCCCGACTCGCCATGCAAAAATACCTTAAATAAGCTTAAGCACTTTCTTTACTTTTACAGTTATCTGTGATATATATTAAGCATGAGGATTTCATCTAAACATAAAACTATTGGCTTTCGAGGCGCTATCATCATTACGCTATTTTTGGTCGGTGCCGGAATTTTATCTTTTTCTTTCTTTTCAAATGAAGAAGATGCCAAAGCCTACCCCGCTGGCTGTGTTAGTCAAGCCTGTCGCGAAGCATCCGACCGTGCCACTGCCGCCGACCGTGCCGCCTCATTAGCTGCTGAAAATGCTCAAACTCTCGAAGGAGAAGTTGCTCGCCTGGATGCTGAGATTAATGCCCTTGAAGCCGACATTGTAAAAAATCAAGCAATCGCAGATGACTTATCTCTCCAAATCTCTGAAAACGAAACCAAGCTCGATCTCCAACAAACCGCCCTAGCTAAGCTCTTAGTCAACATGCACTTCGAGGAAGACTTAGATGCTATCATGCTACTAGCAAGCAGCAATTCACTTGGTGACCTCGCCGAAAAACAATCCCGCCAGGGAACCGCCAAAAACCAAATCGCCAATTCTGCCGAAGCAATCCGCGAACTTAAACTTAGTCTCGAGGAACAAAAACGCAGCGTCGATGCCCTAATTGAAAGCGCCGAACTAACACGTGCCGAAGTTACTAATAAACGTGCCGAACAGGATGCCTTGCGCGAAAAATACAAAAACGATTCTGCCGCTTACGAACGCGATGCTGCTGCAGCTCGCGAAACCATGCAACAAGAAATCGCTGCTGAAATTGCCAAATATAACAATGGCGGTGTAGTTGGTGAAGGCTACAATTCTTATCCCTATGCCGACCGCTGCCCACGCGACAATGTTGGATACATCGTAATCGGCGGATACGTTTGTCAGTGTACTAGTTATGCTGGTTGGAAAACTCAAGAATTCTGGGGTATTACTATTACGTCTTGGGGTGATGCCAAAAACTGGGGCAACACCGCCACTCGCTTAGGATATGTCGTCGATAATAATCCCGCACCACACACGATCGCTTATAGCACCTCCGGTATTTACGGTCACGTTATGTGGGTAGAGAGCGTTAATGCTAACGGAACAATTAACTTAACCGAATATAACAACCCAAGTAGCTCAAAGAGTGGACTACCAGGCGACTTCGGTGCACGCTATAATGTTAATCCAAATATCTATCGTTACATTCACCTTGACCAGCGACTTTGGTAGTTTAAAGTCATTCTAGCCGATACTTAATGAGCGTACTGTGCTATAATAGATATATGGCAAAACAATCCTGGGAAGAAAAACAAGTTAGTCTTGGCGGCGCAATTATCGCTGGAGTTATTACATTGGTCGTTGGCTTCTTCGTCGGCATTAATTGGTCCAACTTCGCCCCCCATTTTCTACCATATCTCGGTGTCCAAACTCGAACCGCTCACGATTGGTCGGCACTCGATGAGGTCTACAATGCTCTGCAAACTAATTTCGACGGCGAAATCGATCAAAACCTCTTAATTGAAGGGGCTAAAAAGGGCATGACTGATGCACTCGGCGACGTTTACACAAGCTATATGTCCCCAGAAGAAGCTCGAGACTACGAAGATGTCCTACATGGAAATATTGGTGCTGGAGTTGGTATTGAAATGGCGCTTCGCGAAGGATATGTACGAGTAGTTCGAGTTCTACCAGATAATCCTGCCATCCGTGCTGGAGTAAAAGCAGGCGATATTATCTATAAAGTTGATGGCGAAGAGGTCTATGACCAAACTACTGAACAAATCTCCAACAAACTCCGTGGTGATGCTGGTACCGACGTAATACTGACCGTTGTGCGAGACGGTAAAGAACTTGACTTCAAGATGACTCGTGAAGAGATCAATAACGTCTCAGCTTATGTTACTTACGACGGCAATACTGCTATTATTACAGTTACCCGTTTCGATACGGATACTGGTACTCTCGTCCAAAGTATTGTCAATAAAGAATTCAAAGATCATAAAATTACAAAAGTCATTCTCGATCTTAGAAATAACGGCGGAGGCTATGTTTTAGCCGCCAAAGATCTTGTCTCACTTTGGCTCGATGGCGATATTGTGCTCATCCAAAAAGGTGCGCGCCTTGCCGATACTACTGCTTATGCCAATCGTAACCAAGCTACTCTCGCCGATATACCGACCGTCGTTCTTGTCAACGGTAGTACTGCCTCCGCTTCCGAAATCGTTGCTGGAGCGCTCAAAGACCATAATAAAGCTACCATTCTCGGCGAAACTACCTTTGGTAAAGGTGTTGTTCAAACTCTCTATAACTTATCAGCCGGTTCGTTATTGAAAGTCACTACCGCCCACTGGTACACACCCAACGGCGATAGTATTAATGAAAATGGTATTAAACCTGATATAGAAGTCGAACGTACCTATGATGATATTAATCATAGCCGCGATCCCCAGCTTGATGCCGCCAAAAAACTTTAAGAAGTGTGTTATAATTAAAACATGATAAAAGTTTACACAACTACAACTTGCCCTTACTGTCACGCTTTAATGGATTGGCTCGAGCAGCAAGGTATTAAATATGAAGAAGTCGACGCCTCTAATATGCCAGATATTACTGCTGTACCAGTTACCGAAATTAATGGTCAGCGTATTGTTGGTTTCGACCGCGTCGGCATAAAAGACGCCCTTCGTGCATCCGATAATAACCTTAAAAATGCCGCCTAAAACTCCTCCGACTACTATCACTCCTTCTCAAAAGCCCAGTATCATTTTGATTCATGGTTATCGTGGCGCTCCTCAAGGCCTCCAAACAATTGCTACTGACCTTAAAAACTCCGGTTATGATGTTCATCTTCCCGCTATTCCTCCCTTTGCTGGCGCAAAACCCCTAACCGAATACTCGCCAGAGTCCTATGCCGACTTTATAGCGTCTTACATTAAAGAATACCGCCTAAACCGTCCAGTCCTCATTGGTCATTCTATGGGTTCCATCATTACCGCAGCTACGGCCCATTTACGGCCGGAACTTATTAATTCTCGCGTTATCCTACTCTCACCAATTTCCACTCGCACCCCTAAATTTGTCGCCATCTTTGCCCCTCTAACCAGTATTGCTCCTACTAGGATCATTGACTATATGACTACCCGTTTTCTTTTTGTTAAAGAAAGTCAAGCTAAACTAAAAGATGTACTCAGAATCACGCGACAATGTAGCTCCAATCACACCCCGACTTATGCCGCCCTTAAAGGCGCAACCAATTTTTCCACCCACTACTCAGTTTCCGACTTTTCCATTCCGAAAAAAACTCTTATTATTGCTGGCGAAAAAGACCGTTTAATTAAAAAAACAGCGACCGAAAATCTAGCTAAAAATCTCGGTGCCGACTTGATTTTTCTTCCTCATACTGGCCACCTACATAACTACGAAAAACCCCACGAAACCGCCACCGAAATCCTTAAGTTCTTATCAAAAGATTAAACTACCGCCAAAACTGCCACTTACGTTTTGGCACCTTTTTTCCTTTTAGTATAATCGCTTCTTCATAAATTTCCACAAATCTTTGCAAAGTACGGTTTAGATCATGTTGCTTTGCTACCTCTAGACTATATTCACCATACTTTTTTCGTAGCTCTTCATCCGTAAAAAGATTAATCATTGCTCTTGCTAACTTGTTTACATCGCCTGGCTGACAAAGAATTCCATTTTTTCGATTCTGACAAAGTTCTCGCACCGCCCCAGCATCAACCGCCACCAACGGTAACCCAGTCGCCGCTGCTTCGATTAAAACAATTCCTTGCGTTTCCGTTTCACTCGCAGTCACAAAAAGCTGCGCCGTTCGATAAACTTCCATCACATCCGGAGGCATAATTCTTCCTGGAAAAATTACTTCTTTCTCAATACCTAATGCCTGTGCCAGATCTACTAGTCGCCGTCGATCCGTCCCATCACCAACAATCACTAACCTAGCATCGGGCACTTTATCCAGTACCGTCGCAAATGCCGAGACCACATTGCTCAAACTTTTTTCCGGATCAACTCTTCCAACATATAGTGCTATCGGCTTATCCTTTGGCAAATGATATTTTCGATAAATTTTTGCTGGCGCTTTTTTGGGCCCAAACTTCGAGAGGTCCACACCGTTCGACAAAGGTTCGACTGTTACATTAAAACTCTTGCGCTTCTTCGGCACAAGATCATCAATCGCCATTTCTGTTGGCATCGTCGCATATTCCGAATGCTTCAAAAAACTCGCCATATAAGTTCTCAAAATCGCATCCAGCGGCTTTTTAATCGGCTTTAAAATCTTAAGCTGACTAGTAATATTATCTGGGTAGGCATGTCCGGTCGAAACCATTGGGACATCATACTTTTTTGCATAACGTCGCGCCGCAAAAGCAATCATCTCTGCAGTTTGATTGTGAATTACATCTGGACGAAACTTATTTAAAGCTTTTTTCATAGCTGGATAAGGGTCGACTGTAATCCATAACCCATGCCGATATGCTAATCTTGGTAGCGACATTCCCAAAAACTCTTTTCCAGCCGGAACTTCATTAATTTGATCAGGATAAAAAGGGAATCGGATTGAGCGCAAATAAAACGTAGTTACACCATCTCGCTTTTCTCGATGTTGTCGACCATTAAAACTCGGACAAATCACCAAAACTTCGTGCCCTTGCTGAGCAAGCCCTTTCGCTAAATTGTGCGCAAAAACCGCTACACCATTTGTCATTGGATAATACAAATCCGAAGTAATTGCAATACGCATAACTATATTTTATTATACCACAAAATCTAAGATATCTTCTAAAACCTCCGTCCTTACGATTCCTCCGCTCCTAACTCAATTTTGTTGCACATTTCCACCGTAAATTCTTGCATGGATCCTTCACCAAATGGATCACCAGTATTCGCAATCTTCGCCTCCCCACTCACCAACAAATCACTAGAGATTGATGCATGTCCATAACCACAACCTAATACACAAAACATACTCACAATCACACAACAAACAATAATACCACGACGCACCAACTATTCCTGACGACTTTGATCTCTCCTAGCTCTAATGTTCATACTTGCTTTCTTTTGCTACTAGCATCCTTAGTAATATTAGTGTTATGCTGACAATATGTATGTGGCTACAGTTAGCATACTATGTCAGCATAACTACTTTAAGTCTAGTATATATAATATATACACTGTCAAGTTTATTTGGTGAGATTATTCAGTCCTGTAGCCTACTTCATGAATATGTAATGTATACGATAACTGCAACTGAAAAATGTTATACTAAGATAAATAAATTTTAATTCGTCTTACGACACAAGGGAGCATTATGCCACGCGCAAGAAGCAAAGAAGATTTAATCAAAGCCAGCAACGAGCAATATCAGAAGTTAAACGACTTGATTAATTCGCTGTCGGAAAAAGAATTGAATACCGAATTTAATTTTTCTGATGACCCGAAGAAAACTGAGCGACACTGGGGCCGCGATAAAAACTTGCGAGACATATACATTCATCTCTACGAGTGGCACCAACTTTTACTAAACTGGATCAAAGCAAACGAGGGTGGTGAAGAAAAACCATTTATTCCTGAGCCATATTCTTGGAAAACTTATGGCGATATGAATATGGAGTTTTGGGAGAAGCATCAGAAGACTAGTCTAGAAGACGCGAAAAAGATGTTTGAGAAATCTCACGCCGAGGTTTTGAAACTTGCCGAAAAATATACCAATGATCAGTTATTTGGTCGCGGAGTTTATGCTTGGGTGAATACCGATTTAGGATCATATTTTGTGAGTGTAATGCCAAGCCATTATGACTGGGCAATGAAGAAACTCAAGGCCCACCGCAAGAAGAATGGAAAATAAGAAATGGAAAATAAAATCTACCAAAATTACGATACATCAATTATTTCAAACAATCAACTCAGTAAAAATACTTCTTCTGAGATAACACGAAGAGTTTCTGTTGCAAAAGCAGTAGATTACAAGAAAAAATACAAAGAGTTCTATATGCCGAAGAACAAACCAGGTATCATAGAAGTTCCGCAAATGAACTATTTGGCAGTGCGCGGTAAAGGTGATCCAAATGACGAAGATGGCGAATATAAACAAAGCATCGAATTACTTTACGGTATTGCCTATACTATCAAGATGAGCAAAAAGAGCAATCATGAAATTGACGGCTATTTTGATTACGTTGTACCACCACTAGAAGGCTTTTGGTGGCAAGATAACTCAACAAACAGTATAGATTATAGTAGAAAAAACGATCTCAATTTTATATCCGTAATTAGACTTCCAAACTTTGTAAAAAGGATCGATTTTGACTGGGCAATCACAGAAGCCACCAAGAAAAAGAAACGAGATTTTTCAAGAGTTGAGTTTTTAACCTATGACGAAGGTCTGTGTGTTCAGTGTATGCATCTAGGTTCTTATGATAATGAGCCAGCAACTGTGAAACTAATGCACGAATATATAACAAAAGCAAGCTACCAACTCGATCTTCAAAACCCGCGCTATCATCACGAAATTTATTTAAGCGATCCAAGAAAATGTAGCATCAACAAATTAAAAACCGTCATTAGACATCCCATTAGGAAAGTAGAATAATTGTATATGAATAATTGTATATGAATAATTTTAATCATTGCGACAACCATATTAAAAATTAGGCATATAGGAATATACTTAAATCATAAAAGCTATACAAATTTTCATTTAACGAAAGGCCACAATTATGCGAGATACTAAAAAACAATTAGTCGTATGATAGATAAACAAAAAATTTGTTTCATCAGCTCGGTTGATGCGGACGGCTTTCCTAACACAAAAGCCATGCTACGCCCTCGCAAACGTAATGGCATTAAAGAATTTTACTTATCTACCAACACTTCTTCGATTAAAGTGAAATCATTTCGCGATAATCCCAAAGCCTGTTTATACTTCTGTAACCGGAGATTTTATCGCGGAGTCATGCTTAAGGGTTTCGTAGAAATCTTAGAAGACCAAGCGTCAAAGGATATGATTTGGCAATTCGGCGATACGATGTATTACAAGGACGGTAAGACTGACCCTGATTATTGCGTGTTAAAATTTACAGCAATCTCCGCCAGATATTATAGTAATTTCAAGTCAGTAGATGTGGAAATACGATAACAAAATCTCACTCATCTTCGCCCATCCCTCGTGCCCCCATAATCAGTCGTATCTATAAATTTTCTGTTATAATTATAAGTATGAAAAAACCTAAATCCCACACATCTGTCACCGTCAACCGTCGCGCCCGTTTCGACTATCATCTTGGTGAGGAACTAACCTGCGGCATGCTGCTATCCGGTCCTGAAGTTCGCCTCATCCGCGACCATCACGTCCAACTCAAAGGTTCTTTTGTCACAATTCGCAACGAAGAGCTCTGGCTAAATAACCTTACCCTCGGCGCCGACACCGAACGTAATATTAAACTCCTTGCTACTAAAAAACAAGTTCACCAACTCATGCGCGCCAAACAAGAAGGCTATCAACTCGTTCCCGTTAAACTTCTCGCTGGCGGACGCTACATTAAACTCGTCATCGCTACTGGAAAAGGAAAGAAAAAATACGACAAACGCGAAACTATTAAAAAACGCGATCTCGATCGTAGTCTTAAACGGTTTTAACTTGAGCCTTCTAAATCTCTCATCGGCAACTTGGCTACAAAAACTATTTACTTTTTAATGAAAGTGTGCTATAATAGAAAGATAGGGAATTTAAAACCTAAATACTTTTTGGTGGAGGAAAAGATATGCTCTTTATAAAAAATTATATGGAAATGGATGATGCGGAAAGGTCCGAGCGCTACGTTCACTGTGGCCCCATTACAGTCACCAAACGTATCGTCAAGCTCATTTTGAATTCCGATTATTACACAGTTCAAGATGAAAAGCGACTTCAGCAGGCCATCGATCACACCTTTCCAGAACTCGATGGACATCTACAGCTTCTCTTAACAATTGAGTGCGGTAAAGATGTGTGCCGCCTCAATGAACTTGATGATAAGATTGTCGGCTATATTGATGAGGGATTTGATAGTGATTTTCTATTAAACACTCCGCTTCCCGTTATGGAAATGGATTTTTATCAGGCATGTCATATTATCAAGGAAACCTTTGAGTCACAGACCCCCAAAGAAGTTGATACCACAACCAACTCACCTACAAGTCCTTTTTAAAATCTATTTTATCTTTTTAACCTCGCCCAGACCATTCGGTTATGGACGAGGTTTTTTCGTCCGTAGCGGATGGATGAGGCTTACCGGTATCGGACCATTAAAATATATCGGCTACGGAACATTCGCTGGTTCAAAAACAGCAAGCACCTACACATCAATTCTTGTTGCATATTTAAATTACATCGAATACCAAAGCACCACCGGCGGCGGAGGAACTTCTGGTTACCGCAACTACGCTCTCCCCATCCGCTGTCTAGCATACTAATAATATATATTATGTATAACCTATCTACCTATAAACAACACCGCAGCCAGCCCCTTATACTATGTACGCGGCGGGTACGTCCTTCTACATACTGGTTCATTGAGAAACGCAGGCTACGATAGCCTCTACTGGTCAGCTACTACTTATCCTAATGCTACGAGCGCGTACTACCTCGCTTTCGATAGTACTGGCGTCAGCCCGTCTTACTACTACAATCGGTTCAGCGGTTTCTCGGTACGCTAATGTACGCGGCGGGAACGTCGATCTAGATACTGGTTCATTGAGGGCCGCGGGCCTCGATAGCTACTACTGGTCAGCTACTACTTATCCTAATGCTACGGACGCGTACCACCTCCATTTCAATAGTACCAACGTCTTCCCGTCGCGCTACAGCGTTCGATTCATCGGTTTCTCGGTGTGTTGCGTTGTCTTTTCCTCTACCTTCTTTCTCTTTCTCCCATCTCCTTTTTTAACTTCTATTCTCCTCCTTCTCTCTTCTTTCTCCTTTTTCTTACTTCTCCCTCCCATACATTATCTGACGAACTGATCCTTTTGGGCTGAGATATTCCAAATCACGGCCCGAACGATCAAGTGAGGGATTCGATTTGGAATATCTCACCGTGAGGAAGATAATGTATGGGAGGGAGAAGGGAGAAGGGAGAAGAAGATGAATGAAAGGAAAAAGGAGCGAAGTGAATTCGACAAATTATGGTACAATGTAAATATGAAACTCTATTCTTGGAACATCAACGGTCTTCGTGCCGTCCTAAAAAAAGGCGCGCTATCTGAGTTCATTAACTCCGAACATCCCGACATCCTCTGCCTCCAAGAAACAAAGGCTAAACCCGGACAAGCCGAAGTCGATCTTCCCGAATATCTCGAACTCTGGAATAGTGCCGAACGTGCTGGATATTCTGGCACCGCCACTTTTACCAAATTCCAACCTATCCGCGAATTTCATGGTTTTACATCGGATATTATCATTGATAATGGCTGGGTCGATCGTTATGGCGATCCTCTTACCGAAGGACGCATTCAGACCTTAGAATTCGAACCATTTTATCTTGTTAATGTTTATACTCCAAATAGCAAAAACGACCTTTCTCGCTTGCAACTTCGCGAAAATCGCTGGGACCCCAATTTCTTACGCTTCTTAAAAACCCTCGAAGCCCATAAGCCCGTCGTCGTCTGTGGTGATTTTAATGCTGCTCACACCCCACTCGATCTAGCTCGCCCTAAAGATAACGAAAAAAATGCCGGCTTTACCGAAGAAGAACGACAGGGAATTAAAAACCTTATCGACGCTGGCTTCGTCGATACTTTTCGCTATTTCTTCCCAAGTACTCAGCGCTATACTTGGTGGTCACATTGGGCCCACTGTCGCGAGCGTAACGTTGGTTGGCGTATTGATTACTTCTTCATCTCCCCTCAGCTCCTTCCTAAGTTAAAATCAGCCGAAATTCATGAAAACTTTCTCGGTTCCGACCATTGCCCAGTATCAATTGAACTCGATTTTTAACTTATGTTTACACTAACTTAAACCCACTACGACTATGGCCTTTGCAGTTATCAACTCCGACTTATCTTATTGGAAAAAACAGTCTAAACCTCTTTTTGATGATGTTTTATGGAATATCCCTGAACAAAAAACCGGACATGTCTCCATTATTGGCGGAAATAGCCAAAACTTCTCCACCGTTATCCGCATCTCCGAATTTATGAATCAGAATTTTCCAATTCGAACTATTACTACCGTCCTACCAGATACCCTCCGTGGCAAACTCCCAACTCTCGCTAATCTCGATTTTACCCCCTCAACCACCAGTGGCTCATTTGCTAAATCTCATGCCCTAAACATTGCACTCAACTCACCAGATGCCTGTCTACTTATCGGCGACCTCTCCCGTAATTCCGCTACCGCAATCGCCATTACAGACGCAATCAAAAGCTCTTTCGATAATGAAACCTCAAACTTTTCTCCCTCCGCGAAAACCCCAACTTCACCCCAAGACCCTTCCTCCTTCAAACCTCTCATCATCGCCCGCGACAGCGTCGATTTGCTTAATCCCGAGGGCAGCTCTTGGCTCACCCGCCCCCAAACGTTTATCATCGCCTCAATGGCTCAACTCCAAAAACTCTTTCGCGCTATTTATTACCCACGCATGATTATGCTTACCCAACCACTCATTCCTATCTTAGAAACCCTACATAAATTCACCTTAACTTATCCGGTCACTATCTTAACCCTTCACCAAGAAAATATCATTGTTGCAAATGCTGGCCAAATCATTACAACCAACCTACATGACACGAGTTACTCCCCACTTTCTCTCTGGTCCGGCCAACTCGCTGCACGTGTTCTTGCTCTTAACCTTTTTAATCCCAAACACCCTCTTGAGGCTACTTCTACCGCCATTCTACAAAACTGAATGTCTAAAAACCAAAATGACATAAAAATGACAACTCCGCACATTATAACTATTTACAATTGACATTTTAAACAACTTTTGTATAATATAGATAACCAGTACATAAAAATAGGAGGGGATAAATCATGAAAAAATATGTACAAATCATGAAAAAACATGTACAAATCGTGAAAAAACATCATACTGGAGATCTTTTCACAATTATGCAAGTCATAATTACAGCATTCATTGTTATCGGTGCCTGGAGTTTTACGCTTGAAACGGTCATCTTTTTATTTGCCGCTGCCGAACTCTGCGACGCGATTGACGGACCTTGCGCCAAACGTTGGAAATACCCCAAAGATGGTAAATACCGTTGGTGGCGTACCTATGCATCAGAGATCGATAAAATCACCGATCTTATGACTGGCTGTGCTATGATTATTTACACCATCGCACGTGTCAATAGCGTATTCGGCTGGCTAGAACTTCTGGTCTGCACCATCATCGGTATCTTTATCCAGATGACCGTTTATGATTGTCGCGGACATGGTTATGATCTGATTGACAAGAACGAACAACTCGCACTCAAGATTATTCATATCCGACGCTTCGTCTATGTCGTAAACATTCTGGGTGTCATTACCTATCTCATTTGGCAAACCGTTTGGTCAAACAGTATCAAAGGTACTTTAACCTTACTTATGTTACCTATTGGGCTATTTTTACTATTCTATAAAAGAGATCGTCTTCGCGATCGATAATAAACTTAGCCACCCGAAACTCGCACCTTAAGGACTGTCAAAAGACGGTCCTTTTTCATTAAACTTATCGTCTAACCAATGTCTGATAAACTGCCAACAACTTCGCAATCTGCGTTTCTTGTAAAACTTCTTCACGATTTGCCAACATTATCTTACTCATCTCTTCAACTTGCTGTGCTGAGATTTGCTCTAAAGCAATCGCCATCGCTTCCGCTTCTGCACCACCCGCAATCACAAAACTTCCCGCTGGTACCACTTCCATCATTTCTGGATCACAAAAGAAAACTGGCAAACCCGTCGCCTCCGCTTCTAACAACGTCATCCCTTGCGTATCAAAATTATACGAGGCCATAATCCCAAAATGAGCTTCCTGCATCTTTTCAACAATTTTATCGCGCCTCTTCCGTCCAAAAAACTTTACTTTCAACTTATTCTTTTCAACAAACTTTTTTGCTCGCTTAAATTCGTTCCCATCGCCATACACATATAATATATATGGCCGTTTTAACATTGCAATCGCTTTCAAAAACGGCATAATTCTTTTTTCTTTTGATACTCGAGAATTCCAAATCATCTTTAGCACCGCCCCATCTTCCATTTTTCGTTTCAAAAACTTGCCATTCACTAACTCCGCTGGCACACCATTAGAAACTGCCACTATTGGTCTCGTCACGCCATAATGTTCCAATTTCCGCGCGAAATGATTCGTCGGTGTCAAAACCACATCCGCTACCTCAGCCTGATTCACCATTAATTCCCACATCTTCGCTCGAGTCCGCGTCGGAGCCTGAAACTTATCTTTCTTGACTTTAATCATGTGCCTAATATATCTACTATGCCAGCCGGATAATATACTAGCCACTATATATTTCCACGGATGCGACACATTAATCTGAATCGCCATATCCTCCCGACCATGCATCGTTTGCACAAGCGGTAAACCAAATCTTCGCGCCAATCTCACACCAGCAATACTACAACTCGCCTCGTAATGCACATGCACTAAATCATACTCTGCAAAATTCTCCTTCTGTTTCAAAACAAAATCCTCCACCACACCCGGTCGCTTCGCAATTACCGCTCCGTTTACTCTTAACCACCTATGGCTCGGCACCGTCACCACGCTCTTCTCGTGCGCATCAAAGCCTGGACAAAATACTGTCACTTCGTGACCCAAACGTTCCAGATCATCCTTCTGCGCCTTCACCGACGATGCAATCCCGCCATCACCCCACGGCGCATAAATATCCGTAAAAATCGCAATTTTCATACTACTTATAGTATAACATATCTCATCCAAACTACGAGTTTAATCAACTAAAACAGCACAGGTATGCCTAAAGTCTAGTCTTATGCTATAATTATTTTATAAATAGGAGGAAAAAATACTATGTCTATTTACCGCACCGCCGAAAGCGTCTCGCCTAAACATCCCGATAAGCTTTGTGACCAAATATCTGATGCTATTCTTGATGCATACTTAGAACAAGATCCTTATGCTCGCGTTGCGGTCGAAACTTGTGGCGGACATGGCCAAGTTTTTATTACTGGTGAGGTTACCTCAACCTCAAAGAATATCGACATTAAAAAAATCGTCCATCGCATTGCTGGCGAAAATCTTAAAGTAATCACCAACATCGTTTCCCAAAGCCCCGAAATTGCTCGCGGTGTTGACGTTGGTGGCGCTGGCGATCAGGGAATCATGATCGGTTATGCCTGTGACGAAACCCCCGAACTCTTACCTCTCGAAGTAGTCCTTTCGCGTCGCTTAAATCAATTTATTTACGCTAAGCATCCTTACGATGGCAAAACCCAAGTCACCTTAAAATTCCAAGATCCCAAAGATCCAAACAGTATTGTTTATGTCAATTCTATCGTAGCCAGCTTCCAAAACACAACTCGCGAAGAATTAGAAAGTCTCGTCCTAAGTTTCATTGAACAAGAGCAACTTTTATCAGAACCTGATAAAAACATTGAATTACATCTAAACCCGGCCGGGGATTGGAACCAGGGCGGCTTCGATGCTGACACTGGACTAACCGGTCGAAAGCTCATTGTTGACAATTACGGCCCCCGCGTCCCAATCGGTGGTGGCGCTTTCTCTGGCAAAGATGCCTCCAAAGTCGACCGCTCCGCCGCTTACATGGCTCGTCGTATAGCCGTCGATTATCTTCGCGCTCGTCATGCTCAAGAAGTCACCGTCCGTCTCGCCTATGCTATTGGCCATACCGACCCCCTCGAGCACACCGTCATTATCGATAACAAAGTCGAACAAATCCCACTCGTTGATACACCAGATTATGCTACCAACGCATCTGGCAAAATCTTAGGCTATAATTTAACTCCACAGGGAATTATTAACTACCTCAATCTTCGCCGACCCATCTATGAACCCACTGCTCGTTATGGCCATTTTGGTGAAGGCTTCGATTGGGATTGCTAACTTTAACCCAATCCAGCATATATCTGAGCTCTTCTTTTCGAGGAGCTTTTTGACAAAATCAGTTTTTCTTAAAACACTCTAGACTTTATATGGACTTTATGATAAAATCTCAAAAGAACCTTAACAACCCGCTGGTTATTTGACAGCCTTTCAGAAAGGAATATCGATATGATAAATAACATTGCTAAACGACTTATATACCGAAAAGCGATACTCGACGACGACGCTGTGGCTATCGCAGATTTAGTATATCAGTCAAATCCAACTCTCTATTCTTACTGGTTCAAGAATAAAGATGGTATTATGGAATACTTTGAACACCGTTTTAACGATCCGAGTTTTCCGTTCGGCTTCACGAACTGTTTTGTCGCCTACGAAGACACCGACGAACATGACACTCTTTCCGATTCAGTTCTTGGTGTTATTATTGGTTGGCATTCTGGCATGGATGCATCATACGATTTTTACGACGACACCCAGGCTAATCAGAATAGTTACCGAACCATCGAAGCCTACATCAAGCCTGCCTTATATGATGCCAGAAAGGACAGTAATGTACTTACAATCTTTGGAATCAGTGTTCTTCCGGACTATCGTAGACAGGCTATCGGAAGTAAGTTACTCGAAACTTATCTGCAGCATATGAAAAAGCAGTACCGCATCAACGAAGTACGTCTTGCCCACTTGGAAGAGGACATAAATGCCCACAGATTCTTCGTGCATAATAAATTCAATTGTTATGGTAGCAGTATCGGCTTCGACGGCACACCTAATCCCAATATTAAGACAATCCTATGCCGACGTCAGATCTAACTGTCTAGGCCTTAACCAGCCTCCTTTGGCCCCAGCAACATCGGGGCCTTTTTTATTTTCTGAACTTTTACTTCCGTGTCTTGCTCGAGCGCCGCGACGCCTTCCGTTTTTTCGACGCTTCAATCCCATACTTGCCGGTCACGGGATCTTTAAACAAAAAATTATGCGCCGGAAACTTCGTTAATAACAAATAGAATACCAAAACCACCACCATAACTATCATACTAGTCGTTTCGCCACCTTCACCAAGCGGTTCCGCTGCAAGCAACAATGCAAGCACACCACTACTCGCAAACGCACCAATACAAAAAATCGTAATATCAATCGGCAAACATGACTTTACTTTAAGAATTGCTCGATATCCATAAAAAAGTACTGGAATTACAACTATTGGCACTAGAAAAGAAATACTTTTTGCAAACCAATAATTCGGATTACTGCCCAAAAACCACACATCAAACAATGTGCAGAAAAATATTGACGACAGCGCAAGTTTAATATGCTCCCAAGTACTTTCATTAACCGCTGCAAAATATGCCACAAATTTGTTTTGCCCTGTCCATTCATAAGTAAAGTGCAATACTGATCCTAAAATCGTAATCACTAAGCCTTCAATTATAAAAACCCACCACAGTTCATTCATTTTGACTTCTCTTATCTTTCTATTATTAAATTCTACGTATCTTAATATCCATAATAACATTACAGCATCAATAATCCAATATCTACCGCAACACCCCATCACCTCGCTATATAATACGCATAATATTCATCGAACGTTATACCTTCCGCCTTCATTTTTAGTGCATCTTCTACACCAATATAACGATAATGCCACGGTTCATACGAAAACCCCGTAATCTCTTCCAGCCCTTCCGGATATCGCATGATAAAACCATATTCTACTGCATGTTCCTGCAACCAAGCATATTCGTTTGTATACTTAAAACTCTCATCCACCGAATTAATATCTGTTGCAAGTCCCGCCTGATGCTCGGAATATCCCGGTTTTGATGAATAAGTATCCGCCAACAATTCTCCATCCCTCGCCACATAATTATTGTATAACCACTCCTGTGTCGCATAGCTTCGATATCCTGACACATTTTTTAATACCAACCCCTCCAATCGTGCTGCATCCGCCATCTTCATAAAATTTTCCGCCGCCTCACGTCTTAAATATGGTGTCGACCCCGCATTATAAGTGCTGCTAAGTTCCACCAAATCATCCGGCTCATACGTACCAAGATAATGATATTTCCCAATTAGCACCCTCACATCTTTCGAAAAGTCCACCCCTGCTACATCAATATATCTTTCCTTATCTCGACTTGCATTCACATAAGTTACAACTTGCGTCCAACTCCAATCCTCTCTCGCCACTCGGTACGCCAAATACCTATCCTCAAATTCCGGAATATAATATTTTTCTTGTCTCAAAGCCAAAACCTCTGGATTAGGTTCTACTTTATTATTTAAAACTTCATCCCCATTATTCACATTTACATTTTTTATTACCTCTTCTAAACCGCTTTTTTGCCTATTCGTATCATTACTTTTTAACCACCAAAAAAATACTCCGCCAACCAAAAGTATAATAGAAATTACCACACCAAGAAATAATATTTTTCGCTTCATTTACTTTATTGTAGCATAATCCCAGCTCGTCAAATCAACAACCTCACCCAGCCACAAGACAAATAATGCCTTACTATTTTATTTTCCTAGCCAGTTCTTTACTGGTAAAGTTTCCATTACCAATTAACACCGCTATTACTGCCGCGAAAATCATTACTCCTGCTATCCCTAGAACCAGATTATTCCAACCCACCAGCCAAACACTTTCCGTTTCAATCCCAAAGCCCAAAGCGAACACCTGTACGAGATTTGTCGTATTTACAAGGCTAAGAACTGCCGCTAGTGCTAACCCGACTACTACTGCGAACCCTACCGCCATTATGCTCAACATCAATAAGTATGTTAAATAAACTAGCCGTATTTGCTTTCCATTCGCTCCCATCGCATGATAGAGCGAAATTATCTTCATATCTTTACCAATCAGTCGGCCATAAGTGCTAATCGCGATAATCAGTGCTATTACGGTGAGTACCGCCACGGCAATCTTAAACACTAACCATGCATTTTGTAGGTTCTCATAGGTCATGATTGGATCAGAAACCGCCGAAACCACCTGATACTTATAGTCCTTGCCACACAGGCTAAATATGCGGTCGGTTTCCGAGCAGTAGTTTGCCTTATCTTGATAGTAATCATAAGCCGCTTTCACATTCTCAAACTGCGCAAGCACCATCCCCATTTCTTCCGCATCAATATCTCCCATTGCGATAAGGCCGGACGATTGTTCCGTATTACTTTCGTCCGCTTTCGGCTCCGTCTTGGCGGATTTCGTGATAAAGTTCTGGCTCACACCAGTCCGCATCTGCCCTAGAATGAGATTCAGTGGATTGCCATCCTGACCAATATTCATAAATGATAGGTTGTTAGCATATACCCCGTCCGGTAGTATGTCGGCGATATAATACTGCTCACCGTTTTTATTTTCTACTACCTTGCCAAGTGTTTTTGCTCGTACCTCTCTAATAGCATCAAGTTGTTCCGCTACTTCCGCATCGCGCTCCGGCATCTCCATACCCGCAAGATTCGCCGCTGTTCCGAGCGGCACGACAACTTGCGCCATATCAATAGCATCATTCGTTTCACTGCTAAACACCTTTTCTTCCAACTTATAGAACATGCCGTCCGCGGTTTGGCTAATCTTCGCCGGAATTATCTTGCCGTCATACCGCTCAATATTCTTTTTAATCTCTACCACTTCCGTCGCAATGTCGCAATTCTCTCCGCAAATCTTCGTATCAACGCTACTCACGACTAGCACCTCGCCATTGGTCGGCGCAAGCATTATTCCTAACACTACATTTTCTAGCCCCTGTAATATAAACGCACCAGCTGTAATCACGCTAAATAGCAGCCCCACAATTATTACGACCGTAAACGCACGCTTCTTGTGAGCTTTCACCCCAGCAAAGCCCAGCCTTAAATAATCCGTTAGCCGCACTCTACTAGTCCTCTTTTAGCTTCTTCGCAATATGTTTTGTGGAGAAATGGCGCATAGTGAATAATAGAGAAATTGGCGCAACAATCATAATAGATCCGATAGTCCAGAAGAACATTCTGTTAAACCCAAACAAATTAACTTTTGGCAAATCTTTGAGGATATAATACTCTTTCAGCCTTTCTGCTAGCGCTCTCGCATTAAATAACCACATTGCTCCACTAAACACGAACGCAATCACAATACAGGACAAAACGGCGAGCAGACAGAGCTCCACAAGATACAAGAAATAAATTAAATAGATGCTCCCGGTACTTGCGCCGAGCGAACGATAAAGTGCCACCGTCGCCGCATCCTGGTCAATCAAATGCGCAAAAGTAAAGGTCGCGATCAAAATCGCAATCACGATAAACAACACCTCGATTGCAGTAAGCATAAATTGGAGGTTGTCGAAATCAAGCCTAATATAAATTACCCGCCCAAAAATATCCATATTTAATATCGAGTACTTCTTCCCATCAATCTGTACAAACTTGGGAGAATTAGAATCATTGCTATAAGCATCATAATAATAGGCGACCGCATCGTCATAATTATCAAAAACCGCAATGTAACGCATTTCTGGCGGCCAAGCCTCAAACAATTGTGCAACATTCTCATAATGACCAGCTTCCACCTTTACCTGTGCCATTGAGTCAATATATTCAGTAACTTTACCCGAACCATCGTCAATAATAAGCGGCCCAGCAACATTACTAGAACCATAAACCATGCCAAGTAATAAGTTAAGCGGATTAAATCCTGGCAATGTCGGGCTACCAGCTTCAGTCGAGGGGTACGCCCCCACTCGAACCAAGTGTTCATCCTTTTTACCATTGCTCCAAAGATATCCCTGAAAATACTCACCCTCAAACTCTGGCGCAAGAAAAGGAATCTGATCTAGCTCTAGTTCATCAAGCTTCACATCTAACTTGCCAACTGCATCTGCAACTTCCTGATTAATTACCCAGCGCGTATTTCCTAGTTGATGATAGCTTGTCATTTCGCCGATAATTTCACCATGATACTTTGCAACGGTATCACGCACTATTTTCTGCGCGGCTTCTAAATCCGCAAGTTCAGTAAAATCACCTTCATTGATTGAGCTGATATTCTGATACCCAGTTTCTAAATAAACCTTCCCGTCATTCGTCTGCAATGCCGCACTAAGGATCGTTTCACGCAAACCCTCCAGCATAAAATTAAACCCCATTATCGCTCCAAATAGTATTGAAATCGTTACAATAATCGCCACACTGCGCTTTTTATGCTCAGCAATATTACTCCAACTTAAACGTAGCGCGTCAGAAAACTTCAAGCCCATATCTACTTCTCCTCGCTCACTCTGCCCTCTTTAATACTAACTATCTGCGTCGCATATTCCTCTACTAATCCATCATGACTCGCCACAATCATAGTTGCTTTCGATTCTTGTTGGATCTTCTTCAACATTTCTATCACATTCTTGGCATTTTCTGGGTCAAGATTATTAGTGGGTTCGTCCGCAAGTATAATCTCTGGATTCATAAACATCGCCCGCGCCGCGCAGGCTCTTTCCGCCTGTCCGCCCGATACTTCTGCCGGCAGACTATCTAGCACCTCGGCAATCCCAAGTATCCCCGCGAGTTCTTTTGCTCTCGCTTCGCGTTCGTGTTTCGGCATCCCGGCAAAAGTCCCCATCAGGGCGATATTCTCACCAATTGTCAGTTGTGGTTGTAGATAGAAACCCTGAAAAATAAACCCAATCTTGTGCCGATAAAAATCCGACCGCGCTTTACCTTTGAGCCTACTGACATCTTGCCCATCTATTAGTACTCGTCCACTTGTCATTGGCTCAATCCCGCCGATAATACTAAGTAGAGTTGATTTACCGGAACCGCTAACTCCCCGAAGCATTGTAAAACTTCCTGTCGGTATTTCTAAGTTAATATCGAAGAGTACAGGTTTTTTGCCGTACTTTTTATTTAGGTTTTCTAGTTTAATTGTCATACACTCATTGTATCACATGTTTAATACAGTGCAATACATAATTAATATTATACTCAAACCAGTATTATCAACACCGCAGCCAGTCCCTTATACTATGTACGCGGCGGGAACGTCGATCTAGGTACTGGTTCATTATGGGGTGCAAGCTACTTTAGTTACTACTGGTCTGCTACCACCTACCCTAATGCTATGAATGTATACTTCCTCCATTTCAACGGTATTGATGTTCTTCCGTCCGCCTACGACTCCAGAATCAATGGTTTCTCTGTAAACTAATTGCTCACCAAGTAACAACAAGCTAATAAAAACCTTGACAATCCCTACTTACTTCACTATTATTGTATTAAATAATTAATACAATAATATCATGAAAAGTTTAGTATTTAATTTTGATAATAAAAGCCCCATTTATCTACAGATTATTGACCAAATAGAATTATATATAGTTTCCGGAAAAATCCCACCTGGAGAAAAGCTGCCTTCCGTCCGCGACCTCGCCACCATTGCGCGCGTTAATCCTAACACTATGCAACGTGCGCTCACTGAACTTGAACAACTAAAACTTATCACCACCGAACGCACTAATGGTAAGTTTGTCACTACTAACGAAAACTACTTATACAAATTCCGTGAGAAATTTGCCCTCATCAAAACAAGGGAATATCTAACCGCAATGTCAGAACTTGGTTTTGATCATAAGTCCACAATCAAATATTTAAAAGCTAAAGGAGCTAAATAACTATGCCAAAACATCAATCTAATCCTATCCCACTTGTCGAATGTCGTCACCTCACCAAATCTTATGATCATAAAATTATTCTAAATGATATCAATCTCACAATTCCACGCGGAAAAATCATCGGCCTACTCGGCCAAAACGGCGCCGGTAAATCCACACTAATTAAAATTCTTAACGACCTCGTTACACCAACAAGTGGGGAAGTATTAATCGATGGTCAACCCATCGGCATTCATAGCAAAAAAATTATTTCCTATTTACCCGAACGTACTTATCTTAACAAAGCCACGACCGTCCAAGAGTCCCTGAAGTTTTTTTCTAAATTTTATACCAACTTCAACACAGAAAAAGCCAAATCGCTCATCCATAATCTGAATCTTGACTTAACCACAAAAATTGCCAAAATGAGCAAAGGCATGCAAGAAAAGTTACAACTCATTCTCGTCATGAGTCGCGAAGCTGAACTCTATATTCTTGATGAGCCACTCGGCGGTATCGATCCAGCTACACGCGATTACATTCTCGACACTATTCTTTCTAACTTTCACGAAGGTGCCAGTGTTCTTATCTCCACACATCTGATTTCTGACATTGAGCACATTCTCGATGAGGTAATATTTATTCAAAATGGACGCATTATTCTTACCGAAGAAAGCGACTACTTACGTAACAAATACCATTCTTCAATCGACGAAGTCTTTCGCCAAACTTTTAAAGCCGATATTAATAATAACTAACTAGGGAGTTCTATGTTCATAAATCTTATCAAATATAATCTTAAATATATTTTAAAAACTACCAGCATCTTTGCTTCTCTTTTTCTTATTAGTATCATTCTTTTCAATGTTACCGGCTACGATACCACTTTAATTTTTGATGAAGCCAACAACTATGCCGTAATCGGTGAAACTTTTAGCAAGCCCGCAATTTTCCATTTTTTACACGCCCTATTCTATAACCTCATCTATATAACATTCATCTGTTTTGTTTTAATTACCATTCTAAAAACTTGGCGACGATTTCAGAATACTTTTTACAGTGACGAAGCCTACCTTACACATACGTTGCCAGTTTCACGTAATACCCTCTGGAACACACAAATCTGCAGCGCTCTCCTCATCGTCCTTAGCGTCTTGATTGTCGCAATTGTTGGTAGTTTACTGCTCGCACTATCACGTGACGGCATGCAAATTCTTGAATCGCTCGGTCTAGTTGGCGGCTGCACACACTGTGTTAATAATTACTACTATGTTGAGCTTCGCGATTGTGGTTTTTACCTTACCTTCGCTTTTATAATTTTTACCGAACTTGCTTTTATCCTTTTCTGCGGCTTTACGGGGATCATTATTGGTCATCGCTTCAATAACCACTCAAGCATTTGGGCTAGAGTTAGTGGATTCGGTATTTATGTCGTCGCCAGTATAATTCTCTTGAAGATTATTTACCTACTCAGCCTCTTCATTCCTAGCCTTCGTTATATCTTCGGCGATCCTGCCGGACACCAAGCCGGACTCTATGATGACCCTAACTTTATCATTACTACACTATTCTATATTGGCATAGTCTACGTCTGCTACAACTTAGTACTTTATGTAACAGGTCGTAAACTACTAAAACGCGGTATTAATCTTGAATAATAAAAGTTCTTGTAATCATACCCCCCCCCAGTGGTATAATTATTTTAACCTACTATATTAACGAAAGGAGAATATGTCCGGACTCATCCTCAAAAATGTTTCCAAAACTTTTGCCGGCAAACTTGTTGTCGATCGTGTTTCGCTCGAATTAACCAAACCTGGCGTCTATGGACTACTCGGGACCAACGGCGCTGGCAAAACCACTACTATCCGTATGCTCCTCGGCATTATTACTAAAGATAGCGGCGAAATTACTTGGAATGGTCAAGAAGTTAACCGCAAAGATGTTAACTTTGGATATTTACCCGAAGAGCGCGGCGTCTATCCTAAAGTCAAAATCTACGATCAGCTCATGTATTTTGCCGAGCTAAAAGGTCTCAGTCGCCCCGTAGCTGACGAATCAATTCATAAATGGGCCAAACGTTTACACGTCGAAGAGTATCTCGAAATTACCGCCGAAAAACTTTCCAAAGGGAATCAACAAAAAATCCAATTTATGACCGCCATCATCCATAATCCCGATCTAGTCGTCCTAGATGAACCATTCAGCGGCCTCGATCCAGTTAACACCGATATTCTAAAAAGTATTATTATCGACCTTGTCAAACAAGGAAAGTACGTGATTATGTCCGCCCATCAAATGGCAACCATTGAAGAATTCTGCAGCAATATTCTCATCATGAATAAAGGAAAGACTGTACTACAGGGAAACTTGAATGAAATTAAAGCAACCTACCCAGTTCGACGCGCCATTATTAGCACAAATCAGGATATCTCCAAATATCTTAAAGATTTCCAAGTTGAGCACGAAAAAGATTTTACTTACACAATCAAAATTTCCGATGAAAAGTCCGCACAAAAATTATTAGCCAAACTCATTGAAAATCATATACTTATCGAAAAATTCGAAGTTGAAAAGCCAACTCTTAACGATATCTTTATTGAAAAAGTTGGTGCTAGTAGTTTAATAGCAAATCTAGAAAGTGAGGCATAACTTTATGAAAATGAATAATTTCCGTGATACTTGGACCGTCATCAAATTTACTATGCGAGACCTCATTGGCAGAAAGTCCTTTCGCGTCTCAACCATCATCATCCTTGTTCTAATTGTTGCCGGTTTTAATCTTCCACGTATCCTAAACGCAGTTACCGATAGTAATTTTAATAACACTGTACTAATATCTGATCCTGAAAACCTTTATAATAACCAACTCGAAAATTTAAATAGCTCAGAACTTGGATATAACTTTAAATTCGAAAATCTAAATTTTGAAGAAATTAAAACTCAAATTAATGAGCACGAAATTAGTTCTGCAATCATCATTTCCAAAAAAGATGACGTCATTAATCTCCAATACATAGTCGACAATGCCGCAACTATGGCCAGCACACCAACCACGCTCGTCGATGCTCTTAATAGTTTATATACCAACCTTCAAATCCAAAAGCTTCATCTCACCTCCACTCAGCTCGCTCAAATCTCACCACAGTTTAATCTTGAAATTCAGCAAATCAGCGATCAAGAAATCGGCGGCAACATTACTGTCATGATGTTTGTGTCAATTCTCCTTTTCTTCGCGATCTACTTTTGTGCCTATCAAGTTTCTAGCTCCATTACCGTTGAAAAAACTTCCAAAATCATGGAAACTCTTGTTACATCTACCAGTCCACGCACAATCGTACTTGGTAAAACTATTGGTATTGGGTTAGTCGGACTTGGACAAGTCGTACTCTTCACGGCTACAGCCATTTTCTCCGCCTACGCCTTCCTCGATCCAGAACTTCTTAATTCCATGTTCGACCTCTCCACGCCCACTCCATACCTCGCATTCATCATGATTCTATACTTTATTCTCGGATACTTTACTTACGCCCTGCTTTACGCCCTCACTGGCTCCACTATCAGTAAACCCGAAGACATCCAATCCGCTAACATGCCCGTCGCCATCATTACTATGATTGGTTTTTACCTCGCATATTTTACCCTTATTGATCCGACTAGCGAGCTCAATAGTTTTGCCGCCCTCTTCCCCTTCTCATCACCTTTCTGTATGCCGCTCCGTGTCATGATGGGTATTGCCAGTGGCTGGGAAGTCATCGGATCAATCGCAATCCTTCTTATAACCTGTTCCCTAATTGCCCACATCGCCATTAAAATTTACAGTAATGCTATCCTTAATTACGGCACTAAGATGAGTCTTCGTGATATCATCAGAACTTATAAGGAAGAATAAAAGTGAACAAACTAGTTATTCATGGCATTTATCGACACTATAAAGGAGATTATTACATCATCGAAGATGTTGCCACACATAGCGAAACCGGTGAAGAACTCGTCATTTATCGTGGACTCTACAATGGTGAGAAGTTTGGTCAACACCACCTCTGCGCTCGCCCAAAGGCCATGTTTCTAGAAGAAATCTCGCCCGAAAAGTGTCCTAAAGACCACGTACAAAAATACCGTTTCGAATTACAGGACATCAAAAGCGTTGCTGGGCATTAGTAAGTGTTGTAATTTTTACAACACTTACTCTTCGTCCCGACTTTCAACATTCAGTACCTCGTATTCCTCATTTGGTAACTCCGTGAAGTATTCTTTTTCACGCGCGACCTCATAAGCGGCATTCAAAATCTTGATATTGTTGTTACCAAATTTTGGTGCCTTAGCTAATTCTTCCGTAGCAATCTCTCGTGGCGCCAGCGTTCGTCCATAAACCCAATTACCTTCACGATCTGGATCAGCTTTCGGTGGCAAAATCTTCGTCACCCGCGCCACCATTCGCGCCCAATTTTCTTTCTCCCGCACAATTTCGCAATCTAGGCCAATTTCATCATAATATTTCTTCATCTCAACTTCCAAATATCCCAAATATTCAATCTTATCAATCTCACAATTTATTTCCTCTAGAACCTCTCTTCGCAACGCCGCTTCCAGATCCTCATCACTCGCATCAATTCTTCCACCCGTAATCCGCGCTTCGCCATTTTTATAACGCAGTAAAATCCGTCCATCTTGTACAACAAGTACTGCATGCACCCGCTGAAACTTTCCATCTTTCGGAGTTTTCTTCAAAAATAATTTATATTCTTCCATCATTCTATTATAATATACTTATAATTATGGAGAAAACTTTTGCCGCCATCGACCTCAAATCTTTTTACGCTTCCGTCGAGTGCCATGAGCGTGGGCTTGATCCACTTACTACCAATCTAGTGGTTGCCGACAAATCTCGCACCGAGAAAACCATCTGCCTCGCCGTTTCGCCATCGCTAAAATCCTATGGTCTAGCTAGTCGCGCCCGACTTTTTGAAGTTATCGAAAAAGTCAGACAAATCAACGACGAACGCCAAAAAACCACACCACTTGGAATTTTTCTCGGCAAAAGTTCCAATAATGAGAAAATTAAAGCTAATCCTAGCCTCGCCCTCGACTTCATTACTGCCACTCCACGTATGCAATATTATCTTGATTATAGCTCCAAAATCTATAATATTTATCTCAAATTCGTCGCGCCTGAAGACATTTTTGCCTACTCCATCGACGAGGTCTTTTGTGACATCACTAGCTACCTCAAAATGTCTAATTCATCCCCTGAAAGGTTTGTCACTGACATGATTACTGCCATCTATCACGAAACTGGCATTACCGCTACTGCTGGTATCGGTACTAATCTCTTTCTCGCTAAAGTCGCTATGGACATTCTCGCCAAACATGCCGAACCAAACTCCGCTGGAGTTCGCATTGCTAGACTTAACGAAAGTTCTTTTCGTGAACAACTTTGGACACACACTCCCATTACAGACTTTTGGCGCGTTGGACGCGGCTATGCAAAGCGCCTTGCTGGTCGTAACATTTTTACTATGGGTGACGTCGCCCGCTGTTCGCTCGAAAATCCAAAATTGCTTTATCAACTTTTCGGTATCAACGCTGAACTTTTAATCGATCATGCCTGGGGTTACGAATGTGTTAATATTTCCGACGTCAAACGACACAAACCAGAGGTTAAAAGCCTTAGTTCTGGACAAGTTTTATCTTGCCCCTATGACTTCCAGAAAGCACGTATTATCGTTAAAGAAATGGCCGAAGCTCTTTCGCTTGATCTCGTTCGCAAAAATTATGTCACCGACCACCTTAATTTATATGTCAATTATGACCACAAAAACTCCGCCAAAAATTCTGTCGTCGATCACTATGGCCGTCGTGTCCCAAAGCCTGCTTTAGGTACCATTCATCTCGATTTTAAAACTAGTTCCACTAAACTTATTATAAATGCTCTCCTTAAACTTTATGACGAGAAAGTTAATCCGGGTTTTACTATTCGCAAAGTTACTATTGCTGCCAATAATTTAGTTGATACTAATACTAAATTAAAGTCACATCATAGTTTTTCGCAAACCGATCTTTTTACAAACTACGCTGAGCTTGAGAAAAAGAGGGAACTAGAACTCGCTAGTCTTCAAAAAGAAAATCGCATCCAAAAAGCAATTCTCCAAATCCGCGACCGCTACGGGAAAAACTCCATTCTTCGTGGTACTAATTTTGAAGATGGCGCCACTGGACGTAACCGCCATCATCAAATCGGAGGACACCGCGCATGAGTACTAATACCGCCGATTTAATCAACTATCATCCCAAGACTCCAATACGTAAAATCGAAGACTATGCCGACATCCTGTACGCCACACGTCCCCATGTCAAAAGCCCTATGCCAGTTACAAGTCGCGCCGCTCAATTTTCTCCCTATGCTGCCCTTGTTGGACATAAAGACATCATTGCAACCGAAGAATCCAATGCCAGTCAAAAAGACAATCTCGATCAAGAAATCGTCGTTGAACCAGATTATGATCACTTAGAAAGTTATGACGACGAATCAAACTAAATCTGTTCGCAAGAACTACTTATCTTACGAATCACAGCCTCTCACCTATTTTATTTAAATCACCATCAATTACTATTACGTCGAATGCCATCAACTCGTCATGAATGTACTTTTGTTCCGGTAAAGTATTCAAAGCAAAAACTGGCTTATTAAAATACCTTGCCACATACAATTCACAAAAGCTATTTGCGCCAATATAATTTTTAATTCCATTTTTCGTATAATTACACATAAGCACAGCATCAGACTCCTGAATTTTCCTCGGATGTTCGTGAATCGTATCAACTTCACGCTTAGCGGCTACTGGATCAAAGTCTTCGCTTTCTATCAATCTTAACCTTACACCATCCGGAAGCAAAACCTCGTGACCCATTTCTTCCAAATTCTTTGCAATCTCCATAACTTTGTTGGTAAAACTCAAACTACAACAAATACAAATCTTCATTTCACTATACTCCTTTTAAACTTACATATCTCAACCCGCGCTGTAAACTTTCCATACCTTTATTATATCATTGACAATTACTTTTTCTCCATTATACTTAATCCAAGAAGACAACGCAGCCACTGTCGGAGACAAAGTTCTAATATTAATCTTTCTTACAAAAACTTGATAACCACTTATTAACTCTAAAGAAAGGACTTTTATGTCTCACACTCATAGTGGGGAATCCTTGCACACGCATCAATCATCTCCACAACCACACAAAACTACTCGCAATATCCTCCTTGCGTTTTTACTTAATCTTGGGTTTTCAATCTACGAATTCATTGGAGGCGCATTTACGGGTAGTAACGCCATTATGTCCGATGCTATTCACGATTTTGGCGATGCCCTAAGTATTGGTATCTCCTTTTTCCTCGAAAAGAAAAGCGAACAACATCCCGACCAGCACTACACTTATGGTTATGCACGCTATTCACTGGTTGGAGGCATGATTACCACACTTATTCTCCTCCTCGGCTCCACCTTTGTAATCGCAAGTGCCATACCACGACTCATCAATCCCATCGAAATCAATTATAACGGCATGATCTTACTCGCCCTTATCGGAGTTATTATTAATAGTGTAGCCGCATTCATCACACACCGCGGAAACTCCCTCAACCAAAAATCCGTCAACCTTCATATGCTCGAAGATGTCCTCGGCTGGGTTGTTGTTCTACTTGGTGCTATTATTATGCGTTTTACTAATATCTCCCTTTTAGATCCAATCCTCTCCATCCTAGTCGCGCTGTTCATCCTCTGGCAAACAATTCTAAACTTCCGATCTATTCTTAATGTCTTTCTCGAAAAAACTCCTAACAATATTTCTCTCGATCTTCTCATTACGGAGTTACAAAAAATCCCTGACATAACCAACGTCCACCATCTCCACGTTTGGAGTATTGATGGATTTCATAACTACGCCACACTTCATGTTGTTACTAAACACCCCGCACCAGCTCTAAAAACTAAAATCCGTGACGAACTCAAAAAACATCATATCTCCCACACTACCATCGAATTCGAAAATCCTAAAGAAAACTGTTCAGAACACGAATGTCATCTCGATACAACAACAAACCACCATACTCACATACACCACCATCATTAGGATTGGTGGCATTTTATATGTTGTTAATTTTACAACATTTTTTCTCGTCTTTTACCCATAAACATGATAAAATAAAAGTGTCTTGCTTTATATCGTAGCCATATTTTGGTAGCTATTTTTAACCATTCAAAACCTACTGCTACATTTTTGCATTCTTAGTCGTTCAAAAGCGGCACCGCATAAGTAGCACGACTAGATGCAAAGTCTAACGTAGGTTACGAATGGAAGCAAGACACCTTGCGGTGTCGCTTTTTGTGTTCGACGCTGCATCCAAATATCAGAAACATCTAGCAACCATCATTAATTAGCAATGGTTACTACTAATATGCATTGGTTGCTATGTTTTTTGATACCTCAAAAAACCAACATCAACCAACAGCCAATCAATACCAACTAATAACTAATAGGTAATAAGAGCCAGTAGTAGCTATCACATCAATAACAAACACTAACAAAGCTCATCAAACATTAATATGCATACGCATGGAGGTATAAGAAAAGACAATGACTAGTGACAAGTTCCGTCAAACATTAACAATCAGCAGGGTAGGTAAAGTAAGCACTAGCTTACTCTTCCTACTTCTTCTCCTCTTTCTTTCTCCATCTTGTAACCAACACTGGTTAGGTGATGTAGCTACTTACGCTACGGAAGATTCTTCTACCGCCTCTACTAACCTAAACGTCAATATCCAAACTGCTATCTCAGTTGGGCTACAACAAGCTGTAGAAATGGATATTACTCCCAAACTAGACGGCACCTTTGCTAAGAATGCAGCTAAGATGCAATGGGTGAAAATTCACACTATTGGTCTAATGCATTTTACGAAGACAACGGAGCTGGTTATCATTTCTCCATGGGTATTGACTCTTTTATGCCTGCTGCTAGAAATTCTGGAATATATGGTTTTACAATACGCTGTGTTGCAAAATAGCTTCATATTAAAACTCACAAATTCTGACGTCCTAATCATCTAACGTAGCCACCAAAATACCTCCAGTATTCGCCTGGAGGTATCAATATCTCAACGGCTTTCACTAACCACTATTTTAAACACTCTCACCAATACCAAGTGGCGCAAACTGCGCCCCAACTTCCTCACAAGCCGTTCTGAGCCAATTATTATTAAATCCATTTCCAAGCTCCGACAAAACGGCATTATGTACAGGAATTACCATCTGCGGTTTTACTGCACGAATATATTCCATACCTTCATTAACCTTACACCACGGCGCTGCGCTTGGCACTAATAATATCTCAACTCGCCCATCCATCGCTGGCAAATCAAACGAATCTCCCGGATTCACCAACTTCTCATTCACTACGACTCCAATATTACGACAAGGCACTTTTCCTGGTACGATTGCTGCGTGATCCCGACCAAAGAATCTCAACTTCAGACCACCTAAATCCTGCATTACTCCATCCTCAACTTTTTCTACTGGCCTCCCAGCAATCTCATCCACTTCAATATCCACTGGCGCAAAAATCCGCACTTCTGGATTTAAATCAACAATTGCCGAAATTTGCTCTGGTTGAAAGTGATCTGGATGCTTATGAGTTAAAACGATCGCCACCACATTTGTAAATTCCGGCAACACCGCCTCAAACTGTACTGGATCGCAAATTACTTTCTTACCATCCTCCTCAATCACACAACCCGAATGTTCTAGCTTAGTAATTCTCATTTTAACCTCTCCCATTTATTAATTCTTTTTATTTTAGCATACTTTCATCCCAAAGATTTTACTCATACTGTAAAAATTCATACCATCCAAGCTTAGAGAAACCTAAAATTTGTCCACTTTTTCAATTTTTATGTATAATATACTTAAGCATAAATATTATAAGGAGGAATTGTGGCAGAAGCAAAGAAAGCTAAAACCGCTACAGCCAAAACTACTAAAACTAAAACTGTCCCAGCCAAGAAACCCGCTGGTGAATCCGTAAAACCTACTAAGACTACTACTAAAACCGTTAAAACTACTCCTAATAATTCCACCAAGTCTACACCAAAAACTTCTCATCATATCTGGAAAATTGTAGTTGCCGTCATTACTGCAGCAGTGGTGGTTGCCGTACTCGTGTTTATAGGTGCAAAAATCATTGCCAACTGCGCCGACGCTAACCACTCACTCGAAACTGGCAAAAACGAAAAACTCGATGCAAAATATATTTCCATCGACGATCTAAAATATCGTATTCTTGTCCCAGCCGATTTCAAATCTCTAAGCGCCGAAGAAATCGCCAAAGAATACACTAGCGATGACGCTCCCGACGCTGTTTACTCCAACTCCAACAGTACCGTCAACATCGCTTTGAGCAAACCAGAGCAAACATTGTCAAATGATCAAATCAAAACTTACCTCGATACCATTAAGGCCGTTTTTGATCTTAGTGCAAAAGTTATTGGTACAGATTATTACGAAGTTGATGGACATAATATCGGAACCATTAAGCTTGTTACCGACTTCACCGACGAATCTATCTATAACCACATGATGTTCTTCTCTTACGACGGCAAACTCGCACTTATTTCCTTCAATTGCCGCGACAACATGCGTGATGAATGGGAGAAGGTTGGCGACGAAATTATTAAGTCTCTCGAATTTACTAAATAAAGTCCCTAGCCAACTTGAGTCCTCAAGGAAACTTGAGGACTTTTTTAAAATTAGGATTATAGTTTTTTGTCTGCATCCAGTTTATAGCCTCTTTCTTACTAAGATAGTACTAACATTAGACCGAAATAATGCTTCCAATCCACTACTTGCTAAATTTAGTTAAATACGTTATAATTATTTTAGGTTGGGTGTATATTTAACATTTTATTAAGAAGGGGGTATAAATAAATGTCCAAAATCATCAAAAGATGCCAAGAAGTTCGCACTAAACTTCAACCATATATTATGGTACAGCGCCAAGCCGAAATTGCCAAACACCAAAATCGTCTCAATGCTCGGGAAAAATGTATTAAGGATACACTATCGAGGATCTATAAAGAATTAGAAGCTGAGATCTATAATGGTTGCGGAAATAACTTTTTCAAATCCGTTCGTGTCTCCAATCATTTCCTTTCTGATCCTGACGTTAGTGATGCAATTACACAGCACTACGGTCTCGAGCTCGCTATCGATTCAGACGTATATAGCGGCGACTATATTCACATCCTTCCACAGTCAAAAATCAAGCTCTGCACTATCTATGATCCACAAAAGCAGCGAACTTTAGAACTTGACTTTCCCGCCTTACTTCAAGAAGACCAAAACCGCGCTCTCTTTTGGAAAACAAATTTGCTCATCTTAGCTAAGCAAACCATTGATCATTGTCGTAAAAGTCTGGAAGAAAACCCTTATAATTATTACGGTATACCTCAGCAAACTACCATCGTCGATACAGATCACTATAATGCTTTTCATAATCAGCACATTAACTTCGGCAACCTCAAAATTTCCTACGATGATCTTAACTGTCGTCAACGCGAAGAGCTAGAAAACACCATGAATCAGCTCGTCGCCCATGCCCGTATTGAAATCAACAAAGGCGATAAGTGTTTTCCATCATGCCTATGGATTGAATTTTTCAAAGATCCTGAAAAAATCCTGAACGAACCCTATTTCGATTATGCTGATTTTTACCAAAAATACGAAAAAATTACACCGCAATTACAGAAACATTTCGACCATATCGCTAAACATCTTGATACTCCATCAGCTGAGTCTCAGTTCTTGACACTCAGTGCAGATCAGAAACTTACTTATTGGTTTTCTACTTCCGATGGTCCCGACTATGATATTATGCAGAAAGCCACTATTAAAAATCCATCTGCCGCTGCTTGTCTTTTACCAAGCTTTTTAGAAGCTGTCTATCCTGGACTTAAAATAACTACAATGCTATTTAAGCATGAAAATTACCACTCATTCGCACATTGTGGCAATCGCACCCATCGAACTAAGCAGCGTATCGAATTTACATACGAAGTTACCCGCCCTGATTGTCAAATCGCTCGTAACGCGCTTCATATCGCTGAAGAAATCGATAAGATTAAAATCAGCGGCCACTATCGTGCTGGGCGTGAACTCATTCAACAGGTTCTAGTCTTAATCGATCGTTACATTGAGCAAAACCATATCGATTCTTTGTTACGTCAAAGCTCTCGAATCCAAACAGATAATGAGGAACTCATTGTGACTATTAATAATCACGCAGTTGATTTAAGTAAAGTCACCGATCAACGCTTCCTGGAACATGTTTCTAATGCTGTCTACGATCAAAGCAATAAACTAATTAGTGCTTTTTTCATCAAGGACAACAGACCATACTTTACATTACATCTGTAGAACAAAATTTGTTACATCTAAACCTAATTATTTATATCACTCAACCTTCTTAGCATTATGGCAGGGAATCATTCCTGCCTTTTTACTTGTCTCAAAACAGTTTCACTTTCACGCTTTAATATCAATAATCGGTATCATCCCCAAGAAACTCAGCCAGCTTCTCCAAAGAATAAGCATCATATTCACATGAATCAATAACTTTGCCATTTAAATAATCATCTATAATATCATCCTCGGAATTTTTCATAATTCAATTATAACATCGATTCTTTAATACATACGACCACTCTAAATGCAGAATGTAGGGTACAAATATTCATAACAAAAAAAACACGCCAAAAGGCGCAAACAATTCCCCGATGGTGGGCGAAGAGGGAATCGAACCCTCACTTCTTGTGGAAACCAGATTTTGAGTCTAGCGCGTCTACCAATTCCGCCATTCGCCCAAACACAAACCATTATTTAAATAAACTACCCTAACATTATAACACACTTCCTTCCGTTTTACATAAAACCATTTCTTAAACCCCGAAATCAACTAAATTATGCTATAATTGTTACATGGATTCAGAATACGGTGGGCAACCTTCTAATCAATTAAACGGCAATAACTTATCCGCCGCCGAGCTTGCGCGACAAAAAGTTCGTGCAGCCTATTCTTCAACCGTTGAAAGCCTCAAAAATCTCCCCCCTGATGCCCAAGAACTCCTCGTTGAGCAAACCAGTCAGCAACCCCCATCTACTACTTATGATGCCGTAAATCAACAAGTTTCCTATCAACACCAAGAAACTTCTTACCAACCCGCCGAATACCAAAACTTATCCTACTATAACAACGAGTCGCAATCCTACGATTATGAAACCCCTAGTTACCAACGCACACCAGATTACCACAACCTCACGGACTATAGCACGACATTATCAAATAGCTACAACTCCAACATGGCAACTGATGACTATAATCTAGATGTGCCCCATGAACTAGGCCAAAACATGGTAGCAAATGAGAATGACTTTTACAAAACAATATCCGGCACACTAAAAGATGCTCCTATTGACCAAGATGCCGTTAACGAAGAATGGCAAAAATACCATTCTGCTTGGCAAGACTACTACAAAAACTATTATAGCGACTACTATGCAAAAGCTGCCCAAACTTATCTCGCAACCGAAAAAATGAAAACAGAACGCATCGCAAGTGGCGAGGCGCGTCGTTCGCATAGTTTCCGTCGTGCCTTACCGTTAATCATCTTCTTAATAGTAGCTATCGGTGTTTTGTTTTTGCAATATAACCGCATGATTTTCGCCCCAATCATGGCTTACATTTCTCCCGACACTGGCTCCGTTACAACAAACATTAATGCCATCGACCCCACCATCACCCAAACCGTCTCGCCCGAACCACGCCTTATCATCCCAAAGCTCAATATCGACGTTCCAGTAGCTTTTGGAATTCCATATAGTGATGTTGATGCCGCCATGAATGAAGGTGTCGCTCAATTCGCAATCCCTGGTGCAAACGCTATGCCTGGGCAAATCGGAAATCTCGTTATCACTGGTCATTCCGCTGGAGATATTTATAGTAGTAACCCTTATAAGTTTATTTTCTCCGGCCTTGAACGCCTTGAAGTTGGCGATCTTATCTACGTTAACTACGAATCCGTACGTTATACTTATCAGATGACACGTCGCGAAACTGTTGATCCAACCAATGTTGCCGCACTAATTTACGAAACCGATAAACCTATGCTCACCCTAATCACCTGTACGCCACTCGGTACTTCTCGTTACCGCCTTCTTATCACAGCCGAACAAATCAACCCAAGCTACGACACCAATAATACTCAAACCCCTATCACCGACGATCCTAACACCAATGATCCCGAAATGCCCGCCAACGAACCATCATTCTTTGAAAGCATTTGGCAGGGAATCTTCGGAAATTAAATTACACTTAATTAGCTACGCGTTGTAAAAGTAACATATCAACAGTTTACAACTATTTTTCGTCCGCAGCCAGTACCTTATACTATGTACGCGGCGGGAACGTCACTCTAGAGACTGGTTCATTGAGGAACGCGGGCATCAATAGCGTCTACTGGTCAGCTACTACTTGCCCTAATGCTACGCACACGTACTACCTCCTTTTCTATAGTACTAACGTCGTCCCGTCGAGCTCCAACGATCGCTTCAACGGTTTCTCGGTGCGCAGACCGCCTTAATCTCTAATCTTTTCTCTCACGAGCACAGTTTCATTGCCACTTTTAACTGTGTAATAAATCCATTTATTATTCATTGTAATTACTGGCTCATAGTTCATTAACTTCGCATTAGAAAATGTTGTTACTGGATCAGCGTTCTCCATCGAGTCACGATTACTAGTTACTAAGACGCGCTGATTTGTATTATCAAAATCCCACACTATGAGTTCACCATCCACTACTGCAGACATCATACTTGTATCTAACCAATGAAGTTTTGCGCTCTCGCTTTTATATTCATAAATATCCCCCATATCTAGATCAATCACCGCAAACTGCCGATCATGACGTGCTACCATATATTCACTTTCAGAGCTAACCTCTATTTTATCCGGAATTAAACTGAGCTTCGTCTTCTCTACTAAAACCTTCAAACCCGAAAAATCCGTTTCCCCCATTTTTTCACGATAAGAGGGGATTGCACCATAATAAACCGTCACTTCATCATTCACAAAAATCCCCAAATAATTATCATCATAATACTTCGAAATCGAAACCCTAACTACATTGTCGCTACTCATTCGAGCCAAAGTCGTTCCTCCGCGCTCTCCGTCGCGATACACGCCAATTATTTTCAGCTTCTTTTCGCTATCATTCTCATTTTCCAACTTCGTTGCCACATAAATCACATTCGTACTCTCACAAGCAAAATTCTGTACATCACTAAGTAGAACACGAGAGATCGTTCGATCATTAGTATTAATTTTACGCAGTTTCTGATTCTCAAGCACGAACAGCTGATTTGCCATACCATCAATCAATTCCACTTGTGAAAACTCTAAGCCAAAAGTCCGTGTCAAATTTAAACTTTGCTTCACATCCTTCAAACTAACCAAAATCCACTCCGACTTACTATCAAAAGTCGTCCGCACTAAAACGTAGTCACTATTTTTAGTCCATTTGATTTCATCAATACTACCCTGGAACTGCACCTTTCCAGCCACCTTTTCCACTCCAGGTAATACACCGCTCATATCTAACTTTATCGTCCGCACATCATCATTCCGGATATCAACTAAAACCCATTCCGTACTATCTGTCACCGCATACAATATGTTATTATAATCTTTCGAAGTCGAATAGAGTTCCAAACTCTCCCCCAATTTCATTACTGTTTCTGCCTCTCGATTCAATAAAAACAACCGCGGGTAATATAGCCTAATCAACATGCCAGCATACATCTTAATGGTTTTCTTCCAAGTATCGTAACCATCTTTTGAAAGCTTGATTGTGTGTTCGCCCGGAGTCAGAGTACGACTAGTATTTGTTCGCGGAAAAATCGTCGAACCATCCAACTCAATTGAAGCTCCAGTCGGCATTGAATGAATCTGAATTAAGCCCGACTGCTCAATCGTTCCGTTACTGCTCACAAAAAAACCCATCGCCGACAATGTCGCAACAATCACTACTGCGATAATTGCTAGCACCATCCCAATCTCAGCAATCACCACCTTAATAAACTGTCGCCGTCGCTTGCGCTCCCGCTCATCAAAGTCTAAATTATCTACCATATATTAGTATATTATACCATGCCGTATAAGAATAAACATGTTAACTAGCTTATTTAGGTATCCCTTTAGAACAAATACTTATTAAGCAAAGGCAGTAATTTTGCTCTTGCTTTTTCATACTGCTTGAAGTTATAATAGATATAAGCAAAATGATTAGGAGCTATAATTAATGAGCAAAATCGAGATCGAATCTGGTCGATCCAGTTCGGCGACACATCGCCTAACTCAAGCATCGACTACTCTCAATCGCCGTTATGTTAAACGTCCCGCTAATTTTGCTGTCGAAGAAGCTGCTCGCGCTGCCGAACAACGCGCAATCTCTGCTACGTCGATGCCTGCCGCCCCCTCTCGTCTCGTTAATCGTAACGTTAGTAGCGCCGCTTTAGAGGCTGCTCGTCTCGAAGAGGAGCGTAAAGCCGAAGAAGCTGCTCGCGCTGCCGCCGAATATGCCGAATACGAACGTATGCAGCAATACCAATACGCCACTATGATCCCAAATGTCGTCGAATTCGGCCAACTTTCTCCCGACATGAACTCCACTTATGAAGCTAGTATCGCTGGCGAACCCGTAACTGTCGTAAACAGTAATCCCGAAAACACCTACAACCCAAGCGAACAAATGATTTATCCGAACTACAATCCTGACCCCAATGCTATCCAACCAATGCCAGAATCCTACGCAACCGATCAGTCTCAAGCCTATAACAATACTACATACGACAATTATTCTAACGACTACAACTCAAATTATACTACCCCAGATACTGCTAGCTACAACGCATACAGCTCACCAGCCCAAACTTCCTCAACTCCCGAGATTGATACCGAAGCTCTAACTATGAGCATTGCTGCTGACTACGCTGCCGCTAGTTTTGGTGTATCAATGGGAAATAATGAAGCCGAAAATTCAACTTCTACACAAACTGGAGATAGTTCCGTTGACGCTATCGCTCGTGCCGCTTCCGAAGCTATCGCTTCGATCCGTGTTGCCACCGATCCCTCCGAAGTTTCTGAACAAGTTAACTCTCTAAAAGCTTTTGCCGAAAATATTAAAGCTAATCATAATACTCCAGAAATGAAAGAGCTTGGCGATACAATTGACAAGTTCGTTAGTATCGCAATGAAATCTACTAAGGTTCAAGAAGCCGTCAAAAACAACAAAGACAGCTCTAAACCTTCCGTTAAGGTTTCACTCTCATCAAAAGCCAATCGTGCCGCCACAAAAGTTACTAAGTCGTCCGCAAAAGTTATGGCTGCTAGTCGAAAGGCTAATACTAAACCACTTAGCCGTACTAATACTCATAATTTAAGCCAAGCTAACCTTAAAAATGCTGGAGCGAAGCGTTTGAGTTCTGGCATGACGCGCAACCGTGCCATTGAAGACGCTATCCACAATGTCGCCACTATGGAGAATCGCAACTCTAAGAACCAACCAAAGCCCCTCATGCGCCGAAAGTCTAGTGTTAAACGCTTCATCGTTGCTTTCGCTTGCGCAACCGCTTGTGTTATCGGGGTTTTGGCTTATATTAGTACAAATATTCCTGACGTTTCAGTTAAAGTTGCCGCCATGCAAACTGGCATCCAAGCCAAATATCCTTCCTACATTCCGCGTGATTATAACCTTAGTGACGTACTTTCTGAAGAAGGTAAAATTACCATGATCTTTAGTGGACCTGATAAGTCTAGTTTTAGTCTCATCGAAGAGAAATCATCATGGGATAGCTCAGCTCTACTTCGCAACTACGTTGAGCCAACCTGGAACGACAACTATGCTACCACTCACGAACAGGGAATCACGATCTACATTTCCAATGTCAATGCTGACGCGGCTTGGGTAAATGGCGGCATCCTTTATAAAATTACTTCCGAGGGCACTGCTCTCACCAAAAAACAAGTCCGTAGCATTGTTGTCTCACTATAATTACAACAATATGCTACAATAAAAGTATGATTGTTACACGTTTTGCACCCAGCCCAACCGGCTACATACACATCGGCAACGTCCGTAGTGCAATTTATCCATATCTTATTGCGCGCCAAACACAAGGTAACTATATACTTCGTATCGAAGATACCGACCAGGCTCGTTTTGTTGAAGGTGCGACCGAACTCATCGAAGACACTCTAGAATGGTTAGGACTTGAATGGAATGAGGGGCCAATTGTCGGTGGACCAACCGGGCCATATTTCCAAAGCGAACGAAAAGCGATTTATTATGCCTGGGCTCAAAAGCTTATTGACATGGGACGCGCCTATGCTGACCCAACCGACGCAAAAACTATCCAAAGCTACCGCGATGAATGTACTGAAAAAAAGATTCCGTACCTTTATCGTAACTACCGTCCAACAGAAACACCAGAATGGCATGAAGGTATTCCACTCCGGTTTAAATCAGATCCTAAGCCTCGCAAATGGCGCGACGAAGTTATGGGCGATATGGAAGCTGGACCAGAAGTACAAGACGATATTATCCTTATCAAAGCTGATGGTTTACCAACTTACAACTTTGCACATATCGTCGACGATGCCGAAATGCATGTTACACACGTCTGCCGTGGGGTTGAATATCTTTCTAGTACCCCTAATTACCTGGCACTTTACGAAGCATTCGGTTTAAAGGTACCCAAATTAATTTCACTCCCCCACATTCTCGGTCCAACAGGTGGCAAAAAGCTCGGAAAGCGCGACGGTGCAAAGTCTGTTACTGAATATCGTACTGATGGCGTCCTGCCCGAAGCTATGCTAAATTATCTTGCTTGCCTCGGCTGGAACGATGGTACTGAGCAAGAAATTTATACCAAAGACGAACTAATTCAAAAATTTTCCATTGATCGGATCCAAAATTCCGGCGCCCGTTATGACGAAACGAAGCTTCTTTGGATGAACGGCCAATGGATTCGCAAAATTTTCGACGAACAGGGAGTTGAAGCTCTTTTTGCCCGTACCGAAGGTTTCTGGCCCGATTCCGCCAATGCTTACGACGACCAATATAAGAAAAAAGTACTCAGTATCATTTATGATCGCCTTAAAACTTTATCCGATTTGCGCGTAATGACCACTTATTTCTTTGAAGACCCTATTATTAATACTGATATGATATTTAGTAATAAATTCCTCAAAAAAATCTCCGAAGAAGAATTAAGCGAACTTTTACAAATTTCTGCCAAAAAAATCGAAAGCTGCGAATGGAATCCCGAATCCCTACAAAATACTTTAAACAACTTACTTGAAGAAACTCAACGAAAACCCGCCGAGCTCTTCTCACTCATCCGCATCGGCCTCTCGTACGCTCCATTTAGTCCAGCCTTACATCTAACTCTTGATACACTAGGTAAAAATACCTCACTTTCAAGATTACATCAAACAATTACTGCCATCGAAAATCATTAACTAATATAAAAACAAAGGAGTAGACGGCACCTATGCCCAGTTTTAAAACCAAAACCACCAAAAATAATGCCAGTAATCTACATCAAGGCACATCAAACACTCCTCCTCGTCCTAAAACCTCTATAAATGATGCTGTCATCGAAGCAAGTTTTACGACTAATCCGCTTAACCAACCCGCCAATGATGCTCAAAGTACCGACGACAAACAACCATCTAAAAAACCGCGCACCACTGGACAAAAAGTTTTTCTAGTAGTCATTATTCTTCTCCTCATCGGACTAATCGCAGCGATTGGGGTGATTATCTTTCTCTCTATCAAGTCTCCAGATTGGAATAATAAGATTGATCGCGTAGATTATCCAGATCTAATTTATAGCACACTTACCGGCGAAGAAATTAGCGACGCCAATCTCAATAACAGTCCTACCTACTGCGTCCAAATCCCTAATGGTCCAGATGGCGCTCGCCCCCAAGCCGGACTAAATCAAGCCGCTGTAGTTTTTGAAGCAATCGCCGAAAGTGGCATTACTAGATTTGCGGCCATTTTCCAAAATCCAACAGTTAGCGCTATTGGTCCAATTCGTTCTCTACGTCCATACTATCTTAACTGGGATTTACCATTTAATTGCACCGTCGTACATGCGGGCGGCTCAGACGAAGCTAAAGACGCCCTAATCGAAACTGGCGCTCGTAACCTTGATGAAAATAATAATTATATGTGGCGCGAATACGGCACTGATCGTGGCTGGAATAATCTCTTCACTTCCACCAAAGATTTAGCCCAATTTAACTCCGATAATAACTATTCTAGCTCAAACATCCAAGCCTTTCTTCATCTTACACCAGAAGAGGTCACTGCTATCCAAAACGAAAAACTCCTTTGCAACGAATCTGATAACTGTGTCTATAATTATCTCGTTCCGAATTTTTCAATCAGTTTTGGAGCCAATCCTTTCTTCAACACCTCATACGTATATAATCCAGAAACTAACACCTATAGTCGCTTTTACGCCAACGGCGACCCCCACTTAACTTACTCCTGCCCTGATGAGCTTTCCAAACCAAACACCTTAATCGATTGTGGCGAGCCAATCCAAATTACTCCCAGCGTAGTTATCGCCATGTTTGTTCAAGAATCATTAATGTCCGATAATTATCATGAAAACATTACTACTACTGGAACCGGCAGCGCAATTGTTTTTCAAAATGGCGATGCCATCGAAGCTACTTGGGCCAAAACCTCTGCAAATAGCCAGATTATTTTCCGTGATATGACTGGCAACGAACTTAAATTTACACCCGGACAACTCTGGATTAGCGCTGTGCCACAGCAATACGGCAATGTGTCGTATTAGTCTTAAGGCTCTTTCACTAGATCCGATTCTACTTTTTCTCACCAACAAACAAATTTTGTGTTATAATAAAAGTAGGAGGTCTCGTCGTCTAGTGGTCCAGGACGCCTGGTTCTCATCCAGGAAATCGCGGGTTCGACTCCCGCCGGGACTACCAATACAATAACCTTTGTCGCAAGGCAAGGGTTATTGTATTTTTATTGACACGAAATTTGAATTATACGAACAATAGCTAAAAAGGCTAAGCCTTTTGTCTTTAGCCTGCTAATCTTTGGCTCTGCTACCTCCCACCTTTTGGTAGTTTCACGCGCTATTCTGCGCCAAATTATTTTAATGCATTTTGTTTTTCATTCTTCTTCCCCATAAAAGACACAACGTACATTGTTTACAACCAACATGCCGCCAGCCGATGCCAACCACCGGTCTGGTTGTCCGTCAATATAATAAACCTGATTACCCTTACTTTGAATTGTTTTCGTCCAATGGTAAGATATACCATTCCCGACCTGCCAAAGTTGATTTGTTCCTGAATAGATTTTGCCTAGCTGTGCGAAATAGTAAGGCGCACCATCCGTAACCGTAAGTATCAAACTAGATTCTGCTGCACTAAAATTTAGTGTATCATCCTTAGATGGTAATCCCCAATTTTTAGGACAAATGCTACTAGGCGCGTCTTGATTGCTGGCCATAGCATAACCAGTTCCAGCGGTTGCGGCATTAAATTGATAATAAACCCCAGCTTCAAAATGCGTATCATATTCAGTGTCATTATAAGCTAAATCTTGGCCATTTTTATTCCAGAAGTTTGGATCGTCGGAAGGTTTTCTGCCTGCCGCTTTAATTACCGACACATCAACGCAACCTTCCAGACTACTTTGTTTAGGCGCACACGCACCTGGATTAACTCCTACCGACACATAGGGTCCTCCTGTTTCATCTTTAAAATACCAGGAACGCGTACCGTTAATTTTAGCAGGTCGAGTTGCCGTAGTAATAGAGTCATAGGTGTCTGCTTCCGGTATCCAATTGCTTGAGACATCGGAAAGTTCGGGGGTTAACGGATTACTTCGCGACAGTTCTAAAGCTAAGTTTTGCGTCATCCAACACCTGCCGTCATTAAACTTCGTCACCCAATAACTTTTGCCATCGCGCTTGTCAATCATTTTACTGGTAGTATAAGGTGCTGCGTCTGCACATTCTGTTGCTGTCATGTCTTGCATATATTGACTAGTAAAACTGGCTCCTGGTGCGGATATGGTCGCATCACCACTAATCAGTAAATCGGTTGATACCGCGGCATGACCATAGCCGCAGAGGATGATGCCGATAAAGGTCAAGATGCCCATAGTCGCGATAATCCGCGCTCGCCACTTCTGTTCTTTAGCAAGTCGGGCTTGTTTGGTGGTCAGTTTTAGGCTATATGTATCGGCTTTCCTATGCATTATTACTCCTAGTATTCTTTCTCCCCACTCGCCGCCAATCTATCCTGATATGCCCGGCTTAGTGTATAGCGATAGGTTGTGTTCACCCCATTGACGACGAAGTAAGCCTTCTCTCCCGGCACCACTTCTAAGAAGACAATCGGACTACTCTCGGCTTGGCTAGCATCCAGCAATTCCTTGAAGTTTTCTGCTCGCACTCCTCGCACAGTTCAGAAGAAAATGTAAGACATTAATCTACCCCAGACTCCCGCCAAAACTATAACATTGCAGAATCCATTCGTGCTATAATTATGTAAACTAATCGGAGGCAGTCATGTTAGATCAAAAAGTTACCATCATTACCGGCGGCACACGTGGTATTGGCCTAGAAATAGCACGTACTTTCGCCAAAAATGGCGCGACCGTCATTATTTTCGGCTCCCGCGAAGCTACCGTTAAAAAAGCTCTCGCCAACTTAAAAACTGAGGGAATTGATGCCGATGGTTATTGGCCAGATTTAAATAACTATAACGACATCGAATCAACCATTAAAAAAATTATCGACCAATACCATACTATTAATATTCTCGTCAATAATGCTGGCATTTCCGCCAGTAAACCCATCGACGAAACTACGCCCGAAGAAATCGACCAAATCCTAAACCTCAATGTTCGCGCTGTTTTATATACAACAAAAGCCGTTGTGCCATACATGAAACAAGCAAAAAACGGCACTATTCTCAACACTTCATCTATGGTTAGTATCTATGGACAACCAGCCGGTGTCGCCTATCCAGCTAGCAAATTCGCCGTTAACGGCATTACAAAATCGTTGTCCCGCGAACTCGCCCCATTCGGTATTAGAGTTAACGCTGTTGCCCCTGGCATAACTAATACCGACATGGTAGCAAACTTACCTAAAGAAACCATCGAACCTCTCCGAAAAAGTATCCCTCTCGGACGCATTGGAGAACCAAAAGATATCGCTAACGCCTTCTTGTTTCTTGCTAGTGATATGGCAAGCTATATTACTGGAGAAATCCTACAAGTTGACGGCGCTGCTCGATGCTAATAGTGTTAACCCATCACTTAATACCCCCAGTAATCAATTGGGGGTATTTTTGTTACTTAGCTTCACCATCATTCACTGTTTTATCATCTTTCTCGGTTGTACGTACGATATAAATCGGTCTCCGCTTTGTCTCTAAGTAAGTTTTTGCTAAATACTGTCCAATCACACCAAGAGCCATCAACTGTAACCCACCCATCATTAAAACCGCACAAATCATACTCGGCCACCCTCCTACCGGATCACCAAACGCTAGCGTCTTCCAAATAATTACAACCACCATCACAAACGCAATAAAACAAAATAGTAGCCCCAAAACTGCCGCTAGCACTAACGGCACTGTCGAGAAAGCACAAATCGCCTCAATCCCATAAACAAACAATTTCCAAAACGACCAATGCGTTTCGCCCGCTACTCGGTCAACATGTTCAAACTCTACCCACTTCGTTTTAAAACCAACAAAACTAAAAATACCTTTCGAATATCGATTATATTCCGGCATTGACAAAACCGCATCAACCATTTTACGATCCATCAACCGAAAGTCCCTCACACCATCTACCATCTCAATATTCGATAATCGATTAATAATCTTATAGTAAATGCCCGCAAAGAAACTTCTAATCGGTGGCTCCCCCTTTCTACTTACGCGTCGCGCACCAGCACAATCATATTCGCCACTCGCCACTGCTTCGTACATTTCTGGCAAAAGTTCAGGCGGGTCTTGTAAGTCCACATCCATCGTTACCACATAATCACCCTTTGCATACTCCAATCCAGCCAAAAGTCCCGCCTCTTTGCCAAAATTCCGTGAAAAACTCACAAATCGAACTCTTTTATCTTCTTTCCTTAACTTTTGAATCTCCGCAAGCGTTCGATCGCGACTACCATCATCAACAAAAACAAACTCCAGCTCTACGTCTTTTAATTTCTTACTCACTCGCAAAACCTCATCATAGAATGGCCTAATCGCTAATTCTTCGTTATAACAGGGAACTACAATTGAAAGTGTTTTTTGCATTCTTAGGCCTCCTTCCTACTACTAGCTTTAACTCGTGTAATCTTTGGCTTCACATCACTACTTTCGCTAGCGGTATTCTTTGTTTTTATTGTTGTCTTTTTTGTCTTTTTTGTAGAACTACTTTTCTTTTTTGAAGACTTCGCGCTCACTGTACTACCCACAACTTTAGTGTCCTTAGTTCCAGTCTCACTTTTACCACCTTTCACTTCGCTATCTACAACCTCCTCCTCTTTCTTAGCCGCTTCCAAAGCTTCCGTAACGTCTTCAAGATCGTAATCTTCATCCTCGCCCATATCTTCATCAATACCCAACGTTTCCATCAACCCACCATCCCCCTCCTCATTCTCCTTCATCGCTTTTCGTACCGACCCCATAAACTTATCGACTTCTGCTTTCTTCCTATTACGATAAAAGTCATGAATTCCTGTACAAATTACCCAAATCATGCTCAAACCCAGCGTCCCTCCCGAGATCATTAATCCAACTTTAGTCGCCATGCTCACCCCATACCTAACTTCAACTTTTCCACGCCTATGTGCCGGGATCGTCACCTCAACCAGCCCATACTGTTCCGAAGCCCCCACCATTAATTCCTCACCATCCATTACAGCCTGATAGCCTGGATACCAAATCAGCGGAAGCTCGACCAAAGTACTCTGATTATTCTCATTACTAATCTCAAAATCAACTTTCAGACCATCCTTCACTGCGTTAAGTATTTCACCATCCCCCCCCAGTACCTTCAAACCATCGCCTCGCTTCGCTAATAGATCCCTCACCCGACCCAAGCTACAAGCAAAACCCTGGCTCGTGTCCTCCTCCTTGTCTGGACTGCACAGCAGCTGCATTGGCGCATACTCCGCTTCCCAACCCAAAACCACCGGATCATTTTTTACTGTTTCTTCATCAATATGTCGTTCCGCTCTTGGTAACACTAAAGGCATCACAAAATAAACCGCCAACATGCTAAGTGCTACCGCAGCAATTTTTTGCTTATTCTTCGCCATGCCCTGAATTAACGCATACAGTGTATATCCAGACACTACTGCAAGTGCTACCATCGCCACCATTAAAGTCCGCCACGGAAATTGCATCTGCCACAAAATGCCCGGCATATAATACCAATTTATAACTGGCAACGATAATAGAATCGCCAATACCGCTATAAAGTACAAAGAGCTAACAAATTTTCGTTGTTTTTTATCATCAATCACCCTCCTTGCAAACCAATATCCTACTAAGCCAATAATCGAAATTATCCCCAGAGTTACTCCAAACTCCCCACCGAGTCCATCCGCATTCACCCCACCCGCATAATTAATAACCAATAACTGCTGCGGCCAAATTCGATGATCGTTCATGCTTCGCGCGTTTGCGCCAAAGTAAACGTCCGCATAACCTGTATCAAACACACCATAATTACCCTGCACCTTTGCCTCTATCATTGGCAATGTAAAGAACGCTGTTAGCCCCAAAGCGACTAACACAGCCAAAATCATTCTCCAAATACTCTCAACATTGAAAAGTTGTTTTATATTTAGAATCACATAAACTACTGCTGCCAGTGCAAATAACATCGCCGACAAACTATGAGACAAAATCAAAAACGCTGCCGCAATCGCTAAATTTCGCGATGCATGCTTTTCGTGATTTGTTAGCTGATACAATCCAAGTAGTAGAATCGGAGCGCCAAAGAACGCCACTACCTCACCCATCGCCATTCGCGAATATAAATTATTTATAGCATAAGGTGCCGACATATAAAATACTGCCGTCAATACTGCAATAACTTTATTCTGGCTAATCTTCGTCATTGTCCGACACATCATCAACCCCCCACCTATCAAGCAAATCACTAAAATTAAGTTAATTGCAATTGGCCAAAAATTAAACACTACCTGTAAGCCAGCCGCCAAATAAGTCACTAACGGCCCATAAAACAGATTGTACGCATAACCAAAACCGTTTAACGCGTCCGGATCTACTTGTGGCAAAAACTGACCATTCGACCACGCACGCGACGCACTCTGCATCCTCGTCACATGGAACGCATAGTCGTCACCAGTCATAATTTGTGTCATCATTGCCCACACCCCAACACTAAGTATCGCTCCAAAGAAGAACGTCACAATATAATGCCAATTTTTCGAAATTATCTTATTTAGATCTATCACCAACTCACGCTTTTTCGTTTTCTCAGCGCCAATAGTTTTATCATCCAAGTTATCTCTCATGCCAGTATTATACCATACCACCCTTCACTTTACCTCTTTTCCGCACTATATTAATTCCAACCCCCAACCAAATTAATCCAGTTATTCCGGCTACCGCTACTCCTGCTTTCGTTGCAAGACTCATACCATATTTCACCTTAACCATCTTACCCTCACTTTCCGCCGGTACCACTACCGCAACGAAACCTAATCTTTCCGACGGTCTGACCTCAAGCTCCTCCCCATCCATCACAGCCTGATAGCCTGGATACCAAATCAGCGGAAGCTCTACCGTTCCGGCCTCTGCGTTTTGTATCACAAACTCTGTCCTTGTTCCATCTCTCACCACTTCGCCCAGCTTCACATCACCATCAACCACTTCCACCTCTTTTCCGCGCTTGTCAACATAATATTGGATCACCTCAATTCCGCAATCTGGCAAACTAGGCACCCCCTCTCCACAAATTAGCTCCATTGGCGCATATTCCACTTGCCACCCCGCGCTGCCATTCGTCAATGCCGCCGGAGGTATCATTCCAATCGGCCAATGTTTACTCGGATTTACCGTAAACATATCCGTCGAAGGATACAATACCAAGAGTCCGAGCACTATCACTAAAACTTTTTGCCGTTCTTCATTTACTTCGCGCATAATCAGATAGGCCATATACCCGGCTATTATACTTACTGTCACGCAAGATATTTCCAAAAAACGCCACGGAAATTGTATGCTATATAAGAAACTCGGCATCCACTCCCACTTAACCAACGGTGTTGTCATCAAAATCGCCACAATCGTAATAAAATACAAAGTAGTTACAAATTTACGTTCCTCAACACTCAAAATCTTTTTTCTCAAGAATGGAAAACCCAATAATGCCACAACTGCCGTCACCCCAATCGCTAAGTTTTGTAAAGTTGTTTTTTCCGGACTGTAACTTGACCATAAAGTCTGCGATGGTGGAACTATTTCCGCCTGCCAGTGCACCGCCCCAGGATTTGCGCCAAAATAAGAAGCGCTGTATTCTGCATCAAAAATTCCATAATTACCCAACAACTTCGCTTCCATCATTGGTAACGTAAAAAATGCCGTTAAACCTAAAATCGTCAACCTCATCACAATCATTTGCCTAAAAGATTTCATATTCCAGACTTTCTTAATATTAAGAAGTAAAAATCCGATCGCCACCAATGCAAACATCACCGCCGACAGGCTATGCGTTAAAACTAAACAGCTCGCCGTAATAACAATATTCCACATTGCCTCCTTTTGATGATTAACTAACTGGTATAATCCTAAAAACAACAGTGGCGCAATCACCATCGCCGCAACTTCTCCAAGTGCCATACGCGAATACAAATTTAGAATGTGATAAGGTTCAGCTAAGTATAAAATTCCCGCCATCGCCGCCGCTACTTTATGCTTACTAATCTTATTCACAACATAACACATCACAATCCCTGACCCAATCATGCAAAAAATATAAATTACATTCACGATAACCGTCCAAGAACCAGTTAGCAGTCTCAATATTGCCGCAAAATACGTAGGCAGTGGCCCATAAAAAATCCCATACGCATAGCCTAATCCATCTGCTGCTCTCGGATCTACTTGCGGGATAATTTGCCCATCCGTCCAAGCATGCACAGAACTGCGCAATCTTACCGAATGAAACACAATGTCATCTGCTTGAATCGTATTTCTTAATGCCCCCCACACCCCCATCGTCACAATAATCCCAAAAGCCAACACTACTAAATAATGCCAGTTTTTTAAAACTAGCCCTCCAATTTTCTGCGCCACCTCCTGCAAAAACACAACCCCTTTACGTTTATCTGTACCTTCCTTCATTCCTCCACTATAACACAATTTTCTTGTGTGCAAGTTTAATAAGTCTTTAAAATTTTCAAAGCTTTTGGCTATCATATTAAACTATGCTATAATATTACCAAGATGAAAAAACTTCCTATCGTTGCACTAATCGGGCAAACCAATGCCGGTAAATCCAGCTTACTTAATCGTTTTGCCCATAAAAATATCGCCATCGTCGCACGCGAAGAGGGAACGACCCGTGATAACGTCATGACACGCATCGATAATCGTTTTCTACTCATTGATACTGCTGGCCTTAAAGACCCCGATGACGACTTCGAAGCCGGCATCCAAGACCAAATCACTGACGCTATTGAAAGTGCTGATTTAATTTTACTCACCCTCGATTCATCCAAATATCCTGACGATAAAGACAAGCAAATTGCCAAAAATGCGCTTAAGTCTAAAAAAACGGTTCTACTTTTATTGAATAAATCCGATCTTGGCGAGAGTTTACCGGATGAAGAGTTTTTACGCCTCGGCATTAAACCATCCGAAACTTTTCGCGTCTCGGCCACTACTGGCTTTGGGATAAAGGCCCTCAAAAGTGCGATTTTCAGTGAATTGTCGGCTGCTGGAGTTCTGGGAAACAGACAGCTTTCTATCGAGAAACTATCCGCAGAGCAACAGCCCGAAGGAAAGGCAGCTTCCGCCCATAACGACGAGTCAGAAGAACGCCGCGTTTCGCAAGAAAAAGTTGTCTGGTCACCCAAAACTTCAGAAAGCCTAAAAATCGCACTTATCGGCCGTCCAAATGTCGGTAAATCTAGCCTATTTAACACTCTCGGACAAAAACAACAAGCCCTCGTTAGTTCTCGTCAGGGAACTACTCGTGACGTTAATCGCGTCGAAATTCGTTTTCATGGTCGCACCCTCGAGATTCTTGACACCGCTGGCCTTCGTAAACCAGGTAAACGCGAAGTCGGCATCGAAAAGTTCTCCGCCCTTCGCACTCTTGCCGCCATTGAAGAAAGTGATATTTGCGCTTTACTTGTTGACGCCACCGAACCGCACTCTAAACTCGACCAAGCCCTTGCTGGGCAAATTATTGAAGCTGGAAAGGGAATTATCGTCGTCTTAACTAAAGCCGATCTTGTTGACGACACTGACCATATCCTCGACGAGCTAGAACGCGACTTTAACTTTCTACCTTACGCGCCTGTCTTAATTACTAGTAGCGAAACTGGACAAAACGTCACCAAACTTTTCGAACTAGCCACCGAAATTGATGCTACTCGTCATCTCGAACTCAAAACTTCCGAACTTAATAAAATCCTCAGCGAAGCCATTGTTGAACATCCTCCTGCCGGGCTAAAAAACACCCGACCGAAGCCAAAATACATTGTCCAAACCGACACCTGCCCGCCCTGGTTCGTTGTTCATGGCCGTGATCTCGGTTTGCTTCATTGGTCTTGGAAACGTTTTCTTGAACGCAAAATTCGCGAAAAATATCCCTTCGTTGGCACTCCGATTATGTTTAGCTATCGCAATAACCAAGATAAAACAAAAAATACTGCTAATCTCAACGATTAGCAGTAACCAAAATTATGAGGAGATCAACAACTAAAACCGTATCTATTTAGATGTGCTTTCGCTTCCCGATATAACTTATTATCAACATATCGCAAACCGAAAAACCGATTCTGGCTTTGACAAGCCGCTAACAGTTCACCAACCGTATCTATCCCACAGCTCAGAAGTCTTTTGCGATTACGTCTGTCAAAATCCAAAGCTCGCACATGGCTTACCGGCGTCAAATAGTACAATGAATCATCCAGCTCAACTGACACCTCGCCAAGTTTCTGAACGATTTCATCATATGTCACTTTGCCGCAATGTCTCATCTCACGCACATGTTTCAAACCATCCTTAGCCCCAGATGCAAAGCATATTGCAAAGTCATCAAAATCGTAAATCCTCGACCACTTCAGAACATGATTAGCCCGCACCGAGAGCTCAAGCTGATCTATCTCGTCATCCAGTTTCACGGCATAGTGTGTCGCTGGCAGCAACTCCTCTTTACGCAGAATTATCGTAATTACCCACCACTCCAACAACGTCACATCTTTACTCTCCACGAAGTTATTAAAATCACCAAAATACTGAATAACCTCATCGATTGTTTTTAAACCAAGTTTCCGAATTACTTCTGCACTACGGTATGGCCAAGCAATTTGGTTGCTAGCCTCATGCAGTTTTATCCTTTGCGATCCATTTTTCATGCCAAAATCCTTTGGGCAATCTTGTCGCTGTTTGATTTCAACCATCAGCTCCTCAATTCTTTCCAAAGCCTGATCACGCTTCTCGTCATAAAACCGCACCTCGTCCATCAGCTGCTGCACCTGTGCATACAGTTGCTCTGTAGAATTATCTACGTCTGAAGGTACAAGTTCATGCTGTGCATTTGGCTCATGCTGCATCTTTATCTCATCCTGTGTTAATAAATGTCTGTAATTAACATCGGCACGATATGAACAATAGTCGATACTAGCGTCAGTAGGTTGGCACAAGTTACTTACTGCGAAAGTAAAAGTCTCCGCTAATCTTTCAACATCAACATGTGCTGCATTATTCCCGTTCAAGACCAGCCTCAATGCGTTCGCATAACCATCATACATTTTCTTACCTAAACAATACTCAACTCGTTCATGCATCTTTTCCGCAGACATACCAAGCTGATTAAAAACCGCCTCTTTTCCGTATTCACGTATCTCATCCTGCAACCCAAAGGCAATCGCATAAATGCTTTCGTCGAAACTCAAATCGAGGCCTTTCAAATTTTCCGGGTATAGGCTTTTCACCATTTTCTCGGCTTCGTTCATTAGTTTTCTCCTCCTTATTAATAATGCTTATCAGTGTTTACGGGGCACATGATACACCCCTATACTTCCATTATAGCACAGTCTTACGCTTCTGTCAATAGCTTTAATGCTTTATCAACCACCTTACAAATTACAGCCCAACACCCGCCTCACTTCTTCCGTATTTTTACACTCCATCATCCTTGCTCTAAGCTCCGCTGCTCCTGGAAAACCCGAAACGTAAATTTTAAAATAATGCTTCAAAGGCTCAAACGCCAATCCTCGCACTTCAATATCCCGCCCCTCACCAAGCGCCCGCGCCCGTTTTAGTCTCAGTTCCGCATCTTTTTCATCAAACAGTCGCAAATGGTAATCGAGTAATCCCATTAATTCCTCCCTAGATGGCATATGTTCCGTAAAACAATAAGGGTTCTCAAAAACTCCTCGCCCAATCATCCAACCATCAACTTGCGGACACTTCTCAGAAAGCTCCCGCACCTGTTTCAAATCTTTAATATCCCCATTAATCACTAACCTCGTTTCCGGTGAAAACGCTTTTCGTATCCCCGCAATCTCTGGAATTAGCTCGTAATGTGCGGGCACCTTCGACATCTCTTTTCTCGTCCTTAAATGCACCGTCAGTGCCACCGGCTGCTCCTTCAAAATCGTCACAAGCCACGTTCGAAATTCATCAAGGTAGGTATATCCTAACCGTGTTTTTATCGACACTGGTAAATTCGTTGCCTGCTTCGCCTGCCTATAACATTCTACGGCCAAATCCGGAGTCCTAATCATCGCCGCTCCACCTCCCGCCGCATTCACGTGTCGATCTGGACATCCCATATTGATATCCAGCCCATCAAACCCTAACCCCTCAAGTGCCCCAGCTAGTTCCGCGAAATGCTCCGGATTCTTTCCCCAAATCTGCGCAATAATCGGACAATCCGTCGCCGCCACTTCCAACCTCTCTAAAGCATTCTCTCGTCCTTTTTCCGAAGCATAGCTCGACACATTGGTAAACTCCGTAAAAAACAAATCCGGCCGCCCCGCCTTCGCGACCACTTGCCGAAAAATCACATCCGTCACTCCCTCCATCGGAGCCAACACCGTAAAACCTTTCGGTAATTCATTCCAAATATTCTTCATTGCTCTTCATATTATAACATAAAAGCACGAAACTCTTAGAACAACCGAATCTTATCGAACGGATAAATCCGAATCGCCGTCGGCCCAATAATACGACAATAGGGAATCGTACCTAAACCAGATCTCGAGTCAAACGAATGTGAGCCCTCACGATTATCTCCAGCCACAAATATCTCACCTTCTGGAACTACCATGTCAACCTCACCCGACGAGTATTCCTTCGGTCCATTATTTTCATCCACCCGCGTATCTTCATCCGGCGAAAAACCTTCTGGGTGTTCATCATTATAAACTGTTAAAACCCCATCCTTAACCGTCACCCGCTCACCCGGAAAAGCAATTACACGCTTAATAATATACTGATCTACCTGTCCCAGCGGCGCTTCGCAGGTCAAAGGTCCGCTCGCCTCGCCATTCGCAAATACGATAATCTGCCCCCGCTCCGGCACATACTCCTTACCCAAAAAATGCGCCCACGTCACCGGCAACCGGTTCACAATTACTCGATCATCATTATGTAAAGTATTCTCCATACTCCCCCCCACCACATTATAAGATCGAAACACAAACGCATTCAAAACAATCGTACCCAAAACCACACAAAAAACAAACACAGCCAAACTCAGCAAATCCTTCAATAGAGGATGCTTTTGAAAGAATTTCGGTTTTGAATCCACCATTACCTCATTATACCACACAATTCCGCTCATGCGAAAAATCATTAAAAATATAATAAAACCTTAAACTCCATCACTTTCCAACACTTTTCGTTTATCTAGCCAAAAATCTTTGTTATAATAAGTTCATGGCAGATTATATTTTTATCCGCAAAAGTCGCAACGCTCTTAGCTCATTTTTACATGTTTTGCTAAATTTATTACTTGCGATCGTCTCCATCGGCTCTACTATCATTACTGGCAGCTGGATTATCGGAATCATCTTAGTTATTATTTCTAAATGGCGTATTTTCGCCGTTAATCATCGTTACTGGCTTCTAAACCTTCGTTCGAGCCTTGTCGATTTTATTGTTGGTATTAGTTTTGTCCTTCTCGCCTACGCTGCCGGAACTACCTTACTTCCCGTCCATTTTGTTCTCATGATCGGCTATTCCGTTTGGTTAATCCTTATTAAACCACGCTCTTCCGCCACCTTTACCATCATCCAAGCCATCTCTGCAATCCTTCTCGGCGCCACTACCGCCTCAATCTTCGCCGCTATTAGTGATTCCTCAATCCTCGTTATCTCTTGTTTTATCATCGGCTTCGCCGCTTCACACCATGTCCTAATCCAAAACGACGAACACGAAGCTACTTTTATCTCCCTAGTTTGTGGACTTGTATTTGCCGAAATTGCTTGGCTATCCTACAGTTGGCTCATTTTCTACACTATTGGCACTACTGGTATCTGTTTTTCCCAGCTCGGACTTATCCTGTCCGTGATTGCTTTTGCCTACTTCAAAGTCTATTCCGAAATCACCAAACATGGCAACAAATTTAAATTCGCCAACGTTGCCCTCCCCGTCCTTTTTAGCCTTTTCGTCATCATCGTTTTAGTAATCGGCTTTTCTCAGCCACGTTTTAATATTCATTAAGGAGTAAGTATATGACCAAGCCTACCGACACCAACTCAAACACCCAACCAGAACAAGATAATCAACCCATCCCCGAAACCGATCTTAATCCTACTGAAGAAAACAAAATCACTAAATTGACCGCTACTCCTGATAATACACAAGCTAAAGATAGCGATTCTCTAAAGACTACTTCTGAAAATATCACTAAAATCCAAACTAGCTCCCAAGAGAAGACAGTCAATCCGGAAGCACTCATCGATGATCATAAATCCAATGAAGCAGACGATCAACTTACACAAGCTACCCCAGAGAAAACTGATACTACTTCAGTCCAAGTCATAGAAGATCCTAAATCCGAGCTCTTGGCCGCCAAAAAGGCAATGAAAGCCGCTAAAAAGACCATTCGCGCCGACCGCCGTGCTGAACGCCTTGCTAAAAAGGCCGAAAAAATCGAAAAGAAGCAGGCTAAAACCGCTAAGCTAACTTCAGCTGCCAAACAAAACACCTCAGCCCCTACTAATTCTTCCGATATTGTCCCCACCCAAATTAGTTTGACCGACTTTAATGACTCCATTAAACCCAAAAAATCCAACCTCGCTTTTCGTTCTATCGTAATTGGTCTTTTAACGATTTCACTTATCTGCTCTGCTGCTAGCCTTACTTATTGCATCTGGGACTTCTTCACTGACGATAGTAAGGCCGTTAACATCCAACTTCCTGGCCAAGACGGTAACTCAGTTAACTTCACCGAAGGTTCAATTGCCGAAGTGGCTGCAAAAGTCGCTCCTGGCGTCGTTTCGATTGTTACTCAGGTCCAAACTACTAGCTTTTTCGGCCAGACTTCCACTTCCACCGCTGCCGGAACTGGCATGATCGTCACAAAAGATGGCTACGTCTTAACTAATAAACATGTTATCAGTGGAGCTAACGCTATCCAAATTGTTCTTGATGATGGTACTACTTACGACGACATCGAGCTTGTCGGCACCGATCCCCTAAATGACGTCGCTTATCTTAAAATCAAAAATGCCTCCAATCTCCCTACTGTCACTCTCGGTGACTCCAAAACCATTACCGCTGGTCAACGCGTAATCGCCATCGGCAACGCTCTTGGCCAATTCCAAAACACTATTACTAACGGTATCATTTCTGGTACTGGGCGCAGCATCACAGCCACTAGTGGCAACACCACCGAAACCCTTACCGACATGATTCAAACTGATGCTGCCATTAACTCCGGTAATTCTGGCGGTCCACTCGTCAATGCTGCTGGTGAGGTTATCGGAATTAATACTGCAACTAGCACCAATGCTGACGGTATCGGCTTCGCTATCCCAATTTCTAGCGTAAAGGGAATGTTAAACAACATCATCAAAAACGGAACTGCTGAACGCGCCTATATTGGTGTTTACTACATTACTATTACCCCTGACGTTGCTAAAGCCTATGACTTACCAGTTTCAAGTGGCGCTTACCTCTACAGTAGCTCCCAATATAAGTCCATTATCGACGACGGTCCCGCCGCGAAAGCTGGCCTAAAAGAAAAAGACATCATCACTAAGATTAACGGCATCGAAGTCGGTAGTGCTGGTTCCGTCTCTACTCTAATCGGAGAATACATGCCTGGCGAAACTATTAAGCTCACCGTCCTTCGTGATGGCAAAGAACAAACCATCAACATTACGCTCGGCAGCAATAGCTCCGCTGACAAAACCTCCCAAAACTAACACCCTCATAAAACGCATCCCCCAGCAATAACTGGGGGATATCCTTCAGGTAACGCTATTTTAAAGCTTGATCCTTAAACTTATTTCTGAGTCATTTTCGTGGACGCAGAATGGTTGGCTGCTCGCCAATGAGCAATGCCAATTGCCGCGCCAATATCTAAATCTCGCCAAATGATTACTCCACTTACAATTGCTATTAAGCCCCAGGTCACTATCTTTAATAAGTCCAGCTTGAGTAACCCGCAAACAGCGACGTACGTACTTGCCACAACAAGCACTAAAATTAAAGCATACATTAACCGCATAACCAAACCCATCTTTGTCCATACCTGACCGATTTGGCTGCCAAAATAATCCCAAAAATTCTCAGACTGGCTAACCTTTTCCTCATTGCTTCCAGTTTTCATACTAAACACCCTTCCTTATCCTGAATTCTTACGTCTTAATCCCTCATGATCCACATTACAGCCCAAAGCAAAACCAAAGTCGCCTTGTCAACCAAAGCTCGCATTTTTCGTCACCTACTTTCTAAAGGTCGATTAGTTCTTATGCAGGCAATAGATGCTAAAATCAACTACAACTCAAGCCGCATACTGCTATACAAAGAACCCCTATCCTTCCATTATACCACAGTTAATATAAAAAGTCAATAGAAACGTATCAATTACCCCCTCTATTACAATAAAACCGTTCCAAGTCATCAATGAATCTTCACTTCGTCCGTAGCGGATATGTACGCGGCGGGGTCGTCGATCTAGATACTGGTTCATTGAGGTACGCGGGCCACGATAGCTACTACTGGTCAGCTACTACTTATCCTGATGCTACGCATGCGTACCACCTCCATTTCAATAGTACTAACGTCTTCCCGTCAGACTACAGCCTTCGGTTCTACGGTTTCTCGGTACGCAACTTCCAAAATCCACACTTCATGTACGCGGCGGGTACGTCACTCTGAATACTGGTTCCTTGAGGGACGCTGGAAACGGTAGCATCTACTGGTCAGCTACTACTTATCCTACTGCTACCTACGCGTCCTACCTCGGTTTCAATAGTGCTAACGTCAACCCGTCGGACTACAACGATCGATTCCTCGGTTTCTCGGTGCATATGTACGCGGCGGGAACGTCACTCTGAATACTGGTTCATTGAGAGACGCGGGCCACGATAGCTACTACTGGTCAGCTACTACTTATCCTAATACTACGTACGCGTACCTCCTCAGTTTCAATAGTACTAACGTCAACCCGTCGCGCTACCACGATCGATTCATCGGTTTCTCGGTGCGCGGCATCGTCTTTTTCTTCCCATTCTTTCTTCTTTCTCTTACTTCTCCCTTCTCCCTTTTCCCTCCCATACATTATCTTCCTCACGGTGGACCGCTTCTCATCTAAAGAATCGAAGACGGTCCAGCCTGATGAAGATTAGTTCGTCAGATAATGTATGGGAGGGAAAAGGGAGAAGAAGATGAATGAAAGGAAAATGAGGAAGCAAAAATACTACACCAACACCAACCCAAATCCTCGCGTTTTAACCACCAGCAACCCAAACTCCTCGGCACATTTTCTGAGCGCCTCATGCTGACATGGATCTGCTTCAATCACTATATATTTCACCTTCAAAATCCCATCAACTTTCCTTTTCATCATAATTTCCCGAAACAATCTTCGATACATTGAAATTCCGCCTTCACCTTTTGCATAAAGCGCCGTTTTAGGTTCAAAATCCAAAGTCCTCCGATCCAACCAGTTCCACTCTGGATTAACATATGGCAAATTTGCCACCAAAACATCAAACTCCGCCGCGTGCGGATCGATTACCAAATCTCGTAGCAAATTAGACTGCATAAACTCAACCCTACCCTCATGCAACACATCATTCTCATAAGCCATATCTAGTGCCGTCACACTAATATCTGTCGCCATCACATAAGCCTGCGGAAATTCAAGAGCAAGCGTAATCGCAATACAACCACTACCCGTTCCAATCTCTAAAAACTGTGGCCGCCGCGGAAGCTCCAATTCTTTTATCAAATCCACCAAAGTCTCCGTTTCTGGACGCGGAATCAAAACATGCCGATTAACCATAAATTTCCGTCCATAAAACTCTCGATATCCCAACACGTAAGCCAGCGGCATACCCTTACGCCGCTTTTCCATCATTTGATTCGCCCGTGATAAACTTTCCCCAGCTACTTTGCTTTCACCATGCGCAACCAACCAGCTTCGATCTCGACCGTTTGGTGCAAAATTACACACCGCAATCAACTCCGCATCCAGCGCAGCAATACATCTTTTTGCTTCATCCAACCAGCCCCTTATCGTTAAATCCATCTCATCCCTTCAATTCCTATACGTACAATTATACCACAAAATCTTCACTCTAGCGAGAACCGAAAAGGCAATAGTTAAGTTCGATTACTCCACAGTAGCACGTTCCGCCTGTGTCAGCTCTCGCACAATATCATCTATATCCCCATCCATTGCCGCCCCGATATTTGACCGCGAATAATGCACCCGGTGATCCGTAATACGATCCTGCGGAAAATTATAAGTTCGAATCTTTTCACTACGATCTCCCGACCCAATCAAACTTTTCCTCGCATCACTCGCCGCTTGACGCTCCTCCTGAAGCTTTTTCTCCATCAAACGGCTTCTCAGCACTGCCATCGCTTTAATTCGATTTTGCTGTTGTGAACGCTCATCTTGCATCGCTACTACAATTCCCGTAGGTAAATGCGTAATCCGTACCGCCGAGTCCGTCGTATTTACACCCTGTCCACCATGTCCCCCCGATCTATAAATATCTATCCTTAAATCTTCCGGTTTAATCTCAATATCCGTCTCTGCTGCTTCCGGTAATACCGCTACTGTCGCCGTCGAAGTGTGGATTCTCCCCTGACTCTCCGTCACTGGCACTCGCTGCACTCGATGCACTCCACCTTCAAATTTCATCTGTCCATATGGATTCTCTCCCGAAACTCGAATAATCACTTCTTTCATCCCACCAGCTTCATTCTCGTTCTGGCTCAAAAGTTCCACTTTTAATCCGTGTCGCTCAGCATAACGCACATACATTCGATATAACTCGCCCGCAAATAGAGATGCCTCATCACCTCCTGCTCCCGCACGAATTTCCATAATTACCGGCTTGTCGTCCATTGGGTCCCGCGGCACCAACATCTCCCCCAAAGCAGTTTCTTTCTCATCAATCTTCTGTGTTAAAACCTTCACATCCTCTCGCGCCATCTCCCCAAGCTCCGCGTCTTCCACCAAAAACTTTGCCTCTTCTAAATTCTTCTTTAATTGCTCAATCTCAGCCACCAACCCCAAAATATTATTAATCTCCGCAAGCCTTCGCGACTTTGTCGCAAAATCCGCGTCCGCATAAGCTTCCGGCTGCGCCAAAAACGCCTCAATTTCAGTTTTTTCATCCTGTAACTTCTGGTAATCTATCTTCATCTATGCTATTATATCACACAGAGGGGAATCATTAAAAGGTCTCTTGGCAGAGAAGGCTAGAGCATTCGCGTAAACAAGTTTGCGAGTGAAGAAAAGTCTTTAAAATTTGGTTCTTTAGCTCAGCTGGCTAGAGCGTACGATTCACATTCGTAAGGTCATTGGTTCGAGCCCAATAAGAACCACCACAATTTAAAGACTTTTCCTTCGAGCGAACGCAGTTTACTCTAGTTTTACGTAGTAAAACTAGATTCACATTCGAAGGGTCGCTGGTTCGAATCCAGCAGAGACCACCACAAGCGTACGAAAAGTATACTTGGGAGTTTATTTTTAGAAAATAATCATTCCATTTTTCCGTAAAAAGTCATAGATAGCTCCCACTATCACACTACAAAACCACAAGTAATCAGATTCCGTTTTTTATTTTTTCGACTATAATATATATTATATATGTCAAAAAACCAAAACCAACACACTTCCGATAAAGACCTCCCCTTTCCCATCCTTCTAATACAAACTCTTGCCAAAGAAAAATCTTTCTTACTGAAAAACCCTGCCCCAGCCAATCAACTAAACTTACAAAACTTGGACAAAACCAATATCATTGCCGCCGCCAGAAACTATGACCCTAAACTTCTCGAACTGCTTTTGCAAGAACCAAACCTAAAATCACATTTTTTCACACAAACCTCAGCTGGCCCGATCTTTCAAATCGACCGTTTCATCAAATATCTTTCTCAAAAAGACTTTTTACCAGATTCCTACACTACCTTTGCTAACCAAATCGGCCTCACCCAAGACGAAACATTTGTTTCTTCCTCCTCAAAAGTCGTACTCGACTGGCCCTACAAAGACTGCCTGCTCGAAGGCGGACAAACCAATCCTCACGAATCGCACCCCGAAATCTTTCTTAACACCATCCTTGCAGCCGATGATATTACAAGCCTCCTTGCTCCCAAAGTTTTTACCGACTGGAAATATTACGACCAAACCGGCGAGCATCGTTTTAGTTCAGACCATAATTATAATCCCGATGACAATCTCATTATTAAAGGCAACAATCTTCTAGTTTTATATTCCTTATTACCACGCTATCATAACCAAGTTCAACTTATTTATATCGATCCTCCTTTTAATACCGCCTCAGACAGTTTTCACTATAACGATAACTTTTCTCGGGCTACTTGGTTAACCTTCATGAAGAATCGCCTTGAGGTTGCTAGGGAATTACTTGCCCCAACTGGCACAATTTACGTCCATCTTGACTTTAATCAAGTCCATTATTGTAAAGTTCTCCTCGATGAACTTTTTGGTGAAGAAAACTTTCTTAATGACATAACTTGGCAATACTATATGGGTGGAGCCAAACCAAATACCTTCGCTCGCAAACATGACCAAATCCTTATGTATTCCAAAGTCCCTGGCCAAAACTACTTTCACGCCACAAAAATCAAACGCTATCTTCACTCTGCCCCACTTTTACCTCAAAAACCAGCTACCGACAATTCCACCACCTCCATACCACAGCTTAGTCGAGACGATCAGGGAACTTACAGTCTCGTTACCACACCTAACGTTTGGTCCGATATAAACAGTGTCTTTAATCTCTCCAAAGAATGGACTGGCTTTAACACTCAAAAACCCGAAAAACTTCTTGCGCGCATTATCGAAGCCTCTTCAAAACCTGGCGATTTAATTCTTGATTACCATCTTGGCAGTGGTACAACCGCCAAAGTTGCGCACAAACTCGGTCGCCGTTATATTGGTATTGAACAAATGACATATACAAAAAAGGCTGATGTTATTACCGGTTTACAAAATGTTATTCATGGTGACGATACTGATTTTTCTAAAGCCATTAACTGGCAAGGCGGTGGCAGTTTTGCTTATTGCACACTGAAAGATGATGCTAACCTCTTTCGCAAAAAAGCCCTCCACGATCCCGCGCCCGACCTACCAAACTTACTCGAACTGATTACACATTCCAATTTTCTTTCGCATCGCATTGACCCAACCAAAGTTCAACTTACTAGTTTTAAGAAACTTTCCATTCGCGATCAACGTCGCATACTAGTAAATCTTATCGACGCCAACTCACTCTATGTAAACTATTCCGAGATTAATGACCCATTTTACGAAATATCCCCTTACGATAAAAACCTAAATCAAAAATTCTATGACTGCTAAAACTTTTTCTTCTCAAAAATCCACAGATCTTACTGCGTTTTACAATCAACTTCCATCCGAGAAGCTACCAGACATTCCATCTTATATTACAGATAATCTTCGTCATCAACTCCGCCCCTACCAAGCTCTCGCCATCAAACGTTTTTTACATTACTTAAAACACCAAAATTCTCCCGAGTTCGCCACAACTAATCGCCACCTACTTTTTCAACTTGCCACTGGCTCCGGCAAAACTCTCATTATGGCCGCGCTCATTCTTGAGTTATATCATCAAGGTTTTTCAAACTTTCTCTTTTTCGTCAATAACACCAACATTCTTACTAAAACTCGCGACAACTTTGCTAATCCACTCAGCCCCAAATACCTTTTTAAAGATCCGATTATTATTAATTCACATCCCGTTAAAATTCGCGCTGTCCAAAATTTCCCAAATCTTTTTATGTCCTCCGATCATCACATCAACATTCTTTTCACTACCATCCAAACTCTTCATGCCTCCCTCCACAACCCTTGCGAAAATCAACTTAACTTCACAGATTTTCAAAACCAAAACCTCATCCTAATCGGTGACGAAGCCCATCATCATAACCGTCAAACTCTACTTTCAAAATCCGAACTCGCCGACAACCAAACCTGGGAACTTACGATCCAAAAAATCCGCCACCATACGCAATCTTCTATCCTGCTCGAATTCACCGCCACGATAGATTTCGAGACTCCATCAATCGCTCAAAAATATCTCCCTCGCACCCTCATCCGCTATGATTTATCTCAATTTCGTCGAGATGGTTACAGTAAAGATATCCTTTTTTACGAAGTAGATTCTGATTTATCAACTCGCATTTTGCATGCCATCATCATTTCGGAAGCTCGCAAATATCTCGCTCATCAATACCAGATCCATCTTCAACCAATCATCCTTTTTAAATCTAAAACTATTTCCGACAACCAAAAAAACTTTCAACTTTTCCAAACCCTCATTAAAACTCTCTCCCACGAAAAACTTCTCGCCCTTTCTCGCACTGCTACTGGAGTCTTAAAAACCGCTTTTACAATCTTGCAAGCCAATACTAATAACTTACTTGATGATCTCAAACTTAGTTTCTCATCTGAGCACATTCTTCTAGTTGACGGCCGACATTCTTCGCCAGAAACCCAACAACAACTTAATTCACTAGAAAGTGCCACAAATCCCTATCGTGCTATCTTCGCGGTCGATATGTTAAATGAAGGATGGGACGTTTTAAATCTTTTTGATATCGTCCGTCTTTACGATACACGTGATGCCAAAAACAACCAACCCGGCAAGACCACCATCCGCGAAGCGCAGCTAATCGGCCGTGGCGCCCGACTTTTTCCTTTTCTTCCTCCAGCTAACAGCAACCCTCCTAAAACCACTTTTAATCCCCAAAAATATCTCCGCAAATTCGACCAACAAACTAATCATCCACTTCGCCTTCTCGAACAGCTACATTACCACGCCGCCTTGAACCCCCAATATCTTCAAGAACTTCGTCAAGCCCTCATCGCAACTGGATTACTTGATCAAAACTCTTCCGAATACACTTTAACCATGAAACCAGAATTTCAAAATTCTCACTTCTACCAAAAACGCTTTTGTTATCGTAATTCATTAAAATCCCAATCGCTTACTATCATTAATACCAAAAACCTTTTCGACTTTTCTAATACTGTTTTTAAACTCCGCTCTAACCACACTAGAGCAACTTCCGCTTTTCTAAATTTACATTTCAGTTCCAGCTCTAACACTAGTTCTAAACCTCCCCAACTCCACACTAATATAATCCACCAAATCATTTCACCACATATTTTACACTTCGCTCTTACTAAAAATCCTTTCTTTACTTTTCAAAATCTCCAAACTATTTTTCCTGACTTATATTCGTCAACCGATTTTAGTAAACTCCTCCAGAACTCCCAAATCACTTTCTCCCTCCTCCAAAACAATCAGCCAGACCAAACTCCAGACCAAATTTCACTTACTCCCGCTCAGCAACTTGAACTTGCAACCCAAATCCTTATCGCCATCCAAACCAAAATCGTTCAATTCACAAGAGTTACTGCGGGATCAACCGATTTCAACCCTTATCCGCTTACAACCATCTTTCCATCCCAAGCCACCGTTAAATACCGTCATCGGAAGGATGATTCTGAATTCGGAACCAGCCAAGTTCTTTCCCGCTCAACCAATCTCCAACTTAACCTCGGCGCTTTTGGCTGGTATCCCTACTTCGACTTTTTCGGAAGTCGCCTCGAAAAATTATTCCTCAAAACCTTTGCCAGTACCGCCCCATTTCTTGAACAGTTCTTCACTGAGTTTTATCTCTTTCCAAACCCCAACTTCCTTAATTTCTATCTTTTCCAAAACTGCCAAACATTTACACCCGACTTTATCTTCTTTGGTGAAAAATCCACCCCTACCAAAAAAAGGGAATCATGCCAAATCCTCATCCATCTCATCGAAAATCATTCCCGTACCGAAAAACGCTCGCGCGCCAACTTTCTTACTGAGCTATCTAGTCTTTCCTTATCTCCAGAAGTCCATCTTCGCGGACTCCACCTCTCAACCACCGATTTCTCTCCTAAGGCCCTGCTTGATAGGATTACTTCTCTGTGCTAAACTATCTGTAGATTATTACAAAACAAACTAGGAGTTACTGTGTCTTCAAAATCCCCCAAAGTTTCAATCTTAGTCCCTATCTACAATGTCGAAAAATATCTACGTCAATGTCTAGAAAGTTTAGTCAACCAAACCCTACACGATATCGAAATCATCTGTCTCAACGACGGCTCGACTGACTCATCACCTAAAATCATCCAAGAATTTCAAAAATCCGATTCTCGTATTCGCGTCATCAATAAAAAGAACTCTGGCTACGGCGATAGCATGAATCAAGGCCTCAAAAAAGCCACTGGCGAATACATCGGTATCGTCGAATCCGACGACTTTATCGATCTCGACGCTTTCGAAAAACTCTATCAACTCGCCACTACTAATAATGCCGAAGTTGTGAGAGCTAATTATTACTATAATAAATCTGGCAAAGACAAGAAGAATTATTATATTAATCCCGTGGATGCTGGCCGAATTATTGATCCTTCTCGTCACACTTGGATCTTTTATGAAGCTCCTGCCATTTGGTCGGCTCTTTATAAGCGCAGCTTCTTAAACCAAAACCATATCGATTTCCTCCCCACTCCTGGAGCCTCTTATCAAGACACAGGTTTTAATTTTAAAGTCTGGAGCTCTGCTAAGCGCGCCTACTTCACGACCGAGGCCTTTCTACACTACCGGATCGACAACGAAGCCTCATCCGTCAATAACCCCGGCAAAGTTATGAACGTTTGTTATGAATATGCCGAAATCGAAAAGTACCTTCGCAAAAACCATCTTTTTAATCAGTTTAGCGGTATTATGGAAGCTTCTAAATTCGGCTCCTATTACTGGAATCTTTTCCGCCTTAATAATAAACTTCTTCCAGATTTTATCAATGTTGTCCGCAAAGAATATCAAACCGCAAACCAAGATGGTCTGCTTAGTCAAACCTACTTCGAAAACTATAAATGGCAACTTCTACAATACATTTTACGCCATAAAACCTGGCGAGTTGCTCTTCATATCCGCTGGCTAAAATTCAAACTCGCTTTCCGCGAACAGCTCAAAAAACTTTGGGGTCTTACCCACCCTTCCTATCGTAAAGCTCAAAAAACTTCTGAGCTCATCGCCGAACTCTATGCTAGTAGCGACCTTCTTGAATCCAAAGTCCAACTTTTCCGCCAACAACTCTCCGAATTAAATCATTCTTTAACCATCTCATCGTCCGACCAATCAGTAACTTCTACCAACCCAAAGTCCACCGTTAACTCTCAGGAGAAAACCAAATGAAAAAACCACTAATTAGCGTTATTGTAACAACTTATAATATCGCAGAATATTTACACACTTGCCTTGATGCGCTCATCCATCAAACCCTTAAAGATATCGAAATTATCTGCGTTGATGACAACTCGACAGATCACACTCTTGATATTATCCAAGAATACCTTAAAAAAGACTCCCGCATTCGCCTCCTCCAAACTACCCAGAATTCCGGAATCTCCGCCTGTCGTAACCTCGGCCTTGAGTCCGCTAAGGCTGATTACGTTATGTTTTGCGATGGTGACGATTATTACGAGCCTACTGCTTGCGAAAAAATGCATCATGCCGTCACAAGCCACCATACCGACATCGCTATTAACGAAATAAATGTCATCTACCAAGCTCATGCCGACATGAGAGTTAGTGACGATAACTATTATGCTTTACGCTACAACGGTCTGCAAGTCATCAACGAAAACCTGATTTTCTACACCGATCTTTCTCCTACCAACAAAATCTTTAAAAAGTCCATCATTGAACAATATAATCTCACCTTCCCAACCGGTCGCCATTTCGAAGATGCCTACTTCTGCACCGCTTATCTTTGCGCTTGCCAAACTGCCTATTACATCAATGAACGTCTCTATAACTATATTCGTCATGAAGGTAGCATCATGTCCCAGACTTGGTCCACAAACGACGGTCCCGACTATGCTATTGATCACCTTTACATCGCTTTCGAGCTTTACGACTTCCTGATTAAAAATCACCTTTACGATAAACACCATCAGCTCTACTGGCGCCTCTTTGCTAGCTTTGAAAGCTTCGCCATCAACAATAGCAAATCTCGTTCTCGCGTCAAAGAGGTTAAAGCCGCAGCACGCACCTTCATCAAAGCCCACCAAGCCGATTTTAACCAAGAAAAGATTAATAACGGCACGATTTGCGAAGAAATTATCCACCTTAGCTCATCAAAATTCTATATTAGCACTACTCGTCTTAAACGTATCATCATTAAATTTATGCCAACTTATCGTATCGAAGTCGAAAACATCCAGCGTCTTCGCACCCTCAAGACCAAAAACAAACGCCTTCTTCAGGATATGCAAAGCATCCTTGACAAACTTCATGAATCTTAAAATCCCCACTTCATGAGCCTAAAATACCCCGCTAGTCTATACTAGCAGGGTTGTAAACTAGTGATATTTTAGCAGTGCTACTACACCTTTTATCTCAGTATCTCTATCCCGCCTTCCGCCTTAATTCAGCCTCTTTCGCGTAATCAACCATTAATACTACTGGCTGTTCATATTTAAAAATTTTCTTCGCACCATGATTAGAGCTCATCTCACCGACATTAATAATATTTCCGTAAAACAAGATCGTTTCGCCGCCTAAAGCGCTATCCCACCACGCGACCGCACGCCAATGTGCAAATCAACCGGTTCACTTTTCACTAAAACTCGCACGTGAATTACATCTAAACTCTCGCCGTTCAAGCTCGCCGTTCGCCGCTGATTCGACATAATCTTCGCCCTCGACGGCGCATGTGAAACATCATAGAATACCCCTCCGCGTTCTTCCACTTTTAACTTCGCTATTCCTAATAAGTCCATTGGAACCCCTCCTTTTTTCAGTGTTTGACTTTATCAAAGCTACAAAATACAGATCAATAATACTTACATATTTCACGACAAATCCTATCACCTTCTTCCTTAAAGTGCATATCTAGCCTAGCTCCCAACCGCTCATTTTTCTTCTGAAAATAAAAAATACCCCCACCAGCAAACAGCTAAGCTAGTTCATAAGGTCACCAAAGGTTTCCTTATTACCTCTATAATAGCACACTCGTCTATTTTTGTCAATATCATTCACATCGACCCACTATGTACGCGGCGGGAACGTCACTCTGAATACTGGTTCATTGAGGTACGCGGGCCACGATAGCTACTACTGGTCAACTACTACTTATCCTAATGCTACGGACGCGTACCACCTCCATTTCAATAGTACCAACGTCTTCCCGTCGCGCTACAGCGTTCGATTCATCGGTTTCTCGGTGCGCTAATGTACGCGGCGGGCACGTCTATCTAGATACTGGTTCATTGAGGAACGCGGGCCTCAATAACTACTACTGGTCAGCTACCACTTATCCTAATGCTACGTTCGCGTATCGCCTCGGTTTCGCTAGTACTAGCATCTACCCGTCGGTCTACGACAATCGCTTCAACGGTTTCTCGGTACGCTACGAAGAAGCGAAAGAAAACCTTCTGTGCTATAATACAATACATGAAACTTCTTGTTGGTCTCGGCAACCCTGGTCCAGAGTATAACTTTACTCGGCATAACTTTGGGTTCTTAACCCTTGATTTTTATGCCAAAATCAAATATTTAACTTGGCAAAAACCTAAATTTAATGCCATCTGGCTTAAAACCAGCGATCAAATCTGGATTAAACCTCAAACCTTTTACAATAATTCTGGACAATCCGTACAAGCTTTTATGCGTTTCTATAAAATTTCTCCTCAAGATATTCTCGTCATCTGTGACGATTTCGATCTTAATTTTGGTACCTTGCGCTACCGCGCAAAGGGAACTAGCGGAGGTAATAATGGCTTAAAATCTATTACTGATACCATTCATACAACCGATTTTCCACGCCTACGTCTCGGTTCTAATAATCCAACCATCCGCCAAAAAACTGGCGACATCAACTTCGTCCTCGGTAAATTCACTCCCGACGAAAAATCCCAACTTCCAACCATCCTCCAAGATGCAGTCCATCGTATCCAGGAAGTTCTCAATTAGTCTATCATACAACACAAAATTGCCCCGACCAAAATCCGGCCGGGGCTTCAAACCCTTCTAAGGGTATACTTTTGTCGCCCCACCCTTAAAGGGCGGGGCTAAGGAGGGTTCGATATTTTGACACTCTCAATAAAATTGAGAGCATATAGCTTGGTTAACCTCTCTTCTTAACGATTCCGATTTGCGGCCTCTTAGGTGCCCCTCCAGCACCAGTCGTGCCTTCATCTCCAGAGTCCTCCTCGGTACCATCAGACTCCTCTTCGGTATCGCCAGCACTCTGACCATCCTCATCTTCTGACGACGTCGATGGCTTCGGCATCTTTGCCAAAGTAGCAGGCTCATAGTCATCCACCTCGACAATTTCATTCGTCTCCAGATCGTATGCCAACAGTTTCTCCTGAGGTATCACCGCTGAAGCCCAAAGATCGGGAACATTACGCGGCGGCAGCGGCGGCAACATGAAAAACCTCTCATGTTTTACGCCGGTTTTGATGAGATATACTCCGCCACTATGGCTTAATACATCATAGTGGAGCACTACATACGACCCAGCGTAAAAACACGTCAGGTCGTCCGCCCTTACCTGGTCAATATTGGTATGGGCGGTCTCCCCAGCTCTGCGTATAAAGTCACGGGTCACCGTGCCCTCTATAATCCACTGCTTGCCATCTAGCGACACACACTTCGCCGCGGAAACACTGATCTCAAGAACCGGCCATTCGCCAACCAATATCGGAACCATTCCGATATTATCTCCCGCAGAAATCCAGGGGTACATAATGAAATTAATGCTACCACCACGAACAAATGCTTCCCGGATGGCCTCACTTGTCTCCGGACCGTGCTTCAGCTCTCCTGAAATTCCGCCATTCTCGCACGCTCTACCACCAATTAATTGTGCCATATAATACATTCCTCCTATTCTGATAAAACTACAATTCTGCCAGCCCTATTGCATGACAGTCTCTACTCAAGATAGTAGCACATATTCTCAAAAATGTCAATACTCTTTATGTAAATCCTCCAAAATTCAACTATTACATAACCGAAATCACCACTCTATCCCAAACACCATTGATTACACCCCATTGCTTTCAGCCTCCCTTTTATCTCCAGCATCATTACTGTCCGATTAAACTCTGCCGCCGACCATGCTAACTCATTAATCAGCACTTCACCATCAGTACATCCCGCCTCAACTAGTCGCAAAATTCTGGTTTCCTCCTCGGTATCGCCAAATAATAATGTCGCCTGCCGTCTGCTTTTTCTAGTTGGTGGAAATAGAAAATTTAAGACATCATCTACCCCTAAATATGGTGTCGCACCTTGCATAATTAACCTATTGCAACCTCTCGACATTGGACGCGTAATATCTCCTGGCGCCGCAAACACCTCCCGCCCCTGTTCGAGTGCATGTGCCGCCGTATTTAGCGACCCGCTCCTCTCCGCCGCCTCCGGGATCACCACCACATCAGCTAACCCCGAAATCAACCGGTTCCGCTCCAAAAAACTCACTTTTGGATAAAATTTCGCCCCTGGCGCCAACTCACTCATCACCACCCCTCCCGTCTCGACAATCTTCTCCGCTAGCCCCAAATGCGCCCGCGGATAAATCTTATCGATCGGAGTTCCCAGCACCGCTACCGTTATCCCACCCGCATCCAGCGCTCCCCGATGCGCCACCGAATCTATCCCGTATGCCAGCCCTGATACCACGATCGCCCCGCGTTTTGCTGCTTCATAAGCCAGCCGATAAGCAATCTCTGAACCATATTTTGTTGGCTTCCGCGTCCCTACGATTGCTACTGTTTTGACCCGTTTTTCTGGTATTTTACCATAAAAATATAACATTTTAGGCATTACCGCAATGGACTCTAACACCTCTGTAAAATTAGCCTCTTGGGGTCGAACTTCATTGATTTTTTGAAGAAAGTTTGAAAAAAGTATTGACATATAAAACTCCGTGTGCTATAATGCTTATCAGTTAGGGTTAATGTAACTCCAACTGTACCTAAATAAATCATAATTTCGCTAGTCTAAGCTTGCTTAGATTGGTCGAAATTGCGTGCTTTTGAAGTCCCTAGGGCTGTCGATTTCTTCTAAGGTCGTCAGCTGTAAGTATTACCTCCACTTTTAGGGTTTATTCGAAGGCATAGCAATCCCTATAACCGGCGGGCCCCGTGTTTGTGTGAGGTGGGTCGCGCTTCCGGAACCCTTCGGAGTCGAACGACGATGCGTTATAGGGCCAAATAGCCTCAGAAATAGGTGATGCCCACCCTTACCTAGATCTGGGGCTTTTTGGTGTTTTAGGACCAGACGATCGACCACACTGACCCAAAATCACATATCACACCCACTTAACTTCTCAACACTTTATTAAGATACATGAAGTCACATTAAACCGAGCAACCTCCTATGGGCTAAGAACTCACAGAATTTTCTTAAAAAGACTAGACATAACCGTAAAAGTAAAGTACAATCAAAACAGGGTTTATTTGTTTTGTGATCGCTCTTCGGTTATTATAATCGTCACGATCACAATTTTTTTCGTCTCATTTTGCAAACGGTCTTGCAAAATATTTAGAAAAAATCTAAGTAAAGTTTTGAACATCACTACTCCTTCCGCCTATTCTGACTCCACACCCTACCCTCTTCATGTTCTAGCCCGGTTGCTCTCCACGCACTCTAACATAGTTTAGCAAAAACTTACAACACTAAATATTTAAAGATTTCGTAAACCATAAACACATTATTCGAGTTCCCAAAATCCTTGACACATGTGCTATCATAAATAATATATGCCAAAAAATTTAGTTATCGTCGAGTCCCCCGCTAAGGCTCATACCATTGAAAAATACCTCGGTAAGGATTTTCACGTCCTCGCTTCCGTTGGGCATATTCGTAAAGATACTAAAGTCGACAAAGAGACTTTCGATGTTACTTACGAAATTGACCCAGGACACAAAAAGATTATTTCTGACCTCAAAAAAGCCGCTGCGGATGCCGAAACTATCTGGCTCGCAACCGACGAAGACCGCGAAGGCGAAGCAATTTCTTGGCACCTCATGGAAGTACTAAAACTCCCTAAGGGCACAAAACGCATCACTTTCCACGAAATCACTAAACCTGCCCTCGAAGCCGCCATTAAAAGTCCTCGCACCGTTGATATGGACATGGTGTCATCCCAACAAGCCCGCCAGACCCTCGATATGCTCGTCGGTTTTGACCTTTCTGGAGTTGTACGACGTAAAGTTCCTGGCGCAATTTCTGCCGGACGCGTACAATCGCCCGCTCTTCGCCTAATTGTTGAACGCGAACAGGAAATCGAAAAATTTGCCGCCAGCGCAAAATTCAAAGTTACCGGCAAATTCCTCACTAAAGAACAAGCTGAAATTACTGCTATTTTAAATCATAATTTTGACACCGAAAAAACCGCCAACAACTTCCTCGAAAAAGTCGCAAAGAGCGACTGGGAGGTTAGCGATGTTACCACTAGCCCCGGCACCAGAAAACCTGCTCCTCCTTTTACAACCGCCAGTATGCAAATCGAAGCCAATTCACGGCTCGGCTTTTCTGCTCGTACAACTATGAATGCCGCCCAAGCTCTCTACCAAGCCGGCCTCATTACCTATCACCGTACCGATAGCTTAAATTTATCCAAACAAGCCATCGCCATGACCGCAAGTTATATTGAAGAGAACTTCGGTAAGGAATACCTTAAAATACGTAATTTTAAAACTAAATCTGCTGGCGCCCAAGAAGCACACGAAGCCATTCGCCCCACCCATATCGAACAAGAAGTTGCCGGAAAAACTGATTACGAACGTAAACTTTATCGTCTAATCCGTAATCGTACGCTTGCTACTCAAATGGCCGAAGCCAAAACCGAAAAAACCGTCATTCAACTCAAGACTGATGTTGAAAAAAAGTATCTTTTCGAAGCCAAAGGTGAAGTTATTGTCTTTGACGGCTTCTTAAAAGTTACTGGCCGCACAAAAGAAGATGAACTTCCAACCCTTACGGTTGGAGATATCGTTAAAACTAGCCAAATCACCGCCCGCCAAAACTTTTCTAAGCCACCTGCTCGCTACACTGAAGGCTCACTGGTCAAAAAACTCGAAGAACTCGGCATCGGTCGTCCATCCACTTACGCAACAATTATGTCCGCAATTCAAACTCGCGGTTATGTTATTAAGGGCGACTCTGAAGGGGAACCTCGTGAAGTTATCCAACTTACCCTCGAAAAAGGCGATGTTAAACGCGAACTAGTTACCGAAAAAACTGGCTCCACTAAAGGCAAACTTCTACCAACCCCTATCGGCGAACTTCTTGCCGGTTTCTTAACCGACAATTTTAATAACATTGTCGACTATCAATTCACCGCCAACATCGAAGAAGATCTTGATAAAATCGCCGAAAAAAAGCTCGAACGCGTTAAAATGCTCCGCGATTTTTACGGCCCCTTCCAAAAAGAAGTACTTAAATCCGACGAATCAGCCCGATATAATAATGCTAGGGAACTAGGGAAACACCCTAAAACTGGACAGCCAATTTACGCTAAAATTGGACGTAATGGTGGTTTTATCCAGCTTGGCGAAAACGAAAAAACTAGTGGTGAAAAACCTCGCTTCGCCCCACTTCCAAAGGGCATGACCGAAAAAACCGTCACACTCGAAGCCGCCCTTAAACAGCTCGATCTCCCCGCTTTGCCACGCGAGCTCGGTCAAGCCAAAGATGGAGCTACTATTATCGCCTCTAGTGGCCCCTTCGGTCCTTATCTTAAAGCCGGAAATTATAACATTCAGCTCAAAGATCACGATCCCTATACTATAGATCTTGCCACCGCCGAACAACTTTATCAAGAAAAACTCGATTCCATCATCGCCGACTGGGGCGACATCATGATTATCAATGGCGCCTATGGCCCCTATGTTAAAGGCCCTGGACGTTTCAATAATGCCAAAATTCCTAAAGATCAAGACCCAAAACAAATTACTCTCGAAGAAGCTAAAGCTATGCTTGAGAATAAAAAACCTGCTACTGGACGTTTTGCAAAAAAATCCGCTAAAACTAGTAAAACTACTAAAGCCAAAACTACCAAAAAGACCCCGAAAAAGGCTTCAGCCCGCAAGACCACCAAAAAGTAGACCTAGCGATTTTAACCATAACTATCATCAAAAATCTACCAAACTCTACTTATGCTTAAAAATATCAACTTTTTGGATATTTTTTTGCTATAAAACCACTAAAAGTGCTATAATAGAATTCAAGACGTCAACATCTCACGTAGTCTCGATTTTTTTCGCAAATATGCTGTAATATATTCTCGGAGACCTTATTTTAAGATAAAATCTTGAAAAAAACTCGTTGACATCATTTTAATAATATGCTATCATAAAATAAATGTTTTAATATTAAATTTAAGATAGAGGGATGGAAGGAACATTGATGGACAACGCCAACACTATCGAAAAAGCTATACAAGGCAGTCTAAATATCATCGAACAAGACCGCGAACGAGAAATCATTTCACGACGTTTTGGGCTCTCAGGACAAAAAGAAACTTTGGAGCAAATTGGCGATCTACTTAATATTACACGCGAGCGCGTACGTCAGCTAGAAAAAGCCATTCTCGTACGTTTACGTATTGGTGCCGATGAGGGAACTATCGAAGACCTCGCCGCCGCTGAAAAACTTTTAATCCGTAATCTTACCGAGATGGGACGCGTCGCGCGCACTGCTGACCTCGCCGATCGCATCTACGGCCATAAAGCCACTCCTACCGAACGCGCCCGTATTACTTTTATCGGCGCGATTTCTAATGTTCTGACAGCACTCGACGAGAACGATCTTTATTTTCCTGGCATCGGCATCGCCGAATATGGTGACGCAAAAACCATCCACAACCGTGTCGACGAAATTGTTTCCGTAATTAAAAAGCATGGTGAGCCACTCACCATCGAACAACTTGATGGCATGCTAAACTACGAACACCCCGACCATATCCGCGCCATCGCTTCAATTTCTAAACTTTTAGCAACGCTAAACGGTTTCTGGGGTCTTGCAAAATGGCCTACCGTAAACCCTCGCAATATTCGCGACAAAATCTTCGTCGTCCTCGAGGCTAAAAAAGAGCCAATGCATTTCTCCGATATTGCCGACGCAATCGCAAAATCCGAATTCCGTCGCAAAAATGTCACCATCCAAGCTATCCATAACGAACTTATTAAAGATCCCCGCTTCATTCTCATTGGTCGTGGCATTTATGCCCTCAATTCTTGGGGCTACGCTCGAGGAACAGTTTCCGACATTATTACTACCATCCTCCGCGAAGCCGGCGAACCCCTCACTCGCGAAGAAATCGTTAAGCGCGTCCTTCGTGCTCGCAAAGTTAAAGAAACAACCGTTCTCTTAAATCTCCAGAACAAACAACTCTTTGATAAAGTTGACAAAGACTCTTATAAGCTCGCCGAAGGGAACCAATAATTCTTCACTTCGTCCGTAGCGGATTTATCTTAATCGATAGCGGTATAGTACGAGAAGTTAAACGTAATGGCTACACCAGATCAAACGCAATCGCCTCGTCTTTCAATACCTACTATCTTAACTTTTCTTCTAGTGTTGCATCATCTTTTGGACCATATGCCCGTTCGCATGGCTTCCCCATCCGCTGTCTAGCATACTAATAATATATATTATGCGTAATACATGAGTTTGTACGCGGCGGGCATGTCCATCTAAGTACTGGTTCATTGAGGTACGCGGGCCTCGCTAGCTACCACTGGTCAGCTACTACTTATACTAATACTACATACGCATACGTCCTCTATTTCAATAGTACTAACGTCCTCCCGTCGGGCTACGACGCTCGGTTCAACGGTTTCTCGGTACGCGGCGGGTACGTCGCTCTAAATACTGGTTCATTGGTGTACGCAGGCCGTAATAGCGTCTACTGGTCAACTACTACTTATCCTAATGCTACGGCCGCGTACTACCTCCATTTCAATAGTACTAACGTCCACCCGTCGCGCTACCACGATCGATTCGCCGGTTTCTCGGTGGGATGGATTACCTTTTCCTCCCCCTTCTATTCTCTTCCTTTCATCTCCTTCTTTTTAACTTCTGTTCTTCCTTCTTCTTCCATTCTCTTTCTTGCTTCTCCCTTCTCCTCTTCTCCTCTTCTCCCTCCCATACATTATCTGACGAACTGATCCTTTTGGGCTGAGATATTCCAAATCACGGCCCGAACGATCAAGTGAGGGATTCGATTTGGAATATCTCACCGTGAGGAAGATAATGTATGGGAGGGAGAAGGGAGAAGAATATGAATGAAAGGAAAAATGAGGAAGAAAAACCAAAGAAGGAGAAAAGAAAACATATCCGCTACAGACGTCAAGCTAAACCAATTAGCTATACCAAACTAACCTAGTTGTGATATAATATATAATATATGTTTGCGCAAATAATTAACTTCATTATTCAACCATATTTCTGGATTCCAATCGTCTTAGTTCTAGGATTCTTAGCCTATCGCAACTATAAAAAACTTAATCGTCTTAAAGTGCTTAACGTCGACTCTGTCCTCCTTATGCTTGAGATTCCACGCGCCAACGACAAAAAAGAGCTTGCCGCTGAACAACTCTTTGCCAGTCTTCACGGTATCCTGCGAGACAAAGCCGAACTCCAAGCCACCAGCGGCGTCCAGGAACACTTAAGTTTTGAAATCGTATCTACTGGTGGTCAAATCCGTTTTTACGTTTGGGTGCCAAAAATTCTCCAAAGTTTCGTCGAAGGCCAAATTTACGCCCAATACCCTACCGTCCAAATCTACAAAATGAAAGATGATTATGTCGACGATCGTGAAAAATATCCCGTTTCTTACACGGCCGAACTAACCCTTACCGAAAACGAAGCCCTACCTATTAAAACCTTCGAGAACTTCGAAGTTGACCCCCTAGCTGGCATCACTGGCACTCTTGCCAAACTTAACCCCGATAATTCCGAAGAACTTTGGATCCAAATCCTCACCCGCCCCATACCCGACGACTGGCATAAGCAAACCACCGACAAATGGATTAAAAAAATCAAAGATGGTAAAAAACTTTTCGGTGGCAACTCTAGCATTGATTGGACATGGGTCATTGAAGCTTTTGGCGCCTTTTTCCGTCCTCCTACTGGCGGTAGTGGCGGAGAAGTTAAAAAAGTTGAAATCTCTGAGCGGGATAAAACCCGTATTGCCAAAGCCGAAGAAAAGGCTACTAAGCTTGGCTATGAAGTTAAAATTCGTCTCACTTATCTTGGTCAAGACCAAACCAATGCCAAACTCAACATGCAGGCGCTTGTTGGTACCTTCAAGCAATACAACTCCACCAACCTAAACGGTTTTAAACTTACCGGTGGTAGCTTTAAAGCCGAAGATATTGACGCTTACAAAATGCGCCAATTTGCCGATCATGGCTTTATTCTTAATATTTCTGAACTGGCTTCCGTTTACCATTTACCCCATACTAGTGTCGAAACCCCAAACATCGTTTGGGCCTCCTCTAAAACCGCCGAGCCTCCCGCAAAGCTCCCTCTTGTTAATGGTGACCCCACTCATGACGAAAATATCTCAGCTTTTGGTCTCACTAACTTCCGTGGCATTAATCATCAATTCGGCATGTATCGTCGTGACCGCTCTCGCCATGTCTACATTATTGGCCAAACCGGTGCTGGTAAATCTGGTATGCTAGAGCTATTTGCTTTAAGTGATGTATTTTATAATCAAGGTTATTGTATTATTGATCCTCACGGCGACTTTGCCATCAATAATTTAAGATTTGTTCCCGAATCCCGCATCCAAGACGTTATTTATTTCAACCCCGCCGACACTGCTTATCCAGTCGCCTTTAACCCTCTTGAAATCAGCGATCCTAGCCGCAAACCTAACGTCTGTTCCGAAGTTATCGGAGTACTTAAACGTATGTTCGGCGATTCTTGGGGGCCACGACTTGAGCATATTCTGCGCCATACTATCTTAGCTCTGCTCGATCGCCCCGAAACTACATTACTCGATATTTCTAGACTCCTTACCGATAAAGACTTCCGCAAAGAAACCCTTGATTACTGTACCGATGTTACCGTTCTTCAGTTCTGGAAACACGAATTTGGTCAATGGAATGAAAAACAAGTTAACGAAAGTATTGCTCCTGTTCTTAATAAAGTCGGTGCATTCACGGCTAACCCTATCATTCGTAATATTATTGGTCAGTCTAAGTCAAGTTTCGATGTTCGCAAAATCATGGACGAAGGCAAAATCCTCGTTGTCAATCTATCGAAAGGTCTCATCGGCGAAGACAACGCTGGTATCCTGGGTGCCTTCCTTGTGACCAAAGTCCAACTTGCCGCCATGAGCCGTTCCGACATCCCTGACGTCGCCGACCGTCGCCCTTTCTATCTCTATGTTGATGAGTTCCAAAACTTCGCAACTGATTCCTTTGCTGTTATTCTGTCCGAAGCTCGCAAATACGGCCTCAACCTTACCGTAGCTAACCAATATACCTCTCAAATGACCGAATCTGTCCGTGATGCCGTCTTTGGCAACGTCGGTACCACTATTAGCTTCCGTGTCTCCGCCGATGATGCTCCAGTCCTCGCTAAGCAATTTGAACCAACTTTCGAAGCGTCCGATCTTCTCCAACTCAACAACCGCCATTTCGTTATTTCTATGATTATTAATGGTGAAAAAGCGCCCGCCTTCTCGGCAACTACCCTATCTCTACCTGTTACTCCCCAGGATAACTTCGATAAAATTGTCGAAAGCTCCCGCATACTCTACGCCCGCAATCGCGCCGATGTCGAAGCCGAAATTCGCGCCACTATTGAACAATCCGAAAAATATAAAAAGGAACTTTCCGATTCTGGTCGTGCCGCCGGCAGTATGGGTAACATCGTTGAAGAACAAGTCAATAACAGCTATACAACTCGCGGAACAGGGAATTACAATTCCGGATACAATTCTTACAGTCGAAATAACACCGCCCCACAACCTAAACCTAACTTCCAATACCAACCTACTCCTCAGAATGATTTTCGAAAACTAAAAATGTCCCCCAATGCCGCCGAGGGGAAGCAACGTCTCGGACTTAAAGATCTTGGCAATCTTGTTGCCGAAAAGACCGCAAATGGAAAGTCCACAAACGAAAAAGCTCACCAACCCCAAAAATCCCCCCAAAATCCTCCAGTTCAATCCCCAAAAATCCCTGAAAAACCACTAGCGTCATCACAGAAGCCCGCAAAGGCCAATGTAACACCAGAGCTTCATACGATGGCATCCGGCGAAGAAATCCGCCTTAAACGCACCGAAAATGGCCTTAAAGAGGAAATCGTTAGTTCCAATCCTTCCCAAACTCCTAAAACCCATCCTAAATCCCCCGAAACGGCTCAGAAAGTCGCTACGGCCGTCTCCGAAAATTTCCTCGGATCTACTGCGAACCCTCGCCTTGTTAATACCGGTAAAGCCACTTTACGTGCCACTCAAGGCGAAAATCGACCACCCGAACCCTTTAAAACTACCTCGCCCCAAACCAACAAAAACCGTCGCTTCCGTCGTAATCGACACTAAACCCTAACTATTTAGGCTCTGTCCCCACTTATGCTATAATATTTATAGTTATGAATCTCTACCAATTATCGCGCGCAATCCTTTCGCTTAGTCCTCAACCTATCGTTAAACTTCGTTTCGCCCGCATAATTTATTTCACCCATAAAGAATTAATCCGTAAGGGTTTCATGCAAATCGAAGATATCGCTTATATCCGTTCTCCTCTCGGACCAGTCCCCGAAGGTCTAAAAAAACTCGCCGTAGATTACCGCGATATTACTCTCCAAAAAACCACCTCTGACCTTTCCTACGCCAGTGAAGAATTTCTTATTAACCATAATTCCATCGACCAGGAAACCAATTTTCTCGAGCAATACCGTGACATCTTAAAGGTTATCGACCAAACCTTACAAGCTTTAAGCCTCCACCGTACCCCAGAACTCATCGAAGCAAGCCATGATCCTAGTTGGCTCGCTAACTTTAATGGCACAAGATATTTTTTAACCGCCGCCGACCTTAAAAATACTTTCCCCTTCACTAAAATCCGCCTTCGTATCCGCATCAAACCCACCCCTAAAAATTCCGCTTCCGCCAATGAGCTTGGTCGTATCCAGGCTAACCTTCTTCGTGGCATGCTAAACGATATTGTTAAAGAAAGTACCGATCTCGAATATCCAGACGAAGCTTGCAGAGCAGGGAATGACGATAAGACTCCAACTACGCTTAAATTCTCTGTCCTACCTATTAAAACCCCTTTTAATCTATTCAAATCCCTTTCTCAGAAAAAGCCCAAACCTTCCACTCCGAAACCACCTTCTCGCCATTTAGATAATCCTGCAGAACCAGATGATAAAAATAAGAAAACGACTTCATGAGTGCCCAAGAACGCTACGAAATTCCCGAATCAGACGTCGCCAAGTCTCTCTGGCGCAAATACCGTCACACTCCAGAATATCGTAGTGGACGTCGCTTCTCTATTAACTCAACTCACCCTCTAGTCCGTAGCGCTGAGGAGCAAGGCCTTAATGACGTCATCCTTAAATTCGCTCGCCAGCTCGAAACCTCCGTTGACATCCGCACTGATTTTTCTCATCGTAGGGAACTAGACTGGCTTAACGACTGGAAATCCATGCACCATACCCTTTTTAATTACGTTTATCGCGAGTGTGGCCAACTCCGTCCGCGCGGCCATGACGTACGTTTTGGCGCTCCAGGTGACGAAGATTTACATCGCATACCTTGTGGTGGCGCTGAGGTTTATAATGAGCTTTATGCCCTCGCACGCACCCTTTGCGACCGCATCGAATTCATTAAGAGCTCGGACATCGATGAAACCTGCCGTTTCTTAGCTCAATTTCATTACAATTTTATCCGTATTCATCCTTTCTTCGATGGTAATGGACGCATCGCTCGCGTCGTCACCGACCAGCTTTCTGTTGCCCTCGGCTATATTCCTATTATTGCCGGCTTTCCCCGCAATAATGCCGAAAAAAAGCGCATTTATCATGCCGCTATTCACGATTCCGCCGGCGACAGCGCCTGCATTTCACTAACTGCCTGGATTAAATCCCAACTTGAAGATAAACTTGCCGAAATCGCTTAATATAATCATTCAGAAAATCAGGGAATTAACGCACCAACAAGGGAATCAATATATTAAGAAACCCCCTATCATTCCCTCTCACGAATGTTTAACTTCAATTATTTATATTCCCATGAAGTACCACAGATCCTATTTCAAAGAGTTAATAATGAATAACTGTTCTGCTTTAGCAAAAGTTTCGAAGACGTAACCATTCTTAAATGTGATTGCAAGCATTTGGTAATCATTACCAGCTTTACTCTTCTTAGTAACTAGAGAAACATCATTCACCTTAGCTATAATAGAATTAGAGTTATTATTCATATATTTACCTCGCTTATTGTTAATAATTGGTACATTGACTTCTCAATACTTAATGTCGCACAATATAGATTGTGCTAAGTGTTAATGTCGGAAAATATCTCCAACATATCAGTAATTCCACTATAACATAAGACTTTTAAAATAATCAATAGTTTTTTTGGACTTTTTTGAAAGAAGGGAAGAAGAGTTAGCGGAAAAATCTGTTAAATTTCGAAGATCGTCTTTAGAAATAGTGATGTATTCGCAGTCAGAATCGGCGGAAAATTCACACTTCGAGAAAATAAGATGTTTCATAAGAGGGGGAAGGGAAGAAAGGAAATCGAGAGAAACATTATGGGATCGGACAGGACGGCGAAGACCTTGAGAGCAGTAATATCTTTTGTCGCCAGGAAACGTAATCATTTCTTTAGTGATGTATTTTGAGATGTATCGAGAAACGTGTTCGATATTGTCAATTTTACAACATGTGGAAAACCCAAAATGCCAGTAGGGAATATTAAAAACTTGTCTACCGTTTTGGAATATACCGGATTCACAAAGACGACCTTCGTAGTTCTTAAACAGAGCATGAAAGTGGATCACACCGGATTTATGAAGTTCTGGAATGATAAGGTACTTAAGGTTTTTAGAATGTCGTTCCTTCGCGTTACGGATCCATGTGTTCATATAACTTTTACAGGACAAAATACTTTTGGAATTATAGCGCTTAGGATCGAACGTAAACGTGCAAAATAGGTCGAAATCGTTACACATACATAAATCCATCAAAGATGCCCTAGAACGCGCGAGAGAGCGTTTTGAAGGCGGATTTGAGGCCTTTTTGGTAGACTTGCGCCGGCCGGATGACTCAGACAAGCGCAATGGTTCGCGATAAATACAAATCTTGATCATAGTTGGATATTCCTTCATAGAATTATTGATAAAACGCACCTAAATTACCTCCAAATCTCACCCCTGTTATGATGCACAACGTGTCTATATAATCAAGTAGGGGGTAGACACGTTGTGCAATTTGACAAAATTATTCATGGCGGGGGGACCTATGGGGCTATCGCCCCACCCAGTCCCGCCATATTAAAGTACAACGAAAAACAAAGCTAGTGAAAAACCGCTAAAAAAGCAAAAGCTAAGCACGGAAAATCACCTACTCCGTAATCATGCGATGAGTGTCAAACTGAGCCTTCGGCAAACCATGAGTGTGGATCACCTTCGGAATACCACTCCAACGTCCAAGATCATCACAGAGAATGTCGTCGCCATCAATAAAATCGTTTACGACTTTATTGTTGATACGCGATCGCCGACAATGTACCATATAGAGGCATTGTTCACGAAGCGACTTATGCAGACGACCATAAACCTGAGCCGTCGAGAGTAAGTAGATCTGGCGCTTGCCAATTTGAGAAAGCGTCTGAGTTAAACCATCGATAAGAGATAGTGTAAACTTATCTTTAGTATCTTTAGGGAAATACCCCTGAATCTCATCAACCATAAAGATATGGACGACTTTAGGATCGTACTCGATAGATTGCATTGTGGAAAGAAAGTTCATCTTCGTAATCGGTTCACCGATATCCATATTAGAATAAAAATTGACTTTACAACCTTTACGTTCCCATTTGCTCTGAAGAACTTCTGCATACCAGAGCATAGAAACAGTTTTACCTTGACGTTGTTTACCACAGAAAAGGTAATGACCAATCTCGGCAGTCTTTTTAACTGGATTACCGCCATGAGGGCGGGTTTTTAGTAGTCGTCCAAAAACAGAATCCTGTTTCTTACGTGTTCGATCAATTGGATCTAAACAGACGACTGATTGTTGTTTTCTAGACATTCAGCTATCCTCTCTAAAGAATCAGCTATACGTTGCAGAGATCCATAAATAGGCGCATATGAAACAAATTTACCAGAATTAGCATTAAACCTTAAACCCATAGCAACTCCTTATTAATTACATTTAATATTAAACCCCCCCCCAGAAAAAGTCAAGGTGGATGCATAATAATCCTCACTAGGTAGCATCAACAGCCGTTACAGTTAGATTCCATATCTTCTGTGCAACCTTGAAAGCTAAAAGACCAGAAATAATAACACTAAAACCAGCGAAAACAGATGAAGCGTCAAAAGGAAGGCACATAGAAGCTAAAGCCAAAACCTCCCCAATAACATTACCAAGAACAAGAGATGCTAACATATTAATAATGTTCATGATAGCACCGAAAAATACGGTAGCAATACCAATAATTAAACCAAACTTAATAGCATTAACGATTAGATCACCCATTAGACTTCAATACCTCCACTAAAATTCCCCTTATCCAACCAGCGAACAATAAAACCAAATAACAACATAGAACTAGACAAAGAAACAACAGGGGTAACGATATTCCTAACATCACTTGGAAACCAACTACAAACTGTAGAGTTATCAAGATGAAGCAAGCGAGCAAGAGTAGGAATAGAAGCGCAATTACTACTAGGAAGAAACATATCAAAAATACCAATAAAAGGGTTAAGAACGTTAAAAGTAAAGAGTGAACCCAACTTATTAGCATCCTCATTACCCTGATCCTCACGATCTGCTTCTTCCTGTTTATCTTGATCATAGCGATCTTGTTCTTCCTTAGCTTGATTATTTATAGCTTCAGTAGTTTTATTAGTAGCGTCGATTTGGTTGTTGGCATCCTGATGAGCAAGATCAGACGCATCCTTGATAGCGCCAGAAGGATCAGGGAAGGACATATTACTCAAGGTATCTCGAATAGTGTTAACGGAGTTTTTGATCTCATTTTGATCAGAATGAATAGATTGAAGTTGATTCTTAATAGAAGCAACATCATTGACAAAACCAGTTCCACCAAGAACAGAACCCCAAGAAACAGGAGAGACACGAACAATAACATTAGATGGGAGAGAACCCCACATTCTTTGATAAGAAGAAAGACACCAATAATTATTGTTGTTAGCACGAGATAATGCAGTGATATTATAAGTAGCACCTTCACCGTTATAAGTGGCATCGACATCTAAAATCTGAAGACGATCATTACCAGGAATACCATAAAAATCACCAGCAACATTACCAGTAAGGGTAACAGTAAAGTTCATATAGGAATTAGGAGGAAGAAAAGAAGAAGTGGTAAAACAAATGTTATAGATTTCATAACCAGAAGCCGAACCAAGACCATAAATAAGATCACCCCCATTAATAGACATAGCACGATCAGAAGACCCAACACGGACAGTACCATTAATAAAACCAGTAGTACCATGAGAATCAAGTGGAATCCAAGCATTAGCGGGAGAGGGCGTAAGTAATGATACAGAGAATGAGGAGAATAATGCTAACAAACATACAACCAAAAATGAAATACGTGAGCATATAACCGATCGGATCTTGCATAACATCTTAATAAACCTTTCCATTAAAGACGATTAAATATTAAATAGAACAACAGAAGGACGACAGATAAAATTAGGATACAACAGACGAAATTAATAAAAATCATAATCTACGCTCCTTGATCTTCTTCACAAAATCGTACAACTTACACTGAATAGCAGGGAAGAATCGAGAAATCAAAAAAGTGATCAAAATAAAAACACCGAGAATAATATCAATAGTTACAATAATATTTATAAAAGTATCCATTATAAGAAACTCCTTTTAACAATTTTAGTAATCATAGAAAATGCACCGAGTGCAATTAAAGTAGCACTAACTAAGATGCCGGTTAGAATCGAAGAAGGGATCTGAGGGGTGGAGACACAAACAGGATTCGAAGGAAGGGAAAAATTTGTCGAGGTAGCGGTTTTTTGCCAACTTAAACCGTTCTGCGTATAAGTATCCCTTCGTGAGTTTTGATAAGCGTACAATGTTGTATCGTTCGAGCGTACCACACATGTATATCCTTCCGGAATATCAAACCAAGCCATTAATTATCCCTTCCAAAAGCAAAAAGGGAAGCAATCCAGCTAACAACTAGCATGATAGTAAAACCAGACATGAAATAAGCCATAATATCAATAGTAGCTTGTCCTATAATATCCATAATTATTTCCTTAACATTAAATCCTCCGTTCTGTTGCCAAGTGGAGGTAACTCCGGGAGCGCACTGGCGCTACGGACAGCGCGTGCGCTCCCATAATGGTTAGATACCGCGGAACAAACCAATCGCCCAACGGACAGTGTAGAACACGAATCCGACAAGGACGGCTACAGCAACGATAGGAAGTACAGAGGTGATAATCCCCTGAAATGCACTAACGCCGAGAGCAGAGGTAAGAGCGGAAACATCTAAACCAGATGCACCTTCAGCCATAATAAGCCTAATCCCCAGTTAAATTTAATATGACCGTACGGATAGTGGCGTAACGAGGAGAGGGGAGGTAGCATACATTCCCTCTCACGAATGTTTAACTTCAATTATTTATATTCCCATGAAGTACCACAGATCCTATTTCAAAGAGTTAATAATGAATAACTGTTCTGCTTTAGCAAAAGTTTCGAAGACGTAACCATTCTTAAATGTGATTGCAAGCATTTGGTAATCATTACCAGCTTTACTCTTCTTAGTAACTAGAGAAACATCATTCACCTTAGCTATAATAGAATTAGAGTTATTATTCATATATTTACCTCGCTTATTGTTAATATTTGGTACACTGACTCCTCAACACTTGATGTCGCACAATATAGATTTTACGACATTACATCTGGAGTCAGAACACGTATAAACTCTCCACTAACTTTTAACCCGCCTCCGCCACTTTTTTAAAAAACGCCAATTTCGATTTTTTCTTAAATTCCCTTTATTTACCCGTAAAAACCTACTTTTTTGTGCTCTAACAACCACAACTACCATCCTAGCTCAAACCCCACTTCTATCCTACTTTTCATCACCGAACAAAACCCGAACTAGAAGAGAATTACGAAAACTGTTTTTTGGCTCACTCTTCCAGATCCATCTGCATTTAGCTAAATCCACTTTCACCCTACTCCACGTTTACCATTCTTATAGTTCTCTTTCCTGCTTCCATCTTTCCCTAACGTGAACTAATGCCATGTTTCCCGTCTTTCATTTTTATTTTTAGTTTTTATTTAATTCCCTCTTCTTTATCTCTTTTTACATACTATAACATATTTTAGCAAAATATCAAATAACCCCCTATTTATAATACGCTCTCCCCTCCACTCTTACATCCACATATTCCGGATGCAAATCATGTTCATCTAGATACCTAATCATCCTTTCAACATCCTCCACCGTCACCGCCGAACCCCGATCGGTGTTTACCTTATAATATTCCTCTCGCCCCTCCAGATCTACATATAACTCCCTACTCATTCCAGTCGGTAAAATCACTTTCGCCACTCTATAACCTGCGTCCTGAAAATCCTGTTCTAGCTGCGCAATATAACTTTTCACCCGCATCGAAATCTGCCCCCGATTATCTTCATCAATAATCTGCGCCACAATCTTATATTCGGTTTCCTCAATTACCTCTTCTTTGCCTAGCGTTTCCTTTACTACCAAGTAACCGACTAACCCCAGTACCGCCATCATCAACAACAAAGTCATCACCCCATGCATCCGCCGACGTCTTACCTTACGTTGCGCTTGCATCCGCTCCGATTCAGATTCTGCATATTCGCGCTCAGCCACAATTGTCTGACCAAGACGCATACTTTTCATCTTACTCTTTTTTCTCATCCTCGCCCACCTTCACCACTTCGGCATCATCCTTTCGTATCTGGAATGTCCCATCCCCGACCTCCAAAATCACCTCCGCAAGCCTATCCGCCGCATCCGGCATCGCTTCATCGTGTAACTTTTGTGCCAAATTTTCTCTTTCCCTCGGACTTCTTACTAAATGTCGTACTTCTTCCAATAAAACACCTGGCTGCTGGTTCATTCGCTCGTCCGCAATCATAACCACCGCCCCTTTCGCCACCAACCCTTCAGCATTCTTCGTCTGATGTCCACCAGGCAACCTCTCATATGGCACCAATATTACTGCTTTTTCAAGCGCCGCAAGTTCCGCAATCGTCGTCGCTCCTGCGCGACTCACTACCACATCTGCCGCACCCATTAACTCATGCATTGCCGAGTTAAACTCCCACATCCGAAAGTTCGATTTCAGTTTCGCCTTATCCCATTCTTCATATTTTTTCAATTCCACCATATCTTCATAATGTTGTCTCCCCGCCACAAGCCCCACACTTGTAAACTTCAACATTTCTGGTAAAATTTCTTTTACCGCCTCATCAATATTCAGCGACCCCTGACTCCCTCCCGTCACAACCACTAGCGGCCGCTCCGGATCAAACCCAAAAGCTTTCTTCAAGTTCCGCTGACCCGCTTCGCTCACCTTCTTAAATTCCGGCGCCACTGGTATTCCTACCTGCACGGCATTTTTCACTCCCGTCATCTCGTCAAAACCAGTCGCAATCACCGCAGCATGTTTCATTAAAATCCGATTCGCTAAACCCGGAACCGCATCCGACTCATGCACGACATACGGTATTCTAAACAATCTTGCCACTAACCCTACCGGTAGCCCTACAAACCCTCCCTTTAGAAAAATTACATTTGGCCTTTTCCCTGGCAAAACTAAACGCAAAAAGCTCTGCACTAGCCCCAACACAAATCCAACAAATCCCACAATATTTCCAAAAACCAAATCTTTTAGTACGATCCACCAATTTTCAAACCAGTCCTTCACAGTCCAACCAGCATACCTTCGAAACTTTCCTGCTGCGATCTTTCTTACTCGAATATATTGTCCTCGACTCCCCTTTGCTTCGCTCCCCCAACGCACCCCAATCTCTGTTGTAATTTTTACAACATTTTTATAATACTTTCTATCCGTCCAAAACTCAACTTTCGTTCGCGGTCGCTTCTCTAAAATCTCCCGAATCACAGCTACTGCCGGTGTAATGTGTCCGCCCGATCCCCCTCCAACTACTAAAACTTTCATGCTAAACTCCTCCTCTCTGCTACCGTTTGGCTACTCTTTTCACTTCTTGGTTCCCTACCCGTATAACAAGTTAGCTGTAAAGCTAAACCCAGTGCCGCCATCGTAAACATCATACTTGTTCCACCCGCACTTAGAAGTGGTAGAGTAATCCCGGTTAACGGTATTAGCCCCGTCATCGAAGCAATATTTAGGATCACATGTGCCGCAAGCCACGCAAAAATTCCCACTACTACCAATGACTGTTCATCATCATGTAGATAATTTGCCGCTCTAAGCAGTCGCATTAAAAGTGTTGTAAAACATACCACCACCGCCACCAATCCCCCGAACCCAAACGTTTCCCCCATCACCGCAAACACCGAATCGTTAATCGACTCCGGAAGATACCCCGTCGCCTGCACGCTGTTACCAATCCCTACCCCCATAAATCCTCCCGTACCAATCGCAATCATCGCATTCTCAATATGATACGAGTCGCTCGACTCTGCCGATCCAAATGTCAACAACCTCTCCACTCGATGCGGCGACGTTACCACCGCCAACACCCCGCACACACCAACCACCCCGAGCGTCGCTATAAACCATTTCATCCTTACTCCACTCATAAACAGCATTGCCAAAATAATCGCCATCAAGCTAATTCCCGTCCCGAGATCCTTTTGGATTACCACTACAAACAATAACGACACACCACTCACTAGTCCAAACGGTAACCAAAACTCCAACGAATCAAGCTTCCCTTCTTTCTTTCGCTCCGCCATTAATCCCGCTAAATACAAAACCATCCCAAATTTCAAAACTTCCGCCGGCTGAAAACTTAACGAAGAAGAAATATTAATCCAGCGACAAGCCCCTAACTCGCACTTCGCTAACCCACTCCCCATTACAGCCAACCCAGCTAGCGCCACGCACAACAATAGTCCCAGAACCAAAACCATTTTACTAAACTTTCTCACTACCTTATATGGCACCATAAAAGCCACTACTGCCGCCACTACCGCTACCGCCACCGTAATTAGCTGATGAATAAAAAAATGATTTTCACTATAACTTGTACCATAAGCGGAATTCATAACATTCGCCCGCATTGGCCCAATTGCATAAATCACAATCAAGCCCATCCCGAGTAGCATCAGTGTCAACATCCCCATCACGCGGTCACTTTTATGCTTACGCATTATTCTCCCCCGTTCCGCTCGTTACCTCCACTTTTCTTACTCCAGTTTTTTCACCAACTCCCGTTATAATTCCTCCTCGCGCCGCCAAAAACACCCCAATAATCGCGAATACTCCTGCAATCACCCAAAACCGCATCACGATTTTCGCTTCACCCCAACCTTGTGCCTCTAAATGATGGTGTACTGGCGCCGAAATAAATAACTTCTTATGAAAAACCTTCTTCCAAAAAATCTGAATCAAACTTGATCCCGCTTCCACCACAAATAAACCACCAATAATCGGCAACAAGAAAAACGCATTCGTCATCATTGCCACCACTCCTAACCCCGCCCCAATTGCAAACGACCCCGTATCGCCCATCATAAACCGCGCTGGCGGAACATTAAACCAAATATACGAAAGTAACCACCCCACTACCGTCAGGCAAAAACCTGTCAGCATCCACTGCCCCTGAAACAGAGCTATCACCGCATATGCTCCATATGCCATCAGCGCCAATCCTCCCGCCAACCCGTCTAAACCATCCGAGATATTTACTGCGTTCGACGTAGCGACCACCGCAAAAGCAAAAATCAGAATCATCCCTACCGTTCCTACCTGCCAATCCCCGAAAAACGGCACCTCAATCGCCGTCCATCCTAGTTTTACTGCAAACCACCAACCTAAAACCAACCCGATTATCGTAATCATCGCAAACTTCACCGGCGCCCTTAAACCCGCCGCCCCGTGCCCATCTCCAAATACGTTAATTATGTCGTCAATAAACCCCACTATACTTCCCCCAATAAACCCCACCAGCGGCAACCAAGTTTGCTCTCGATTTAGATTACAAATCCACGTCACAATAAACACCGTCACTACTCCAACAATCCCCGCCATCGTCGGAAAATGTCGCGCCATCTTTTTCGCGTGAAGTTTTGTCATCACCGGCAAAGCTTCCCCAGTCGCCGTAGTTTTTTTCTGTTTCTTCCAAAACTTATATTTATACGCAAAATAAGTATAAATCGGTGTCAAAAACGTCGCTAACAAAAATGCCGAAATCGCCAAGATCAGCCCATAAAAAGTCTCATTATTCAGCGTGTCTGCCATATCTAACCTTAATTATATCACATCCTTATTCTCTCGGCGCAATCTTCAAATAGCTCTGAACATAATTCTTTAACTCGTTAAAAACTGGTAACGCTTGAGCTTCCCCGCCCGCCGTTTTATTATCCTCCCAAACCCTAACCATAATCACATATGCTGGCAATTCCCCCTCCGTCCCCCCAAATCCCACATACGTCGCCACCGTTTCATCAAACGAATAAGCCCCATCTTTAATCATCTGCGCCGTCCCTGTCTTCCCACCTATATAATACCCTTCCTGATCCGTTCCATTTGTCCGAAAACTTCGCCGCGTATTATATAGCATTTCTCGCATCGTTGCACTCGTCTCCTCGCTCACCGTCTGCCTTACTGCTTCCTGTTTCTCATTCTCGACTAATTCCCCATCCACCATCTTCCCCGCAATCACCGTCGGTGTATAGTATTTACCACCATTCACTAGCGACGCAAAAGCCGCCGCCACTTGTATCATCGTCACCTGCATATTCTGCCCAAATGTCATATTCGCGTAAGTTGACGCTACCCCATACTCAATCTCATCCGGCGCATAAACCAACCCCGTCGCCTCATAAAGCTCAATTCCTGTTTTTACTCCCAAACCAAAATAATTATGATAATAGTCGTATAGCCGCGACATTCCCTGCATATTAATCTCCGTCTCACTCCCTCCCAGCCACCGCAGCACTTGCGTCGAACCCGTGTTTAGCGACCAATCTAGTGTCGTTTGCATATCAACCTGCCCTACTAATTCTTGTCTTTGTGTCGAGTTCTTAATCGGCCAATCATCTACATAAGTCACATTTTCATTATAAAAAGTCTTATCCGGTGTCATTACCTTATATTCCAACCCCGCCGCCATCGTAAAAGTCTTACAAACCGATGCCGCCTCATAAGGGTCTTCCAGAATATGATTAACGTATGCCTCCGCGCTCTCCACATTCCCAAAATCCGCCGGATCATATTCCGGAATATTCGCCATTGCGAGTACCCTTCCCGAGTTCGGATCTAAAACCAGCGCACTCATATTCTTAAACCCAAGTTCTTCCGTCTTTTGCGTCAAAATCTTCTCAACATTGTATTGTATGTTTTTATCAATCGTCAGCACAATATCTTCCCCATCTTTCGGTGGATTTTTAATATTATCATCTCCAATCGACAGCGCCACATTATTTACATCCTTCACCGTCCTTAGTAGCCCGTCTTTCCCGGTCAAGAGCTCATTCATCGCTCCTTCCACCCCATACTGCCCTACTCCATCCGCATTCACAAACCCTAGCACCGTTGCGCCCAAAGTTCGCTCCGGATAGACTCGTTTCGTACTCGCCTGTAGCCACACTCCTGTGAGGTCCGCCTCCGCAATTTTCTCCGCCATCTTCCGCTCCACATTCTTACCAACAATATAATATCTCAACTTCCTATTCTCTAACACATCATCCCATTCCGCTACTCGCTTATCCCCCAAAATCCCCTCCAAAGTTCCCCTTAGTTCCCCCTCGTCCGCAATCATCGGATCTACAATCACCGTATACACCATCGCATTCATCACCACCGCCACCGGCTCTTCCCCATCCATCATATAAATCTCCCCCCGCTCCGCCTTCAAAACGTTCTGCAAAGTTTGTTGCGCTACCGCCTTCTCCACCCATTCATCATGCTGAATAATCTGAATAAAAAACAGCCGCACGATAATCACTCCGACTACCGTAAGAAGCCCCATCTTTAGGACTGTGTTTCTGCTCATGTCTATAATTATATCATAAAACTACTTTCCCAAAATAACCGCATCAAAAAGGCTCGGATTACTCCGAGCCCTCCCCCTTTCCAGGTTATTCAGTAGTATACCACCACGGAATCCAAGTCTTAATTTCACTAAACTTTACTCTCCCACTTGACTGCCGCTCAATCCAGGCTTCCCGGTTATTTTCCAGTTTCGCCCAAAGGCTTGTATCATTCAAAAGACACTTCAGCGCTCCGTAGAAAGCTCCCGTGTACCGAAAATTATAGCATACTTCCTGGCCACAGCCAGCCTTTCCTCTTTGAAACACTAGATCCATGCTGTTCTTATAGTACCTCGCATCTACCCCCTTCTTAGCAATCTGGTTTCTTAAATCATAAAACCGTTCCTTATTCCGCCCCAGCTCCTTGAAGAATGATTCAATTAAGTATTGCTCTTTTTCATTCTCCAGGCATAGCGCATGCATCGCTTCATACCTCAACTGTTGCCATTCATCAAACCGGCCTCCCAGTTCAAAGATAAATACATCCGTATAAATATTCCGGCTTTTCTGTACTGGCAGATCAGTGTCCATTTTATAAAACCCGACCGCGCCCTGATTCTCCGCCCAGTCTTTGGTGCTTCCGCCCTGACTTAAACTTTTTGCTCTATACTGCAAATAGATTAAAACATGCGTCGCATCCTTTGGTGTAGCTAATACCACCTCATTCTGATTTTCCCTTAGATACGCAAACTGAGGTCGCTTTCCTTCATTATACTGCACGAAATACATCATCGGCTTCCCAAAATGCATCGTCGCCGAGAACGCGTATCTCGTCAAAACCTGATTCAAACTCGGTGAATAAGCTCTATACTCTCTCGGCCAGCCTCTCGGAGCCATGATATGATTATCCGGCAAACCAACATACAGCTGTCTTCCTGCATACTCAGCATACGGAGCTATAAGGTGCTTTACATTAACCCTCGTCGAGTTTATTACCTCAATAAACGGCACCTCATAAACCCTTGTCGCATCCAGTAGCTCAGGATGTCTCCTTACAAAACTTCCGCTCATTTTTCAGTCCCCTTTCTCTGAATACCTGTTTTTTAAGCAACAAAACCCAAACATCCCTAGCGGTTACGTTGGGCTTCCATTTCGTCCGCAGGACCCTATTCCAGATCCTACTCTCTCATTTTAGCACACTTCTTTATTTTTGTCAATATGTAAAAAGCTAAACCGAACACTATTCCAACTTTTTTAACATTCTAAACCATATTTCTCAAACTAAATTTTCTGTGCAAATTTCTTATGATTTTCTCCCAAAATAAATTCTTTGTGCTATAATAAACATATGAATTGTCTTCAATTCATCGGGTCCTAGTCGGCCTTGAATGAGAGTTCTCTTTCTCGTTCCGCCTCTCGACAGACTCGTTTAACAATATGGAAGATCGCGAAGCTCCCCTTCTCAATAAAGGACCGATTGAAGGCATATCTTCATTTGACTAAGGTTAAATGAGTTTCTCTATAAGGAGTTTCTTCACCAAGCGACTGTGCGCACCAGTGCGTCGCACCTCGTTTACTTATTGTTATCGGTCGTTCCAATCGAATTCGTGTAGTACGCGGCGGGAACGTCAATCTAAATACTGGTTCATTGAGGAACGCGGGCAACAATAGCAACTACTGGTCAGCTACTACTTATCCTAATGCTACGAACGCGTACCACCTCAATTTCAATAGTACTAACGTCAACCCGTCGAACTACAACAATCGATTCAACGGTTTCTCGGTGCGCTGCATTGCCCAGTAGTTCCAGGTTCCCTACGATCTTTCACCCATACAATCAAAATCATCAAAAATAGAATCACTCCGTGATTCTATTTTTTACCTTCCCGACTCTAACCCCTCCGGTCCTTAATCCCCGTTCTCCCACCCAAAGCTATCAAACACTTGTTTGATAAACTTTCGACTATCCAAATATTTTATCGACCCAATTCTCGAAACAAACCCATCTAGATCCCCCTCCCCATTCGTCGCCAACCGGTATGCCGCCGCAAAACAATTTCGCCGAATTCGCTTCCCTGGCACTTTTGCATTTTTATAAATCACTGCTCCAACAAACGGCACTCCATGTGACACATCTTGCATATAACGTTTTTTCGGATGCAAAGTTAATCCCATCTCCTGCCTTAAAAACTTCTCCATCAAATCCACATCCCTTAGCAACTGCTCTTTCCTCTCCATCGGCACCAAAATGAAGAAATCATCTACGTATCTTCCGTAATGTTTGTAGCCCAAATCATAAAACACATATCGATCGAACTTATCCATAAAAATATTTGACAAAAGTTGGCTCGTCAAATTCCCTATCACAATCCCTCGTCCTTTTGGCTGATGAAACAAACTTTTGCTATCCGGCAACAACCGCCAATCCGACTTCCGTCCCCGAATCGCAATTCCCTTCATCGGTTCATCAAAGATCACTTGACGCCACAAATATTTCACTGTTTTATATAATTCCGTCACATCCCCTTCCCGACACCGAATTCCAATCTCTCGCTTACCCTTCTTACCATAAAACTGTTGGTCTAATCCCCAACAAACTTGCGCATACAATTTTTCATGTTCCAAACTCATAAAATAACCTTGAAGATCTAGTTTTACAACAAAAGCCCGCCCGCTCGAACTCTCTTTCAAAACCCTTCGGATGTGTTCCTGCAGTCTCTCTTGTGCGTAGAGCGTTCCCTTCCCTTTTCGACAAGAATACGAATCTGGCGAAAACCGCCGATCCCACCATTCTGCACAAATGTTATATAGAAAGTGATGCACCACCCGATCCCGAAACGGCGCCGCCACAATTTCTCGCGTCACCGGATCTTGAATGATAAATGCCACTCCTCGATTCGGGTGATACTGCCGACAAAGAATCGCCTCCGCAAGATCCATAATATTTTCTTGCGCGTTTATCTCAAATCGATGTTCGTCAACCGTGTGTCGCTTCCCTTTTCGCGCCGTGTAGTATGCCTCCGTCAGTTCCTCCAACAAGAATTTTTCAAACCTATTCCGCTCCATCCGCCTTCTCTTTTTCCTTTTTCTCCCCTTTCTCTTTCTTCTCCTCTTTTTCTTTCTTCTCCTCTTTTTCCTGTATCACTTCTCTCACCCTTTTCGCATACTCCCTCTCCGTCATCCGCAAAATCTCCACCACTGTTTCCAAAATTAATCCAATTTGCTTATGATGCATCAACTTCAAATTTTCCATATTTGCCATATGGTTTTTTAGTTGCTGCGCATGTACCATAATTGTAAAGAGATGTTGCGTCGCCGCCCGGTTCACCCTAGATGGCGCCTTCCTTTCCACCGCCGCCACCGCGTTTTGTAGTTCCCTCTGCGCAATTGTCGATCTTGCCCTCATCCCCGCAAAGTTTAAATAACTTTCCAAAAGTGCATTCGCTTGCAAAATCGCTTGTTTGCCTAGTGTCTCTCGCGCCAACCGCTCCGACATATTTTTACAGTTGTGATATACTAGCTGATTTAATTCCAAAATTTGACGATATAGCAAAGGGAGCGGTGATTCCGGAATGATAATTTCCATAATCCGCTCCATTTCCTTTTTCGAACGATCTCTGAGCTCTTCGATCTGCTGTTCGGTGTACACTTTCGGTAGTTTGAAATAATGTAGTTCCGATGTGCTTAACTCCTCGTCCAAGACAATATCCACCATCGCCAGTTGCTCTTCCAGCCGCTCAACCGACCGAATCGAAATCACTCCTTCCGCCGACTTAGCATAACTATCAGTATCCGGCTGTACTTTATACCGTCGGTGCAATCTTTGCGCAATACTCATGGAGTAGAACAAAACTGAATTTCCAATCATTTTCGAAAACCCACTTGTCGAATCCGCCACCAACAAGTAGCGATTGTTATTTTTCTCAAATTCCAAAGCGGTCTGTTTTAGCTCTCTTTGGCGCTGTCGAATCGCTTGCGTTGCCGCCCGAAATTGTCTTCGTGTTTCCGGCGTCTGCGCTACCGATCTGAGTTTATCAACTTCCTCTTCAATCTCCACAATTCGCATCTTACGATACCTGTCAAAATCTTCGGTTTTTACATTCACTCTACGTGTCATTTTTTCCTCGCTTTCCGAACTCATGGTTTAACACCACGGTTCTATTTTTTTAACTTACTTCATCAATCCACCTCCTTCAATTATTTTTACATCAATCTACTTTTCACCCTCCAGAAAATCAATCTCTAGATTTTGATTCGGCATCCCCTGGGCGACTATCGTCGCGCCATGAGGGATACCTATTCCCACCATCGTTTTTACTTAGTTATCTTCACTGCTTCCATTTACGCCTGACGGCGCCGCCCTTTCCCCGACGCCGTTCCGGCTTTCCCTTCTGCCTGTCCAACCCTCCGTCTTCCGTTCATTTTAGGGGAAGATCGTAGGGAACCTGGAACTACTGGGCAAAGCAGCGCACCGAGAAACCGTAGAATCGATTGTTGTAGTACGACGGGTAGACGTTAGTACTATTGAAATGGAGGTGGTACGCGTACGTAGCATTAGGATAAGTAGTAGCTGACCAGTAGTAGCTATCGCCGCCCGCGCCCCTCAATGAACCAGTATTTAGATCGACGAGCCCGCCGCGTACATAGTATAAGGGACTGGCTGCGGTGTTGTTTAAGTAGTTATCAGCACTCGTACCTTTTATGATCGATGTATAAGGGTTACCATTGTTCCAATTGTAGCCTTTAGAGTTAGCGTAACCATACTCTGCTAAGAGGTTATAGAAGCTATCATCTTTGTTGACAAAGGCAG
>CARBGY010000004.1:0-98455 GCA_948945085.1 uncultured Candidatus Saccharibacteria bacterium
TGTCTAAATGTATAAATTAAAATAAATATAATATCTAAGTAAGACAAAAAGTAGTCGGAAATATAGTATAAATAGAATCTGAACCACCGTTAAGGAGTAAACCTATAGAGTTAATGTTCAGTTAGTTATGAAACTTATAGGGAAAGGGGTTGACGGAAGCACGAAGATTTAGTAAAATGAAAATACGGCCTCTTAGTATAACGGTTAGTACATCGGGTTTTCATCCCGGCAACGCGGGTTCGATTCCCGCAGAGGTCACCAAAAAAGCATTTTTAGCACCTGAAGGTGCTTTTTTGGTGATTATCATATCCGCAAAACGGGTTAAGTTTTGCGGTATGAACTTTTTAGCCTATTCCCCTAAGAAACTTTTTACTTATATATCATACATAATATATATTATTAGTATGCTAGACAGCGGATGGGGAAACCATGATAGCGTCCGTAAGGCCCGCTTGCTGGAGCAATACCATTAGGACTGTATTCCAAGTAATAAACATATGCAATAGTTGGCGACTGAAATATAGATACGCTTGCAGACCAACTACCACTACTATTGCCGGATGCTCTTAGGCTACCATAATACGAATATATGAATCCGCTACGGACGAAGTTTTATCCTACTACACTTCAGTTAAATTCTCGCAACTAAGATGAAAACTTCAATCTATTTTCCAGAAACCGCTAACGCCCAAACTGTTCAAAAGCCTTTCCGGCTAAATCAGTTGGTAGCAAAATGACAGTCTTCTGGGAAGGATCGGTGCTAATTTTCTCTAAGGTCTGCAGAGTGCGGATATTTAGCCCACCTGGTGTTTGCGCTAACAAATTTGCCGCCTCAGCCACTGCTACCGCCGCGCTCTTCTCGCCCTCCGCAGATATAATCGCCGCTCTGCGCTCGCGCTCCGCCTCGGCCTGCTTAGCCATTGCGCGTTTCATATCTGATGGTAATTCAATATTTTGTAACTTCACGCTTTCAATATCAATCCCCCATTTGTCCGTCTGTGCATCCACAATTTCCCGAATCTGCGCCGAAATTTCATCACGCTTTGACAGAATTTCATCAAGATCAAAATTACCAGTCACATCTCGAAGTGCTGTTTGTGCAAAAGTACTAGTCGCATATTTATAATTCGTCGTTTCAAGTACCGCCTTTTGAGCATCAATGACACGCGCATATACCACAGCATCGACATTCACGGTTACATTGTCCCGTGTAATCACTTCTTGTTTTGGAATATCCATAGGCGTTGTTCGAACGTCAACTTTAAGCATTTTATCAACGTACGGAATTATCACTCGAAAGCCTGGTTGTAAAGTTCGCGAGAATTTTCCCAACCTAAGTACGACACCTCGTTCGTACTGATTAATAATTCGAATCCCTGGGATTACTATCATTAAGATAATGACCACTGATATAGCTAAGAATACCATATTTAACTCCTTGGTTATAATTACCATTATTATAACAAAAACCTTCTCACGCTACAATGTTAAAATCATCATCTTGATGTAGCTGCGATGATTATAAACTTAAACACTATAGTTTTCAAAAAAACATTTTCTATCCAAATTCTCCAAAAGTGTATTGTTTATGCTAAAATAAAGACATGCAAAGGTCATCAAGTAAAAACGGCCAAGTTAAGGCTAGTCTTTCTTCAGCTAAGGCGAAGATTAAAGCTCGTGTTAGTACGTCGGCGGCAAATCGTGCTACCAAAAAATCTGCTAAAGCTGCCGCCAAGCAGGCTGAACGTGTCGCTAGGGCTCGCGCCTCCAAATCGGCTCAAATCCAACCCGAAAAGTTATCTCGCAAGGAACAAAAAGCGCAGTTTGGCAGACGACACATGCTTTGGGATGACTGGCTACTACTAGGGATTGTAGTTTTTTCTACACTGATGATTATTGGTGCGCTCTGTACTAATTTTATTGATACCCCTCGTGAAGCCGCCGAAAAAGAACTCTCAAAAATCGCTGACAACTATTATATTACCTACATGTATCCCCGTCTTCTCGGTAGCTTAGATAACGATCCTACCGAAATGCTTTCCAAATACAAAGACATTGGTGTTTCCGCAACCTACCTGCGCCAGCTTTTAAAGTATAACGATGGCGAATTCGCCGCGTCTGCGCCAGTGTTTGCCGCTATTGCTTGCGATACTAATCACACTAGTGTACGCTACTTCCCGACTGAACCTTACGGCCCTCGCGATTACACTGTTGACTACGTTTGGGATTGTGACGAATAGGGATATCTCATTAATTCTATTGACATAATCGTAAATCTGTGCTACAATGAAAACATAAGCTTCTCGCAGAAGCTCTATCTGTAGTGGGAATAAAATTTGACATAGTATCCAAGCTGTGATAATATATAAGACAATGACTCGGTCATTGCTCTTTGATTTTTCGAACAATTACTGGGCCAAATCTTATCAGGAGGTTCAAACTATGAACAACTGCGTCAAATATGTTCCACTAAAGTATGCTCCGCATGTAGTTGGTATGATTGGGGGAATGAGCGTACATTCTTCGCAATCTATGGAGAAGATAATTCAGCGGGTATTTAACGACATCCTCGGCGAATTACATTCTGCCGATCTGATTACCTGGACAGTTAACTTCCATTATATCCGTCAGCACATGTTGAACGGAAATTGGGACTATCTTGCTGAGGAAATGAGCCGCCTTGCTGGTAGCTTGGTCAAAATTGGGGCCACTAAAGTTGCGATTGCGTCAAATACCATGCACCAAACCGCGCCTCAAGTCATCAACGCTATCGGCGAGGACCATTTTATCCACATTGCCGACTGCGCGGCCGCCCAATGCCGACAGATTGGTATTAAAAGGGTACTTTTTCTTGGTACTAAAGAGAGTATGGAAGGAAACTTTATCCGTGAGAGACTTGAGCGTCATGGTCTTACATTTTATGTTCCATATGACGCTATGGAGGAGATTGATGAAATTATCTTTGATCACCTTTGCCATGACGTAGTGCAAGCGGAGGACTTGGAGTTTCTGGCCGGCCATGTTTTGCCTGAATATATTGAGGAATACAATATTGAGGGTGTTATTCTTGGCTGCACCGAGCTTTCCATGTTAATTAATGAACGCAACTGTGGTCGCCGTCTTGGAGCTATCGCTGGATACCGTAACGGCATCTTACCGTTCGTTGACTCAATGACCGAACATGCACGCGGTATTGTAAAGGCTTGCCTCGGTCTCGACCCGCTATTGCCAAATTTGGACGTCGATGTGGCATTTCGTAAACTCGAAAGAGCGGAAAAGAACACATTAGCGCACTCAATCGTGTCCGTCAGCAATAGTAATTACGGTACTACCCCTAAACCTTACAGTTTTTAGATTTAGAACAGTAGTTGACTAGTCGTCTCAAGCCCCCTAGCGTGTCGCTAGGGGGCGTTTTGTGCCGTGCCGGACAATGTTAATTTGATAATTTTACTACTGAAAGTTTTGATTTATATTTAACAAAAAACAACCTCAACAGGTTGATATACTTCTCTCTAAACTTCAATATTTCGTTACTGGAGCCGTCTTCGGGATTTGAACCCGAGACCCCTTCCTTACCATGGAAGTGCTCTACCACTGAGCTAAGACGGCAAGTTCTCTACAACCATTATATCATAGATTGCCGAGAATAAAACCCTTTTCTTGACATCTCTATTTATGATAACTGATTCCAGATCGTGATCTGCGCTCGGTTGTTTTCGTTTTATCTATCAGGGTTCTTATTATCGCATTATTATCTAACCCACATATGATACATAATATATATTATTAGTATGCTAGACAGCGGATGGGGAAACCATGATAGCGTCCGTAAGGCCCGCTTGCTGGAGCAATACCATTAGGACTGTATTCCAAGTAATAAACATATGCAATAGTTGGCGACTGAAATATAGATACGCTTGCAGACCAACTACCACTACTATTGCCGGATGCTCTTAGGCTACCATAATACGAATATATGAATCCGCTACGGACGAAGTTATTCCTAAATCAACGAACCATGTTATAATAGTCAAATGAGTAAAGAGCAATTTAGACGCACAAAGATTTTGGCCACAATTGGCCCAGCTACTGACAGTGCAGAAATGCTTGACCGCCTTATCGGTGCTGGTCTTGACAACTGTCGCCTTAATTTTTCACACGGTACTTACGAAAAAATGGATGAGTTTATCGCCAATATTCGTAAAGCTGCCGATAAGTACGGTCGGCATGTCGCGATCGTCCAGGATCTTCAGGGTCCAAAAATCCGCCTCGGCGACATAAAAGACAACTATCTCGAAATCAACGAGGGGGATGACCTTATCCTTGACTATGCAGTAAAGGAGCACGATGGCGGCTTAACCATTCCGGTTCAGTATAATCTAGCTGAAAAAGTAAAAGTTGGCGAGCCAGTTTACATTTTCGATGGTAAGATTCGCACCCACGTCCAAGAAATCGTTTCTGATACGGCCATTCGTCTCACCGCCGAAAACAAAGGTTTCGTCAATAGTCATAAAGGTATTAACTTGCCTGATACCGACTTTAGTGGCGATATTTTTACCGAAAAAGATATCCGTGATCTTGATTGGGGAGCAAACAAAGATTTTGACTATGTTGCAATTTCCTTTGTTCAGTGCGCTAACGATTTGCATACTCTTCGCAAGATGCTCGAAGAACGTGGCTCGAAAGCTAAAATCATCGCCAAAATCGAAACTAAAGGCGCTGTTGCTAATGATGAGCATATGGAAGAAATCGTCAAGGCTACTGACGTAATCATGGTCGCGCGTGGTGATATGGCATATGAAGTCGGCGCCGAGATCGTTCCAGTTGTCCAACGCAAACTTCTTCAACTCTGTCGCAAGCACGCTAAGATCTGTATTGTTGCTACCCAGACTATGGCTTCAATGGTCGACAGTCCAGTTCCGACCCGTGCCGAAGTTAGCGACGTCGCAAATGCTGTTATCCAGGGCGCTGATGTTGTGATGCTTTCCGAGGAAACCGCTATGGGTAAATATCCTCTCGAAACCATCAAAGAACTCAGCAACGTCATTTCTTACGTCCAAGACCACGTCGATGTAACCGAATTACCGCAGCTTCCACAAGGAGATAACCCAGATTACGATGCCTTATCAAATGCTGCTGCTCGTCTTGCTGAACGCTTAGATGCTGACGCAATCATTTGTCAGACCGCCAGTGGCGCTACTGCTCGCGCTATGTCTGCTCAACGTCCCAAGATGCCAATTTACACAGTTACACCTGAAGCGCGCGTTGCTAATCAGCTTTCTCTCGTGTATGGCAACCGTGCCTACGTGCGTGAGTATACCCCAGAATTCGGTCTTGAACTCGCCAAAGAGCTAAAAGATGCTGGTATTCTTACCCCAAGAGAAGGTCGCGATCATGTTGAGGTTGTAATCGTTTCTGGCGACAAAAACACTACCGATACTATCAAACTTCGTAAAATTTAATCCTGCTCATAGTCTTCAGAAAATCCACCCAGTGACGGGTGGATTTTTGTACGAGTGCCGATAACTACTTAAACAACACCGCAGCCAGTCCCTTATACTATGTACGCGGCGGGCACGTCGGTCTAAATACTGGCTCATTGGGGTACGCGGGCCTCCATAGCCTCTACTGGTCAGCTACGACTTATTCTAATACTACGTACGCATACCTCCTCCATTTCAATAGTACTAGCGTCCTCCCGTCGCTCTATAGTGATCGGCTGCTCGGTTTCTCGGTGCACTGTATTGCCCTTAATAACATAAGCATAATAAAATCAGACTTGCTCTGCACTTCTTCTAGTCGTAAAATCGTATATATAACAACAAGGAGGCTAATGTTTCAGAAGAAAACCATTCGTGATATTGATGTCGAAGACCAAATCGTACTTATTCGTACTGACTATAATGTCCCCCTCGGCACTTTTACCGATGATTCCGAAAAAGCCTTCGAAGAGCAATATATCTCTAGCGACTTCCGTATTCGTGCTAGTTTGCCCACTATTAAATACCTCATTGAGCATAAGGCTTCTAAACTAATTCTGATTTCTCACCTCGGTCGACCAGCAGGGAAAGACGCGAAGTTCTCTCTCCGCCTTGTCGCCGAGAAGCTTGCCGAGCTCTTACCAGGTACAACCGTGAACTTTGTTGATAATGTCTCTGGCGCCGAAGTTGAAGCTAGCGTCGAAGAGCTTCCTGAGGGTGGCATCCTTCTCTTGGAAAACTTGCGCTTTTGGCCTGGTGAGAAAGAGAATGATACTCAGTTTGCGCGTGATCTCGTTGATTCTACCCATGCGAGTCTATTTGTTCAGGATGGCTTTGCCGTTACACACCGTGCTCATGCTTCAACTGACGCCATTGCAAAACTCCTCCCCGCCGTCGCCGGCCTCCTCGTCGAAAAAGAAGTTACTATGCTTCAAAAAGCCATTGAAACCCCCGACCATCCTTTTACTGTCATTATTGGCGGGGCGAAAGTCTCCGATAAACAACCTCTTATTCAAAAGTTTACATCTTTGGCTGATCAAGTCCTTGTTGGTGGTAAAATTGCGGCTGATGGTTATGAGGCCGAAAGCCCCAATATCTACGTTGCCGAAGACTTTGATGAAAATACTGATGGCGCAAGGCTTGACATTGGACCAGTTTCTACTATGAAATTTGTCGAGTCCATCCAAAATGCCAAAACCGTACTTTGGAACGGTGTGCTTGGTTTCATCGAAGATCCAACTTATGCGACCGCTTCAACTATTATTGCAAAGGCTCTCGGCGAAAATTCTCACCTCACCTCAATAATCTGCGGCGGCGACACCGCTGGCTTCGTGGAAAATCTTATTTCCGAGAATCCAGAGTTACAATATAGCCTTATCTCGACCGGTGGCGGTGCTGCGCTAGAGCTTTTATCTGGTGGGGAATTGCCAGGACTTGCGTCGCTAGAGAATAAATCTTCGGAGAGTTAATGCCCGAAACACCCGCCCAAGAAATTAAATTAACTTCGTCTTTCCTTATCAGCGAAATCGTGCTAAGATATAGTAAAGAGAGTTAAGGAGGTATTATGTCAAATCAGTTATCTTTAGAAAAACGTACCGTTCAGGGTAAACAACTTAAATCTTTGCGTCGCGCTGGTCAAATCCCATCAGTCATCTATGGCTCCGGCGATCCGATTCTCACTAGCTCTGAGTATATCGCTACCGATAAGGTTCTCCGTGAGGCTGGCTACCACTCCCCGATCCAGCTCAGTATCGCCGGCCAACCTCAGCTTGCCATTACGAAAACCGTAGCCATTGATCCGGTTAGCCGCCGCATCATCAGCATCGAGTTCCAAGCTATTTCTGCTGATGAGATCGTTGAAGCGACAACACCAATCCGTATCGTTAATTTCGACCAATCTGAAGCCGCTAAACTTCATCTTACCATTATGCCCGTTCTTGAAGAAATCGAGGTTAAAGCGAAGCCGTCTAACCTACCCGAAGAATTAACTATTGATGGTTCAAAACTCGCTAGCGCCGAGGATCGTCTTACGGTTGCTGACATTATCCTACCAAATGGTGTTGAACTTGCCGATAAAGAGCTCGATCCGACTACCGTAGTCGCTAACGTATTTGATTCCGCTGCGGAAGCTGCCGCTCGTGATGCCGAGGATGAGCAGGCTGAAGAAACAACCGAAGCTGTTGAAACTTCGTCAGCAGAATAGTTGGCTAAGCAGTAATTGATTCACAAAGTTGCTATTGACAAAAAGCATAAGCTGTGATAACATGTAAACTGGAAGCCGCAAGACTTCCAGTTTGTGATGCAGAAAATTCACGGACTAGCTGAGAACCATGCTAAAATTTAGTTCGTGCGATAAAACAATTCTAGGAGGGGAAGAAAATGGAATCACAATCACAACAAAGAACCTTAGTAACAGATGGTGCGGTAGATGATGTGAGTCGATATCTGAATCTATTACTGCGTTTCTGCAACAAACTGCATGATCCTGCAGTCCTATCAGTTTGGCCACAGCTTATTGTTGATGACAATATTGACTGGATTGGGCAAGTCTCCTGTCTGCAAACCCAAGAAGCATATTGCCGGCTTGGGGCGACAAAACTCCTTAATTTAGCTGATTATTTCATAGCTCTCGAGCAAATGATTAAAAATCTTCGAGAGCTCTCAACAAACTTGTCTGAGATTAACCGGTTACTTCTGGAGCGAATCGATAACTTGGAGCATGAGCTTGTCTTGCCATTTGGCTATCGTGCAACTAAACATATTTATACGCGGATAGCAATCATTAAAACTAATCGGCGGTTTGTGCAGTGGCACTTACGCCAGATTAATATTAAAATTGCGTCATTCCAGGATGCTCAAAATCAGTGTATCCTGTCCAGTAATGTGAGTGTTCAAAGCCATCCGTGGCTATACTATGATCGCTGTCTAAGCCAGAATGACAACCAAGCGCAGCTCATAGCTGAACGTCTACGGGGGCAGATTTTTACCCCAATGGAAGAAGACTGCATCAGCGAAGCATTAACTCTTCGTCATCATCTTGGTGTCGCGGTTGTTCGCAATCGTCCAACGACGATTGATGACCGCGATTTAGAAGCATGGCACACCGAGCAATGGATTGCAGCTCGTGTGTAGCCGCAACTTAACAGAGGCGCCCATCTCGGGCGCCTTAAAACTTATCCTAGATCTAACACGCTAATTTGGTTAACATTCATCGCCCCACCCCTCGGCTCAACTTTACTATAATGTAGTGCATCACAGTTCGCAGCCAGGTGTCGTACGAATGCTGCCTGCCCAGCCTTAACATTATCCGCATTACCTTTCCAAGTTGCAAGTACTGGCTCCTCAAAAGCTCGCGAAAATGCAAAAGTTACCGGCCACGGAAAAGGAGAATTATGCATCACTTCGGTTAGATTTTTAGTCGCTTCCTTCGGTGCTTGTCCGCCACTCAAAAGCAGTACTCCAGCCATATATCTTGGCACTGCATGTTTCAAAATCGCCACTGTCGCCATTCCTACCTGCTCAGCCCCCGCCTGTACTTCGGCATCTTTACTGCTTCTCACCATGTTACATTTCAACAAGCAACCTGCCAGGTTGACATGTCGCTGCTCTAGTTTTTCAAAGACATTCACAAGTACCCTATCGAGTACCTCGGCATTTTTTTCAACCGGATAGTCCCCATCCGCCAAAATATCAACTTCTACAACCGGCACTAAGCCAACCAGCTGACATTCTTTCGCGAAACTTGCTAGCTCTTTTGCATTCTCTTCAACCGCGAAGTACCCAGGCTTATTCTCGGCGATCTCAAACGCTGCGCGCCATTTCGCAAACCGAAAACCATGATCGTACCATTTGCGAAGTTTTTCTGCTAGCCCATCCAACCCAAGCGTATGCATTTCGCCACCAACTTTCATTTCTGTCAGCCCCTGATCGGCCTTAATTCCCGGGATCACACCCCGCTCTGTCAAATATTCTAGTACGTGTTTATTGGCCGTTACTCTAAGTTTAGAATTTTCTTCCGACAGAATCACTCCACTAATGCTCCCTTTGAGTTCTGGAGTTGTCAACATCATTCGGTAAAATTCCTCTCGCTTCTTTCGGCTATCAGGAATCTTGAATTTTGCTAGTCGTTTTGCAAAGCTACGTTCTGACTCGTCAATCGCTAAAATCCCTTTCCCTGAAGTCATTAGTGACCTAGTAATCAACTTTAAGTTTGCACGCTTTTCAAGTTCCTTCTTAACTAAATCTCTTAAGGCATCCGCCTTCAGACCACCTTCCAGTGTAGCATTCTCGGCATTCAATTTCGCCGACAAAAGAGCTTCCGTTGGTGTGCCTCCAGCAATAATAATTCCCAGCACCGTAGCAACAATTGTCGAATAGACTGTCAAATGCGTCATCATGTCGGCTCGATCAAGTATCCAGCTCTCTTCTGCATCTCCAAGTGATAACTTCCGCGGTGTAATATGACAAACCAACTGAGTATTCGGCTTATCAACTTCAATTACATCAACAATCTTTTCCTCAACATGTACTGGAGGTTCTTCCTCAACGAATAAAATATCCGCCATCTCCGCTAGTCTTTTCCCGGCCGGAGTATTTTTCTTCTCTGCATGTACTGCCAACTTCGTTCCGTGCGAGAACTTCAAAAAGTTGTTTAGCTCGTCAACCAGTTTATTCGAAATCACGGTTGACCTATCAACCAAAATCCACTCCGGCGTCCCGTTTTTGCCCGCTGGCATAATCCATTCAGTTGCCTTTCGCTCTGATGGTACAAAATATGTAATTCCGCCCTTATGACTAAAAATGTAACGGTAATCTGCCGGATCATCCGACCAAGAAATTTCACCCGCCTTCATTTCAGTTTTTGCATTGAGAATCCCCGCTTCGATCCCTAATTCATTCAAAACCGCCAACGAAACCGCCGCCCCACCAAATACGCTCGTTCGTCGATAAAAAGTATGAGCCGCTCCGTTAAAACCTAATTCTAGCCAACTAATCCCAGCCTCGTCTGTTTCAAAATCATTCTGTCGCTCGTCCAGTTTTAAATAAACATCTTTCAGTACGTTCCCAATAATCAAAATCTTGCTCATGTTTACATTATAGCATACTTCTTTACTGCTAAAATAACTTCCGCGACTCCATGCGGTTGTTTTATTTAGTAGCCCATGATATGATTTAGCTAAGGTGGTAACACCGAAATTTTTTATATCCAGAAAACATCAAAGGGAGGGATTATATGAATCTGGATCATCGCAACTTACAAACTAAAGAATGTAAAGAGTTATGCGTCGTGCTCTATTTTAAAGTGCTTTATGAAATAGCTTGTGAGTTCACCTGTACCGGTGGGGAAGTAGCAAAAATCCCCCAACACTACGATCGACTTTGGGCGGATCAACTTTTTGAAATTCTAACACGTCGCCAGGCTTTTGGTTCGTGCGTCGATTTTCACGATGTGGCTCCATTACTTAATCGAGAAATTATTGCCCTGTTTTGCCTCGCAGATGATATTCTTATGGCTTCATCATATGAATTTATCCTGCGTAATCAGGTTGAAGAGTTAGTTACTGCCCCAAAAACAAACGCTAACCGACTATTAAAAAACCGGTTAACCACCGCTAGTCAAAAACTTCGCCGGGTTCGCTGTAATACTTTCCAAAAGCTTGCTTACGGCGACGAAGTTCCTAATTCGATGCGGTTGATGTGGCAGCGCGTGTTTAAGAATCATCACGAGATATTAGGCAGAGAGCTAGAGGAACGATGCGCAGACTTAATTATCGCACTTCGTACTGCGCCAATTGTCTATGAATATCTACCACGCAGCCCTGGCTCTCGTCCTGCTGTTCTTTCCCGTCTTGTTAAGCGATATCGTTCGGATATCGATAACTGCGTCCAGAAGGAACTTGGTTCTGACTTGGGGGGGGTATTTAATCAAGTCCATCTAGAACATTCTTATTCTTCTCACGCTCTGGGTGTTACGCCCAGAGCTTCTTTTGTCTTAAGTACTATCAAAATGTCTGCCGGCAACACCGACAGACAAAAAGCAAACCTACAATCTACACCCTAACGCACTTCAACGCGCACGCGTGGCACACTCTTGCCCGAGAAGTGACACTTTTTTGTCTTCACGAAGGTAACCACACCATCTTTTGCGGCATGGATTGTGAAGTTACGGCTCATATAAGTTCCCGGACCAGCAATTTTAGTCGCACCAGTTTGGCGCACCAAAACCTCACCATTACGGACCTTTTGTCCACCAAATCTCTTTACACCAAGCCTCTGCCCAGCATTATTGTGTATATTCTTAGCGGTACCGCCAGCTTTGACATGTGACATACTATTTTTTCCTTAAAACTATTATTTCTCTGGCAACAATCTGCTTCTCGCGATGATATAGCAGATCTCTCTGTCCCAGATTTCTAAAACTCTCTACATTATAGCTCAGATTTTCTATTTCGTCAAGGAAATTCAGCCGCTCATATTCACCGTTCGGTCGCAACCAAGCTGGTACTGCTATTACGACCGGCGTTCCCACTTTAGTCTGCCTAGCCAGATTTTTCAAAAAACCCAAAATTATCCCTTTACATTCTTGTTTAGCTGTTTTTAGTTTAATTTCTGTTGGCGGCATCGACATCGGTGGCCCCAGATAAGTTTCGCAGGCCACCAAGTCAATCGGCTGTTGCCACTCATGATTCATCGCGTCACCCTGAACGATGTCATGTTCGAATGTTTCAACCGTTTGGCTCTGTTCTAGGATGCGACTTTTGTTCTGACTTAACCATACTAAGTTCTTCTTTGTATATTCAATCATTCTCTCACTTAAATCTGAGCCCTTTACCTGATAACCCATTAAAAGCCCCTCCTGTAGCACTACACCAGTTCCACAAAACGGATCGAGTAAATAGCTTTCTTTTGGCAAATTCCCGCACAAATTAATCAGAATCTGCGCTAATTTTGGTGGCAACATCCCGACTTTTGCGTCACGCGCTGGTCTTGCTTGATCTCGCTCAACATATGCGTCAATATTCTGAACTTGCAGAACTCTATAGTAACGCTTTCCAAATTTGATCAGCTCCAACTTATTCTCTGACCACAACTTATTATGAAAACTTGTTGCACTCGAAAGGGCTGGTTCTTTGTTTGGTACTACCCTTACGCTCTGTCCATTTTTAATTAAAAATCTTTTCAACTTCAAGGCCTCACCTTGAGCTTTAAAGGCTGTAGCTCCTTTTGAATAATCTGAAACCCCTAATGTTATCTTATTAGTTTTAGGTAAAGTCCTCAAAAACCCCTGAATTGGTCCATCAATTTTTGTCGCAATTTTTTGTGTCCCTCCTAAACGCTTAACGTCTGGAAGTTTATCGGACTCGAACTCTGCTAACTCGTCAGATAGTGGTATAACATCGCCAAAAAGTGCTTCCAGCTCCGCGAGCGAAATTTTCGGCTGTCGCCCCAGCACGGCAAGATATCTCATACTCTTCTAATTATACATAATTTTCTGCCTAAATAGAAGCTAAAAAACAATCCACCCACAACTTAAAAATATATTTCAAAATATGTCTAACCTAGCTGAAGTTTTCGATTTTTAAATCATCTGGTTTTCAAGTCGGAGAGTTATGTTATAATGTTTCTATGGCAAAATCAAACGATATAAAACCAAAAAAGTTCAAAATTTCCTTTCGCACTATTCTTTCGATCTTAACTTTCGTTTTAATTATCTATGTAGTTTATGAAAACTGGAGCGATATTACTGAAGCAATTCGACATCTTGGTGAAACTAATATTTTCGTACTACTTTTACTTATCCCCGAACAACTTTTCATGTACTACTGTTGTGGCCAAATGTTTTTTTCCTACATGGCCGCAAAAAAAGACGCCCAAAAGATTTCTCCGTGGACTTTAATGCGCGTTTCGCTCGAACTCAACTTCGTGAATCATGCTGTTCCAGCCGGCGGGCTTGGCGGGCTTGGCTATATTACATGGCGACTAAAACCGTTCGGTGCTACTGCCGGACAATCCAGCTTTATGTATGTTCTTCGCTACATTATTACCATTTGCGCAAACCAAGCCCAAACTATCGTCGCCATCCTCTTCCTTCTAATCTTTGGTACTGTTCCGTCTAGTGGTTCGTGGGTGATTTGGGTAACCGCCCTTTTAAGCGTTGGCATCATTGCTGCCATTGCCACAATCATTATTATTGCTAGTAGTAAAAAGCGTATTGATTGGTTTGCTAAAGTTGCCACTAACTTCACCAACTGGCTAGTTAAAACAGTTACTTTGGGGCATAAAACCGATTTTCTAAAACGAGAAACTGTCGATAAATATCTTGGCGACATTCACGATGATCTTACAACGGCACGCAAACATAAGAAAATGCTCATCCATCCAATCCTTTGGGGAATCCTCTATAGTTTTCTTGAAATTGCTACCTACTGGATCGTAGCAATGAGTCTCGGTCACCCAGAAATCCTCCCTCAGATCATGATTGGTGAAGCTATTGGCTCGGTTATGGGCGCAATTGTGCCTTATGGTCTCTACGAACTTGGTATGGTCGGGATCATGGCGAGCCTCGGAGTTGATGCTGGACTTTCTGCCTTAGTTGTCTTAATGACGCGCGTAATTGTCCTTGCCAGCACAATTATTAGTGGGTATGGTTTTTACCAACACTCTATTTCCAAGATTGGTCGCAAAGAAAAAGCCCAAATCGAAGATGACAACCGAAGTTAAGTTTACTGTTTCTGAATTTATTGATATTTGTAATCAGTCCCTTGAATATGCTTTTTCTGGCATCATCGTTGAAGGTGAGGTTGCAAGTTTTAAAGTGAACCAAAACAAATGGGTCTTTTTTGACCTTAAGGAAGGCGACAGTAGCATCGGCTGTTTTATGAGTGTCTATCAGCTAGGCATTCCACTCTCCGATGGGATGAAGATTCGTGTCCGTGCCGTCCCAAAGTTAACCCGCTGGGGTAAGTTTTCTCTTACGGTGCAAGCTGTTATGCCAGTTGGCGAGGGAACGATTAAGAAAAGCTTCGAGCTTCTTAAACAAAAGTTAACTGCCGAAGGTCTTTTCGATTCAACAAAAAAACTCCCTATCCCAGACAATTTAACGAAAATCGGCGTTATCTCTTCTACGGCTGCTGCCGGCTACATTGATTTTTTAAGAATTCTTGACAATCGCTGGGGTGGCATGAAAGTCAGCACTATCAATACCCAAGTACAAGGCCTAGCCGCTGTTGAACAAATTATTCGTGCGCTCGAATATTTTAACAATCAAAGCAATGTTGAAATTATTGCCCTAATTCGTGGTGGCGGTAGCGCCGATGATCTTTCCATTTTTAATGATGAACGTCTCGTTCGAGCTATTGTAGCTAGTAAGATCCCAGTCATAACTGGTATCGGTCATGAAGTTGATGAAAGTTTGGCCGATCTCGCTGCTGACATCCGTGCCTCAACTCCTTCCAATGCTGCTGAACGTCTTACTTCCGATCGCGAAGCCGTGATGCGCCAAGTTCAAATCCGCATCGAACAAATTAAAGGACAATTATTAAATACTATTAATAATGCCGAAAATAAAACCACGCTTCAGGTTAAAGATCTTAAAAATCAATTAAAGCAACAAATTGAGCGCCGCTCTCAACACCTTAATGAAACTGCTCGTGTTTTAGAATCGCTAAATCCTGAAGGCGTATTACGTCGTGGTTACGCTATTGTTACTGGCAAACTCTCTCCCGGCTCTGAGATTACAATTTTAACTACAAAACAAACTTTAACTGCGGAGGTTATCCATGTCCAAGAACGTAACTAAAGATTCTAAGGAGTCGCAAGTTTCTATCGAAAGCAAAATTCGCCACCTCGATGAAATGGTGGAATGGTTTTATAGTGAAAATTTTTCGCTCGACGAAGCTATTAGCCATTACGAAAAGTCTGTCCAGCTCGCCTCCGAGATTAAACAAGATCTTACTAAACTTAAAAACCAAGTTGAAGTTATTGCGGACTTCACAAAAAGCTAATTCAACTAACTGTTTTTTGTAGAAATTCTTTGCAGAAAACTACAATATGGAATATAATTAACTTATGCAGAATCAACCCCCTCTTACTGGTGCTAGTCCAAACCCGTCTAGCCCACCAACCCCAACACCGGCTGGAGCTAACCCAGCCCTAGATCCGGCTCTGGCTACTAATGTCGCTATGCAGCCGTCATCAACCACTCCGACTAATCCTGTTCAGGTCCCCGCCTCCAATGGTCCAACTTTACCTCCTGTAACCCCCAGCCCGTATACACTATCTGGTACACCGAGCGTTGTTGAGCCAGTTGCCACCCCGGGATTCGGACCCGCTGCTCCTGGCCAAGTTCCGACTAAAACCACCAACACCGTAGCTTCCGCTCCCGATCCATTTGCGAAGCCTCGCCACAGCATAATCGAAACCATTATTCTTATCATCGTGAGTCTTATTGCTGTGACATTTGTAGGACTTTTCATTTGGAAATATCTCGAATGGGATAATGTTAAAACCGACGTCGATGGCCAGATTGATGTAGCTGTCGCAATGGCAATCGCCGAAAATACTACCAAACTCGAAAACGAGTTTTCTGAACGCGAAAAGTATCCATATAAGACCTTTAGCGGGCCAACCGATTATGGTAGTCTCAGTTTTGAATATCCTAAAACTTGGAATGTTTACATCGCCAAAGATGCCGCAAATGGCGGTGACTTTGAGGCTTACTTTAATCCTGGCGAAGTCCAACCAATCGGTAACGACACAATCAATTCATTGCGAGTAACAATTCGTGATGCCGCCTTTGATTCCGTGGTAAAAAGTTACGATAGTAACTTACGTAATGGTAAGCTATCTGTCGTTACTCGAAACGTGGGGAGCGCAGTTGCGAACGTTTACACTGGTGAAATCCGTAGTAACGTTCGAGGTATCGTTGCCATATTTAAGCTTCGTGATAAAACCGTCCTTCTTCAGACTGATGCCGAGCTTTTCTCTGCTGAGTTCTATAAAATCCTTGATACTGTTACCTTCGTTGAATAAACTTTTAGTACTAAACTGTTGCTTCTAGTTTGAACAGTCATGTTATAATGAAGTTATGTCAGTGGAGGTTAATGGTATTTTGGTCGCTGCGCATGAGTTAAAAGCACCACTTAGTCTCATGCGTCAGCTAGCCCTCGCGCTAGAAATTGCCCCAGACGAGCTAACGCGCCAGTCTCTTGAGCGTCAGCTCGTCGAGGTTTCCGATCGCGCTCTGCGTCAGGTCAACGATTTATCTAAAATTGCTCGGCTAGAGGATGGACTATTTGTAACGGAACCAGTAAGCGTCCGTGGTGTCTGCGATTCGGTTATGAGGGAAATGCGCACTTGCTTTAATTTTGAGCATCGCGCTATCAGCATGCATTATACAAATAAATCTCGGCTAGCCATCGCAAATCGTGATTTACTTTATAGTATTGTTTATAATTTTTGTACTAATGCTTTGCGCTACTCTGATTTGCAAACTACTAGTTCGCTTTCCGTTAGTGATCATCAAGACAAGATCCGCATTGGTGTTCGTGACTATGGCCCAGCTCTTCCGACCGCAATTTGGCGAGAATTCCAGAATGGGCGCCTTTCTGGACCCACTTCAATCGCTATGCGCCCTGGCAGCTCGGGGCTTGGTCTCTACATCGTCTCCGAGTTCGCCCATTATATGCATGCTCAAATCGGCGCTGTTCGTCATCGTGACGGTACGAGTTTTTTTATTGAACTTCCAGTTTCAAAACAGGCGACTCTGTTGTAAGATAGGAGTAATTATACCCTAATGTGGAGTTTTATAGTATAATATATATATGACTTTAGTCTACCTTATTGAAGATGATCCTACGATGGCCAATGTTTTGTCGATATCCATTCGCCAAGCTGGACAGCTCCAGCCTGATGGTACGATAGCGGCCCCACGCGTTGATATTTTTCATGATGCAGTTTCGGCTATTGAGGCCGTTAACGAGCGGGTTCCCGATGTAATCTTATTGGATATTTTGCTTACTGGTCCGGACGGTTTTACTTTTCTAAACGAGCTGAGATCTTATCCTGACACTATTGAAACTCCTGTTATTTTAATTTCCAGTTTAAACCTTACGAATGAAAGACTGGCTCCTTATGGTATTACTAAAATTCTCGACAAAGCTACGATGACTCCAGAAGATATTCAGATTGCAATTGCTGAGGCTCTAGCAAAAACTGCTATTACCGCTCTAGAGCGCCAAAAAGCCCAAATCGCTCAAAACACCCAAAACACCCAAAACACCCAGTCATCTTCAGTTATACCTGATCTGCCCTTAGCTAATCAGTCTGCCCCAGAAGTATCTGTAGTTATAGAGTCAGCTGTAGAAAACCAAAACCCTAACCCTAATTCCATTCCCGAAGCGGAAACTGTCGATCCGACTGTACTTCCGGCTGTAGCTCCGATTATAGAACGACCCACAGTCGAAAATAATAGTGGTCTTTCGAGGCTTAACGATCTTCTGGCTTCGAACCCTGTACCCGACGACTCCCCGACCCAGGAACCAAATGCCTTCTGATCTTCGTACGCGCGCGATTGTCTTGCGTCGTACGAACTATGGTGAATCCGATCGTATTCTCAACTTACTAACACCTGAAGGAAAAGTTGCTGTTCTGGCTAAGGGTGTCCGTAAGGAAAAGTCGCGTCTTGCTGGCGGAATTGAACTTTTTAGTATCTCTGATGTTGTCATTCATCAAGGTCGTTCGAACTTAGGTATTCTTACTGGAGCGAAAATGTTACAGTTTTTCGGTAATATTATTTCCGATCTCGCACGTCTCGAGTTAGCTGCTGGTTTTATGAAAAAGCTTGATCGTGCGTCTGAACAGATCCCAAGCCCCGATCATTATGATCTGCTTGTCCAATCCTTGAAAAGCCTTAATCTTGCAATGTCTGGCGATCTCGTCTCTACTTGGTTTATCTTAAATCTTGCCCGCATAAACGGTGAAACCATTAATTTTTTCCGCGATACAGCGGGGAATGAGCTTTCACCCGACCAAACCTATATTTGGGATACAATCGAAAGTGCCTTGCGTCCCGATCCGAGTGGTCCGATTTCGGCTCGTGAAATTAAGCTCGCCCGCTTTCTACTAAGTAACCCCTTATCTCACGCTGAAAAGATAGAAAACCTTCCCGTCATCATCCCGCCCATTCTTGATCTAGCGAAGAAAATTGAGCAAAACTATTGACAAAAAGACAATGCTGTGCTAATATAAAGATAAGAGTTGCGTATGCGCTCCCATGCCCATCATTTTGATGGAGTACATTTTAAAGGAGGTACAATGTATGTTGTACAAAAAAGTTTTGAACTTAAATGTTACTGAAGGCCCGTCAAAAATGGATCTAATTAATGGTCTGGCTTATGCTTATGACGAAGCTAACCCTCACTACGTCAGGCTCAGAACTGAGCTTCCTCGTACTGATAGCCGTGGTGTTCAGCTGACACCGCAGGAACAGCAAGAGCAGCAGAAACTTTTTGACATCGTAGCTATGCGGTCCGAAGCAAAGAAATGCCATTTGCGTGTTCGGATTACTGCTATAAAGCATGAAGACAGCTCTGGTGAAAGCTTTATCATTTCTGGGTACGTCTTAGCGGGTTCCTACCCTAGTTATACAGAATATCCATTAGAAGGGTACTATTCTGTAAGAAACCGCAAAGGCCGGCTCGAACTCACGGTTACGTTGGCAGAATAACAACCTAGCGATCAGTAGACAATATATTCTTACTTTTGCTCCGCCCCGGAACTCTCCGGGGCATTTTTCTATCCATTACTCCAGCTAAACTGGAGTATTTTTCTAGCGTATAGTTCTATGTTATAATGCTACCATGAACCGCGCCCCACTTGCAGAACGCCTGCGCCCCCAAACTTTAGACGAAGTAATTGGCCAGGACGAGATTATTGGCAAAGGTAAAATCCTCACCGAAATCGTCAAAAAAGCCGAGCCCGTTAACTTAATTTTTTGGGGACCTCCCGGCACCGGTAAGACTACGCTCGCTCGAATTCTCGCAAAAGAATATAACGCCGACTTCGTCGAACTTTCTGCTGTTACTGCTCATAAAAAGGATGTTGAAGAAGTTGTCGAACGAGCCAAAGTTAATTGGAACCTTAAAATCCGCACTGTCTTATTCGTGGACGAAATCCATCGTTTTAACAAGGCTCAGCAGGACGCTTTTCTTCCGCATGTCGAATCGGGTCTAATTATTTTAATTGGCGCAACCACCGAAAACCCTAGTTTTGAAGTTATCTCTCCACTTCTCTCGCGTTCGCGTGTAGTCATAGTGTCTGGCCTTACGAAGGCGAACATTTTGAAAGTTCTACAGCGCGCCGTTAAAACTGAGAAAGTAACTAATGATATCGATCCTGAAGCCCTAGATTATATCGCCGAACTTTCTGGTGGTGATGCCCGCTCAGCACTGGGTGACCTTGAGCTATCGCTGAGCCTCGCCAATCATCAGCGCGTCACGAAAGATATTGTCGAAACCGCCGTTGGTCGAAAAATGCAACCTTACGATAAAAGCGGCGATTATCATTACGACAATATTTCTGCTTTTATTAAATCTATGCGTGGGTCTGATGTTGATGCAACACTTTACTATCTTGCTCGTATGGTTCTGGGCGGGGAAGACCCAAAGTTTATCGCTCGCCGTATGGTTATTTTTGCTTCTGAAGATATCGGTTTAGCGGGAAACGGTGCTCTAAATCTCGCTCTTAGCGCATTTGAAGCTATTGAGCGTGTTGGCATGCCAGAGGGCGGTATTATTTTAAGCCATGTTGCCGTTGTTTTGACCAAAGCTAAGAAAAGCCGCGAAACCTGTGATGCCTGGTTTCGTGCTTACGATATCGCGAAAAAAAGTATGGGTGCCCCAGTTCCGACCTGGCTCCGCAATGCTCCGACCAAACTCATGAAAGAACTTGGCTTTGGTGAAGGTCAAAAATGGGAGGCTGGTTTTCACCTCGACAAAAGCTACCTTCCTGAAGCGGTACAGGGCCAAAAAATCTTCGGCCAACCCTCAAATTACGATCATAATAAATAGTCACCCAGTATTCTTAAATTCGCCTAGTTTTTTGAGGTTTTTGCTAAAACCCTGATTAAAGCATTGCCAAACACTCTAAAATCCCTAAAACCTATTGACAAAAATGTAAACCTGTGATACAATAGAAGTATATGCTAATGGTTAGGGGGAATTAGCATTTGTACCTTTAAATCACCCCCTCACAAAAAAGGAGGAAGACAATGAAAAAGTTCTTGATGTACTTAGCATTAGTTATGTTGGCCACCATGATGGTCGCTACTGGTTGTAGTAAGACCCCAGTCGACGCTACGACTACTACGGCTGGCTCTGCACTTTCTGATACTGACGCGGCGACAGAGAGTAGCAATAGCCCTTCTGATATCTCATTAGCGATGATCTGCGAAGATTATCTAGGTGTGAAATCGTGGGAAGGCGCCTACTACCAAGAGAAGGAGGGCGGATTCATTAGTGTGAGTTATACAATCTACTCTCCTTGTACCAGTTTAGTTTGTCCGCGGGCTGTCTATAATTCTGTAGACTGGACTGTGGATGAGATCGTCGAATCTTGGCAGAACCAAACCGCACCCTGGGTAACCCAGGAAGATATCGGCGGCTATGACGATATTTATTTTCTCTGGTCGCCTGACTACCGTTACTGCTTTACCGTGGATGACGGCTGGCTCCTGATTAATGGAGTTAAAACTTGGCTTATGGGGCCCATTGCTGATTCGCTTGATCCGGCAGACCTTGTTAAAGATTTTCAATCTGGTAAGTGGGACGGTAGCAAGATTTATTCCGCTAACGGCGCAACTTGCGCTGAGGTGCTTCATGACGGTGAAATTTTTTATAGTTATGAAGCGTTTGCTTATGGTAATTACGATCCGATAACCACTCAGGCCTGGAACAACTCCGGTGGTTCACAGCCCGAAATCTCTTTTCGTGGCGAAGAATTAGCATGGTGCAGACATGACATGGAAAGTAGTTACCTTCCGGACGGTAGACTTATCTACTCGTCGACAACAGCTCAGCTGCCTAGTGGTGTAAACGTGCATTTTCCTGGTGGCTATCTGTCGGATATGCTATACTATACTACTTTCGGCTTCAATGAGCCAACGGAGACAAAAGTGTATACTATCACTAATTCGGGAGTTTTCTGTTACCAGGCTGGACAGATCTTAGATTCATGGCCTTGCGACATTGAGTTTGATCCAACGCTCAATTATACTATTTGGCGTGAATCAATTCATGGCAATAACGACCGCGAAAGCGGGCAGAAGTACTATGCCCAACTCGGCGATAAGGTTATCGAACTTGGAGAAAATGGCGAAACCTTCATCAAGCTGGAAAATATCATTAAGACATTCATGATGGATGGCTATGTGGTTGGACATATGATGTTGGCAGATGGGAAGTTAAGCTTCAATTCCAAGTATGGATCCTATTTCTCCGAGCAATCACCAATCATTATTAGTAACCAGGTTGTTGACTATTACGTTAGTCCTTACCTCGACGCGGTGATTTTCTCTAATCGTGATGGTTATACTCATGCCATCGCCAAAGAGGAGCTCTATGATAATGCCGCCGGAAACGGCCCCTTGTGGTTCGACAGTCTTAGTACTGAAAGTCCCGCATTCTATGCGGCCAAGTACCTGGAGTATTATGTCGAGCATCGCAACGCTAAAATAGCTTATCAAAAATTACTTGATGATTATGCCAATTTGAAGCGCTAAAGTTATATTTTTCTTAAAGGAGGTGATTAATCTAAAAATTGTCTCGACCATCGGTCGGGACATTTTTATTGTTTCGAATTTTTTAAATCTTTTCATAGTTCAGGGATATTTTTACTTATCCTTATTAAAACTAAAAGCTTCTCGTCATCACAAACCATGTTATAATTGTTCCATAACAAAGGAGTTTTTATGGCAGATTTTAATAAAATTCTTACCCCTGGTGATTATGAAAATGGCGAGATCAACGTCGTCGTCGAAATCCCTACTGGCAGTAATCATAAAATCGAATGGGATCGCAAAAATGCTTGCTTTATGCTAGACCGCATCGAGCCAATCGCTTTTGCAAAGCCATGCAACTACGGCTTTATTCCTCAAACTCTCGATGAAGATGGCGATGAGCTTGATGTGCTCCTCATCACCGATCAACCTCTCACGACCGGTATTTATACGAAGGCCCGAATTCTAGGTGTTATGAAGTTTGTCGACAGTGATGAAGTTGACGATAAAATTATTGCCGTTGTCGAAGACGATCGTAATAACGGCGATTGTTACAAAACTCTCGAAGATTTACCTAAACAACTTATTGAGCAAATTCGCTTCCACTTCAACCATTACAAAGACCTTAAAAAACCAGGTACAACCGAAGTTAAAGAATTTGCCGACATCGCAACCGCAAAGGAAGTTATTAAAGAATCTATTGCGCGTTGGAATAACCAATAGCATCCTAAAAGTAGCCTCGGATTCATTCTTGGCTACTTTTTGCTACTCTAAACTTTAATTCACTCTTGCCTTAGCTATCATAATACTCTATAATAAAACTCATGTCTAAGCAAAAGAGCGAAAAATCTAAAACCGTCGGACGTACCCTCCACTATTTTTGGCAAGAAATTGTAAAATATAAGTGGTATACGCTCGGATGCATAATCATGACACCCATCGTCGTGCTGATTCGGGGAGCTTTAGCTCCAATGATTTTTGCTGACCTTATCGAAAAAGCTTCGCTAGGCCTTCCAGCAGCAGAAATTTTAGAAGTGGCGCTTTGGGAAGTTATCGTCTTTATGGCTATCTACATTATTAATAAGCTTGTTTTTGAGGAGTTGCGACTTTACTGGTGTTGGAAAATGGAAATGCTGGCAATGTATGATCTTGCCATGCAATGTTTTAATACGGTTTCTGAACAATCAATGCAATTTCATAGCAATCGCTTTTCCGGCTCCTTAGTGTCCCAGTCTAATAAATTTGTTGGCTCATTTGAACGTTTGATGGATGTAATTATTTGGGACTTATGGCCGACTTTAATATATATAATCATGGTTGTCGTTATTTTAGCCCCGCAAGTACCCTGGTTTGCGGTCGGCTTAATCGTCTTTACGATTCTCTATGCCCTAATTTGCGTACTTTCTTTTCGTAAAATTTCCAACCTTAACGAGGAATGGGCGGCCGCCGAAACTAAACAAACTGGACAGCTTGCCGACTCAATTTCTAATATCATTTCCGTTAAGTCGTATGCTAAAGAGGCTCACGAGCGCCAGCGCTACTCTAAATTCTCCAAAACTGCTTACAATGCTGGTATTAAATCCATGCGCGCAACCATCGGCCGCGATATCATGTTTAACTGTGTCCAGCTTGGGATTACGGCTCTCATTCTCGTCTTCCTTTTGATGGGTCGCGAATGGTTGGGCATTTCTGTGGCTGTTTTAGTACTTATTGTTAACTATGCGCAAGCTATTCAAGGTGAGCTCTGGAATATTAACTCTATTTTGAAAAACATCAACCGTGTCTTTGGCGATGCCCACGAAATGACGCTAATCCTCGATACTATAGATGATGTAGTAGATATTCCAGAAGCACAGACTCTCATTATGAACCAAGCTAGCGTTGATTTTGACAATATTAGTTTCCGACACAAAGACGCTAAGGACGAAATCTTTACCAACTTTAACCTTAAAGTGGAACCAGGCGAACGTATTGGGCTGGTTGGGGTTTCCGGATCTGGTAAAACTACTCTAACAAAATTATTATTGCGCTTTGCTGATGTCAATTCTGGAGAAATCACAGTTTCCGGACAAAACATTCGTAACATCACCCAACAAAGTCTTCGCGAAAACATCGCCTATGTTCCTCAGGAAACTTCACTTTTTCACCGCTCAATCGCTGAAAACATTGCTTACGGTAAACCTGACGCAACTCAGGCCGAAATCGAACAAGCCGCAAAACTTGCCAATGCTCATGAGTTTATCATCGATATGCCAGAAGGCTACGAGACCCTGGTGGGCGAACGTGGTGTTAAGCTTTCTGGTGGCCAAAGGCAGAGAATTGCGATTGCTCGCGCGATTTTGAAAGATGCCCCGATTTTAGTACTCGACGAAGCTACTTCAGCCCTCGATTCCGAGAGTGAGGCTTTAATTCAGAGCGCTCTCGAACGTCTAATGAAGGGAAGAACTAGTATCGTCATCGCTCACCGCTTATCAACCGTCGCTAGCCTCGATCGTATTGTCGTCTTACAAAACGGCAAAATCGTTGAACAAGGTAGCCATCACGCTCTCCTTGAGCAAAAGGACGGCGTCTATCATCATCTCTGGTCTCGCCAGTCTGGTGCCTTCATGGAGGAAGAATAAAATAACTCTTGACAACAATATGAAAGTATGATAGAATGAAAGTATGGAGTAATTAAAACTCCACAACCGTTTAAATACCGGTACCGGTATTTTTGTGCCAAGAGCATAAAATAGCCCGTCTTTAACTGGTCGAAGCTTAAAATTTTTGGAGTATATTTCACCCTGATTACACATAAATACAATGTGCGTAGCCAGGGTGAAATATAGGGTTTCGCCCAAAAATATTTTTAGGAGGGAACTTTTATATGGGAAATATTTTTATTAACGGGCGAGAAGTAGACATCAACAAGATTCTCAAGGAGGCCCAAGCTAATGATGCTTCAAAAGACAACAAGAAGGTTAGTAGGAAGTTTATGGTCGCCAACCTTCGAATGTCCGACATAGCCAATAGTCGTATTAGCATTCAGCCTCATATCGGAGCAAAACGTGAAATTGACATTGTAGTTTCTGGCTCTGAGACACGAGTCAATAATGTGTCCATAACCGAATGCGGAGATACGGTAGTCGTCACTGACTATCCGGTAAACAGGAGCCATAATGTGGTTCAACTAGGGGACAATATCACGATTCAAAACAGTAATTGTTTCGGTATTAATATTGGACAGTCTACGATGGGTATTGATCGGATTAATATCAACGTTGGAAACTTTTCGGATGATATGCTGGATTTTGTCGTCCAAGTTCCACTCAGCGCAGAGATTGAGATTAGCGGCAGTAGTGTGGTAATTGAACAGGGTGACACTCTAGGGGTGACCGCTCTTAATTTATCTGGTCGCAGTAGTGCCACGGTTGGTAGAATTACAGATTGCGATTTGAGTCTTTCCGGTCAGGCCAAAGTTGAGATTAAGGCGGTTAACGGAGATTTTACCGGAGCCGCTTCTGGTCAATCGCAAATTGTAGTCAATGAAATCGCAAATGGCGACATCGAGCTTCATTCCTCTGGACAATGCAATACTACCATTCAGCGGGGCAATGTTGACTGTATTATGGCGCACCTATCTGGAATGAGTAGGCTCAATGCGCTATGTTCTGCTAAAACTGCAAAACTGGAAGCATCTGGTATGTGCTTTATTTTTGTACAGAGCGTCAGTGGTAAAGTTCGAAAATCCAAAAGCGGCATGAGCTCAATTGATGTCGGGTAACCCTATCCAACCAATTCAAAACCGCCACACCTAGTGGCGGTTTTCTATTTGCATCACCCCTTACAGTTCCTCAACCTTCACCCTTACTTGTTCCATCGTATCCCGATCTCTAACCGTCACCGTTCCGTCTTCTAGACTCTCAAAGTCCACCACCACACATTTCGGTGTCCCGATTTCGTCCTGTTTCTTGTAGCGTTTCCCAATATTTCCCGAATCATCCCACGTTACGAACGTGTACTTATCTTTTAACATCCCAAAAACTTCACGCGCCCGCTCTACTAACTCCAGCTTATTCTTCAATAGCGGCGACACACAAAACTTATATGGCGCCAGATTCTCCGGTAACTTCAGTACTACTCTACCCTCTTCCTCGCAATACGCACTACTCATCACCGCGAGAAATAGCCTCTCCACCCCGATACTTGGCTCAATCACGTGCGGCACAAACGTCTCGCCGGTTACCTTGTCGCGATACTCCATACTCTTGCCGGAAGCTTTCTGGATATTGCTAAGGTCAAAATCGGTCCGATAGGCAAAACCTAGCAACTCCTCCTGGCCGTTAGGATAATCAAACATCACGTCAATCGTATGCTTGCTATAATGTGCGCGGTCCTCCGTTGGCACGTCGTAATCATGAATCTTATCTGCTGGTAGCCCCATCTGCTCCTCCAGGAAAGTATGATAGTCGGCCAATAATTCATCAAAATTCTGCTCCCACTCATCCGGCTTCACGAAATACTCAATTTCCATCTGACTACACTCACGATCGCGCAAGATAAAATCGCGCGGCGAAATCTCGTTCCGGAACGCCTTCCCCTGTTGTGCAATCCCAAACGGCAAATCCGGATAAATTGTATCCACTACGTTTCGGAAATTCGTGAAAATCCCTTGTGCAGTTTCGGGTCGTAAATATGCCACGCTCGCATCGTCCGCTACAGGACCAACGTGCGTCGTGAACATCATATTAAACTTCTTAATTTCACCCCAATCTTGTTTACCGCAAGTTGGACATTTTGCGTTAGCCGCCAAAAACTCTTCCGTCGTAATACTTTCAGTCGCTCCGTCAACTAACTTATCCGCCCGGAACCTGCCATGACAAGCCTTACATTCAATCAACGGATCCGCAAAAGTATCAACGTGCCCCGACGCTTCCCAAGTTTTTGGGTTCATTAAAATCGCCGCATCAACCCCATACATATCATCGCGTTTATCCACCCAGAAACTCCACCAAGTATTCATCAAGTTTCGTTTCAGCATCACCCCTAGTGGTCCAAAATCCCAAGTTCCTGCCATCCCGCCATAAACGTCTGACCCTGGAAAAATAAACCCACGCCTTTTACATAAACTTACGATATCCTCTAACTTACTCATTCTTTCATTATAACACAATTCTTTGAGTTCAAGATAGCTCCCATATTTTAAAACACCAAAAACAACCATCGATAGAATATCCTCCGAATAAAACTTCCAACAAAAGCTAGCTACAATTTCACATTAACGTCCGTTATTCCTACATAAAAAACTTCTTAAAATTCTTTTGTTTTCCTATTAACCCACTTGTACTAAATATTGATCTCCGAATTTACAACCCGTAGTCCATAATTCTTAAACTAGCTAACCTCTTTGCGTACTCTAAAATTATTTTATCGTCAAATTTTTCAAGTCTTCCAAAACAAACTAGTATTCCAATAATTGTTGCCATATAAATTATGTAGGCCTTTTGATTAATTTTCGTTTGTGCTAAATTTGGACGAGTGAGTTGCACTAACTTGACCATTAAATAAAAGTTACGTCCCTCAATGCAAGCCGCAAAATACCGGTGATACTTTCGCATAAAGTTCAGAAGCAGCGTAAAGCGAAGCTCTCTATTAAGATCCTTAGGTAAGACTTCCAGATATTTTCGCTCTAGCTTATTTTCGTATTCAAACAAAGCTGCATCAATACTTCTATAATGCAAATAAAAAGTCGGGCTTGATATTTGTGCTGCTTCGCAAACATCTTTTACCCGTACCGAGATCGTTCTAGTTTCAATTGCTTTATGCAGTGTTCGTTGAATCGAACGTTCATTTTTTTGATAAGTTTTATGCTTATTGTTCTTTACGCCTCTGCTTAACTTTGGTAATTGCAGTATGCTATCATTGTTATCCTTGTGAGAATACATAACGTCATCTTGCGTTAAACTATGCATTAAAAATTTCCTTTTCTGCAAACTATTTTCGATTCAAGCCTATCTAATCTACCCGTACCAAACAAAAACCTCTCACACAAGAACAGTGCTTTTGCCAAAATAAATTATATATCCCCCACAAAAATCATACCCTAGTTTACTTAATAATATATGGCACCAAAAACCAGCACCGTTTTTGAGCAAAACGATTGCTCACAGTCCATTATAGCATAAGCATAATAAAAAGTCAATAGGTAAACCCGAATTCCTGATTTTTCAAAGATCTAACTACCTCACTACTCTTCAAGCTTAATCTTTGCCAATCTTCCATCGGTGCTGATATAATGTATAAAAGAATAAAAGGAAACCACTATGTCTACCCACGAAATTACTTGTCCGCATTGCCAAAAAACTTTCTCAATTGACGAAAGTGAATATGCTAGCCTACTAAACCAAATCAGTCGTCAAGAAATTGACCAAGAAGTCCACGAAAAACTTGCTGTAGCTGCTCGCGAAAAAGTCAATGAAATCAAACTTGCTGAAGCTAAGGTTCGTGATGAATTTCAACAAATTATCACTGAGAAGGATCAAGCCATCATTGAAACTAAAACTAAACTCGAAGCCGAAATTGCAAAAGTCAAAAACTCAGCTATTAGTACGATTGCCGAGCTAAAGTCACAAATTGCTAGCGCCGAAACTAAACAGGAGCTTGCCGTCACCAAAGCAGTCGCCACCGTTGAAAAAGAACGTGACGAGTTAATGAATAAACTTACAAACAAAGACAACGAGCGTAAGCTTCTTGAATCGAATCTTAAAGAGCGTTACGAGAACGAGCTAAAAGGCAAAGACGAAATGATTGCCTATTATAAAGACATGAAAGCGCGTATGTCGACCAAGATGATCGGGGAAACTCTTGAGCAACACTGCGAAACCGAATTTAATAAACTTCGCCCAACTGCTTTTCAGCGTGCATATTTTGAAAAAGACAACGCTGTTTCTAAAACCACCGGCAGCAAAGGTGACTACATTTACCGCGAGTGCGATGAAAATGGCAACGAAATTATCTCTATCATGTTCGAAATGAAAAACGAGAACGAAACCACTGCTACTAAACATAAGAATGAGCATTTTTTCAAAGAACTTGACAAAGACCGACACGAAAAAAAATGTGAGTATGCTGTTTTAGTGTCACTACTAGAGGCTGACAGCGAACTTTATAATCAGGGAATTGTTGATGTTTCTTATCAATCAGGTTTTGAAAAAATGTATGTTATTCGTCCACAGTTTTTTATTACTATTATTACGCTTTTACGCAATGCCGCTCTAAACTCATTACAGTACAAGGCGGAGCTGGCTGAAGTTCGAGAACAAAACCTTGACATTACCGACTTTGAAGATCGCATTGAAAAGTGGAAAGGAAGTTTTGCAATCAATTCCGATCGTGCTACTAAGAACTTCAATAAAGCCATTAAAGAAATTGACGAAAGTATTAAAAGACTTGAAAATACTCGTGAAGCCTTAGTTCAAACTATCAAAAACTTTGAAACTGCCAACAAAAAACTTGACGACCTTACCATTAAAAAATTAACACGTGGTAACTCAACAATGACGGCAAAGTTTAAGGAACTTACTGAAGGTCAGTAGGTTATTTAAACAAAACATCCTAAGACAAAATCTCCCCTCATTTGTATTCTGTGCTATAATAAGCATAAGTCAAATGGGTGACATAAACTAGAACTGTTCATAAACGAACAGATCAAACTACATGAACCAATAAAGAGGGAATCATAGTCTATGGACGAAGCAGAAATTCAGCGCAAGCGCCGCGACAACGAGGAACAAGCCACAAAAAATCGTGCACGCATTCTTGGTTTACCTTATCTTGACACTCGTGATTTCGAAAATGTTATTCCTCTTGTTCCGGGTATTCTAACCAAAGAAGAAATGCGCAAAAACTTCATCATACCTCTACAAAAGGGTGATAATGAAATTCCTTATCGCTTTCTCGTTACGAGCCAAACTCCAAACAGCCTCCTTCCAGAACTCCGCAAAAAATATACCGACGAAGGTCAACATATTGGGTTCTTTCTCATCTCCAGCTCCGCTTATCAAGCTTTCATGCAACGCTACGACCCTCCGAAAAAAGTTGTTTATGATGATATTGTTATTGCTAAAGAAGGGGATTCAGAAACAATTGCCGAAGTTAGCAAAACCCTAAATTCCGTTTCTACCGAACAAGTTTTTAACTTCCTTATTGATCAAGCCGATAGACTAAAAGCTTCTGATATTCATATCGAAAACCTACGCGATCAGATTCGTATTCGTATGCGTGTCGACGGAATGCTCCACCCCGTTGCAGAAATTAGTCGCGATCGCTATCGTATTATTATGGGCGAATTAAGTGCGCGCGCCGATTTATCAACCGCCTCTACAAAGCCACAATCTGGGCACATGCAACAAGATATTTTCCGAGGACGCTCCTCTCACCTGCTTAACATTCGTGTTGAAACTGTGCCGACTATGTACGGGCAGGATGCTGTTTTACGACTTTTTAATTTTGATGAAAGCTTACTTAACCTGGATTTGTTAGGCTTATCCGAAGGCGAGCTTGTTACTATTAAAGAAATTGTTTCTCACCCTCGTGGTCTTGTTTTGATGGTTGGTCCAACTGGTTCTGGTAAATCAACTACGCTCTACTCCATTCTCAATGCTTTAAATACACCTGAACGTAAAATTATCACTCTCGAGGATCCAATCGAATATGGCATTACTGGTATCACCCAAATCCCAATCCATACCAACGATGGCGGCAGCTTTGCCGAAGGCCTGCGTTCTGTACTTCGCCTTGACCCGGACGTCGTGATGGTTGGTGAGATTCGCGATGCCGATACAGCGCGTACCGCTATCCAAGCCTCAATTACCGGTCATTTAGTTTTATCCAGTTTTCACGCTAACTCTACCGCCGCTGCCTTTGCGCGTATGATTGATTTAATCGGTACTAACCCAATTTTTGCAAGCTCAATTCGCCTTCTCATTGCACAGCGCTTAGTTCGCAAGCTATCCGACAGCAAAGAAAGTTATAAGCCGGATGCTGCCACTGCCACTTATATTCGAAATGCTCTTTACGGAGTCGACGTCGATCTTAATGATATAACTTTATATCGTCCCGTTCCAACCGATGATGCACCATTTGGTTATAAAGGACGCGCCGTTTTAATGGAGCAAATGGTTGTTTCTGAAGACATTCAAGCTTATCTCCGAGGCGACATTAAAGATATTGATACTCACACTATCGAACAATCCGCCATGCAACACGGTATGTTAACTCTCGAGCAAAAAGGTCTTCTTGCCGCCCTGCGTGGTGAGACTACTCTCGAAGAGGTTTCTCGCGTCATATAGTACTATAAGTTCTTGCTCACCTCAGGAAACAAGTTATATAAATTCTCACCCAGCATCAAATCAAATTCAGCTTTCCGTGCCTGAGCGCGGTGAATGAATTTTTGTGATCCAGTGTATGAACCGTGCCTCGACATAATATCGATCAGTCGTTTTTCTAAAGTCCATCTTTCACATTCGCAAAAAATATCACACAAATTAATAATTCTTTCTGCTAATGTAAATTCGTGTTGTTTGATAAAATCTCTAATCATTGTATTCTGGTTGCCTCGAAACGGTGAAAGCATAATGTCAGGATCGTTGCTTAAGAAAGAATGAGATAAGCATATCTGCCCATATTCTGCATCAAATCCTTGTTGATTAAGATATTCATAACCGTTTGTTAAATGTTCACTATATGGCTGAAATATTTTACCAATATCATGCAAAAATCCTAAGGCTTTTGTTTGGTCTACGTCTATCGGGCTCTCCTTGAGACTATAAAACTTTTCCAAAATTTGTTTAACATCTGGGTCATCGAGATTCTCAATTATTTTCTGGTCCAGCGTGTCACCTGTTAAACTTTTTGCTCTCGAATTTAGCGCAGCCGCAATTTTGGCCGCAGTTTCACCCACGCAGAGCGAATGTTCTACCCATGACAAATCTTGCGAACGTACTTTCGCCTCGCTAAGTAATAAGTTTTTCGCCTCAATACTACTAACTTTCATGCGATTATTATAACTACAATCTATAAATATATCAACTAAGGCGACGCATTAGAATCTAACCTCAGTTTGTATCTATGTTATAATACTATATATGAACAAAACTGCTGTACTTATTCCGTGTTATAACGAAGAAAAAACCATTGCGACTGTCGTTCGCGACTTTCAGAAGGCCTTGCCTGAGGCCGATATTTATGTTTATGATAATAACTCGACCGACAACTCCTATAAGTTAGCTAAAGATGCCGGCGCAATTGTCCGCTCGGAAATTCGACAGGGTAAGGGAAATGTCATTCGCTCCATGTTTCGTGATATTGATGCTGATTGTTATTTGATGGTTGACGGCGATGACACTTATTCCGCTCATGACGCTAAACGTTTGTGCCAGGAGGTTTTTGATGGTCGTGCCGATATGGTAATTGGTGATCGTCTTTCCGGAGCTTATTTACAAGAAAATAAGCGCCGTTTTCATGGTTTTGGGAATAAGCTAGTACGTTTTCTGATTAATAAACTTTTTCGTAGCAATATCCAAGACATTATGACAGGCTATCGTGCATTTAGCTATGATTTTGTAAAATCATTTCCGGTTTTGTCTAAAGGTTTTGCCGTTGAAACCGAAATGACCATCCATGCCGTCGACAAAAACTTCAAAATCTCCGAACTTACTATTGATTTTAAGGACCGTCCCGCCGGTAGTGAATCAAAGCTCAATACCTATAGCGACGGCGCAAGAGTTTTAATTACGATTATGTCTCTCTTCAGTGAATATAAACCGCTAGTTTTCTTTAATATTCTTTCGGCGATTAGCTTTATCATTGCAATTCTTTTAGGATTACCAGTTCTTATTGAGTTTTTTCAAACTGGCCTAGTCCCCCGTTTTCCTTCGCTTATTGTCGCTGGTTTTCTCGTTATTATTTCATTATTGCTAACAATCACTAGTATTATTCTTAATGCCGTCGCCAAAAAACATCGTCAGCTTTTCGAACTTTATATGTATATTATATCGCAGAAGAAAGGGAGTCGTTAGTATCTTCATCTCTTCTCCACAACAATCCAACAAATACTGGACCCAGAATCACAATCGGATAAGCATATCTAAAGATCGCTACCGGCGACAGTAAGAGCGTTAGGTATAAACCTACAACTAAGCTCATCGCTACCAGTAGCTTATATCTTTTTTGCATAATAACCACACCCACCACAAACCACATCAGTAACATATAAGTTCCAATCGAGCAGATTGTTGAAACAATCGGTATTGTCATCCATTTGTCCCCAAATACAAAGTCATCCAATTCGATTGCTTTTTCCGGATCGTAATCGGCACGCACTACGGGCTTCATATTCGGATGATGCTCGCTATCATAAAACGCGCCCGTCATGGCAAAGCCCGGATAATTCATGAAGTCTAAACTCAATCTCGGATCGCTATAGTTCTTATTGGGATACCAGTAACCAAACGAATTAAGTAAGAAAGCTTCTACATAGTCGTCTGGATTCTTTAGCCCGAGTTTCATCCATAATCCAATATACTGTAATAAATCATCTTTTACAACTTCGGTCCTTAAAGTACTTTTAGTGTAATCAGCGATCAATGGATATTTTGGATACTGCGCAAAATCTCCCTCCGTATCATAATCTGTCGCCGAGAAGTCATAGAATTTTTGTACTTCCTCACGCTCCTGGTCGCTAATCTTACCCGCAAAATACGTTCGTGCAATTTGTTGCGATGGTACACCGGCAATTTCTTGGATAGCCGTCGTCTTTTTAACATCCAACACACTAAGCATCGGTCCGCTATACAAAAAACTTAATACAATTGCTCCGCCAATAGTGTACAGTAACTTCTTTTTCGGAGCTTTGTAGAAAATCGCTGTGAAGACAAACATCACCAGCAGTGCGTAAACTCCATTGTTTCGCACCATACACACTGCAACGCTCAGGAACAATAACTTTATAACTGTATATTTTTTATCTATGCGTTTTTTATCTTCTACAACTCCAACTAACTCCAGCACCACTAGTGCGAAAAGCCCCGCAAACAACACGTCTTGCGCCGAACTTACGCTAATTACTGTGAAGAATGGCACCAAACTAAATAACAATATGCCACCAAGATAAACAACCAAACTTTTGCTGCGTTCAGTTGCAAACTTTATTATTTTTGTCTCCACAAAAATAATAAACAACGCTTGTACGATCATGGCCATTGCCATTCCGGCTTCGTAGTTATGAAAAATCAAGTGTCCTAAATCCAAAAACCCTGCGAACAAGTACCCATATAATAACGACCAATGCGCTGTAATATTACCACTTGAAATTTGTTCATTTTGGGATGCCATATCATAAGTATAAATTCCTGGCCAAAGTGCTCGCCAAACCATAAATGTCGAAATCGCGATAATCGCAAAAGCAATCCAAAAATATTTTTGCTCCCAAACCATCCGTCCGACTTTTAATTCGCTGACTGCTTTTATAAGCTCCCAAACAACTGGATACACTAAAAAGCCCACCAAAACCACTTTCACCATAGTGCTAATTCGCCAGAAGATTTCATTATAATACTCAAGTTGTCCGCCAATTGTTAAAATCCCCGCCAAGATCACTGTGCCAACCACAACAAAAACACCCTCCCGTCGCCCGAGTTTGAGGTTTCTTTTGCTGTACCAAATATACAACAAAAACAAAAGCACAACCGCTACGAGGTTGTTTGTTGCTAATACCACATCTCTAACAACAAATTTCATCAGTTCGGTAGCACCGATCGTTGCCGCTAACGCAAAACACAACGCCTTTATCTGACGAGGTATTTTTCCCCACCAATATTTCAAACGATCAACCAACTTCCCCCTCACTAATCCTCTTTCTTCTTAAAATAGCTTTTACCTAAACCACAAAGCGGGCATTTGTAATCCTCTGGTACTTCATCCCCATAATAGACATAACCGCATACCGTGCAAATCCAAGCCGTCTTATTATCTTCAGTCTTAACTTTTGTTAGATCGTCTTTATGTTCTTGGTAATAAGCGTAAGTCATAGGTTCATCATCGCTTAGGATATCACCTTCTATCATTTTCCCTACGTACACGGTATGCGTATCGGTGTCAATCGTATCGACCTTCTCCATCACCATGTAACCAATTGTTTTCTTAACTACAGGCACCCCCTCCACTTCCTCTATTTCGCAACTTTTACACTTATCGACATCTTTTGATGATTTAAATCCAAAAGTCTGGATTAGCTCTGGATCAGCTTCCTTTCCTAGCACCGATAAAGCAAATCTATCATTATCCGCCAATAATTTATGAGAGTGATTAGTTTTTGATACCGAAACCGCAATTAATGGCTGTTCAGTTCCTCCAACGCGCGCTACAGCATCAACAATACATCCGCCACCCACAGTTGTTAAAATGTACATCCCTTGCGTAATTTTTCTTGTAATTTTCGAATTCTTCATTTTACCTCCAAGCAATACCGATTTTAAATCTTTATTCACAGATTTTTAAACCTCTGGTGCCCGAAATGGGACTCGAACCCATATGGATTTCTCCATTCGATTTTAAGTCGAACGCGTATACCAATTCCGCCATCCGGGCTAATCTTGAACACTCTTGTGCAACTCTGTGCAACCATCTATAACCACAGCCAATTTGTTGTAGAAACTGTTGTAATTCTTGTTGTAGACTAACAATTACGCAGATGTCGATGTTCTGCCACTATTATACCACAGAAACTGAGAGAAGATAAAATTTGTAATAAAAATAGAACCCATGTCTCTTAAGCAGCAGATAAGCCCTAAATGGGCTATTTTTGTATCTTTAAGTATATGCCTTGCTCTTAGCCTAATTAGTGATTTGTGTCTGGGCGTATCGTTGAGTGTCATAATTGTGCCTGCCGGAGTGCGTACCGAAGTATATACGGTGTGCATGTTAAGTGTGGCAATAGAAACGCAAAATCGCTAATACTAAATATAGGAGGTTTTGCGATTTTACTGATGCCTTATATTAAGATGTGTGCGAATTCTTCCATCCTATATACATTTTCTTGAGAACTATAGTTGAAATCCAATCCGCATAATCCTCACGACTCCACTTTTCACTCTTGTTCTCGCCTACAAGCAACCATATCTGTGGCAAAACGATACTATGCGCTATGCTCTTAATATACTCTTCAAACTCGACTCTTTCTTCGTCTGACTGAAAAACTATAATATTTTGTTCTCGCAATGGATCGTTTTCCCTAAAACCTCCAGCCTGATTCCTAAATTTATCCCCTATAAAATTACTCAAACGATGCTCTGGACTTTCCTGAATATAATATGCCATCATTAATGGGTCAACGTACGTTTCGCCTAAGGCCCTATAAAATGGCTTAACGAAGGAATACTCTAGCTTATCTGAAGCGTTATACCAATATGTTGCAATGGTGGCTTCAAAAACCTTGAAACTAATCCTGGAATACTTTGCTGTTCCAACTATCCAATTTTTACCAAGAAAATCCTCTTCACCATCTTCATCTATACTAAAATACAGTTTATACTCAGGAGCATATTTATAGTAATATGCAAACTCATTATCAGATACCTCACCCAGCGACATCCAGTCATCAGGCGATGATAAATAGTATGTTAACTTATCTATTGGCGTTGCGTCTATTCTGAACCTCCTTCTCCACAATAGCTCTGTAATATCGTTATCAGCAGTTTTGTCGATTGATGTATTCATGTCCATAACTCTGGAGTATAAATGTGCACACCGTACTGTTACTGGTGCTGCCTTCTTTGGCTGGTCGCAATAATCGTCAGCGAGAATAAAAGGCACATTATTACTAGATTCTATGACGACGACGTCAACCCTTTTATTATTAATCTTAATTCGCTCCACGTGTACCATTGGACGAATATTGCCGACAAACTTCTTGGTGCTCAAAAAATCGTTTATTTCTTTAGTGCCTTTTCGATTTGTATCTTTTGATTTTACTCCAACTATACTATGATGTTTCGTCTTGCTGCTTTCCTTAACTCCAATAATGAGATATTTGTCCCGATTAGCGGGGCTATTTGCTAAACATAAAATATCATGGAGTAATTCAGCCTTATTATGATGCCATTCCTGCTTAAAATCCCAGTAATTACCCTCATGTTGTAGGGATACTAAATAAGATATCTCCTGCACTAAACTGCTACCTATCATTATTACGATAATAACACAAAAATGTAATTTTCCCGGCCTTTTTAATCCGCAAAACCTCCTACATATATAAGGACGTTTTTGCGTTTTTAAGACTAATCAGGATAGCTCTTCGTTCGCAATGATTTTATCTAATTCTTTTCCGATGCGAGTAATCATCGGCACAACCAAAGCATTCCCCATACAGAAATAACGCATACGGTCTGGCATGCCGGTATTGGTCCAGTTATCATCGAAACCCTGCAGACGCTCGGTTTCTAATGGTGTTAGCAATCGTAATCTAGAATTTTTTATATCCCTTACAACATGCGTACTTCTGTTGAGTGTTGACTCACTAGTGAGCATGGTTCTACTAGGTTTATCCCAAGCATCAGGGAATGCTACCGCGCCTTCGGAAAAAGTATACTTATATCCAGTCGACGAGGTTCTTTCGATTTTTTTTGCACCCTTCAAATATTCCCATTTTGGCATTTTTTCGGCAGTTATAAAGAACTTTTCATCCACTTTATCTTTCTCTAAAACTTCACCTAATGTGATTGACGGTTCTAATTTAGGAGTATATTTGGTTGTAAAAATAGAGCCATCTCGCATAAAACCACTATTTTCAAAAGCAAAGCTGAAATTATCTGACACATCTTCTATATCGTCCGACAACTCACCTTCCCTGACCACAGTATGTGAAGCGATAGGAAAAGCTTTTGCAAAAATCCCATCTTTTTCGATTATGTCTATAGATGGTACTTTCTTTCTCTCTTTCGCTAGTTTTGTTTTGTTACTATATGCGAAAATAAAAGTTCTCCTACGTCTCTGAGCAGCTCCATATTCAGCGGCATTAACTACCCTCCATTCAACATTGTATCCAAGTGAGTTAAAGCAAGCTAGCATAATCCCAAAATCTCGACCGCGCTGTTTAGATGGAGATTTTAATAACCTATCCACATTCTCAAACAGACAAAAGGGTGGCTTTTTAACTTTCAATATCTCGTATATCTGCCACCATAGTACGCCTTTTTTGCCACGAATACCCTTTTCTGCTGATAATGTATGCGCAACAGAATAATCCTGACATGGAAAACCTCCAACTAACAACGTGTGGTCTGGAATATTTTTTTTATTCACTACTGCGATATCATTACCAGTCGTAAGTTCTCCTACTAAGTCTACGCTATCACCAAAGTGTGATACATAACAATCGTGAGCCCATTGTTTGGAAGCTCCTGGTTCCCATTGACTAAACCAAACCGTTTCCCAGCCGGACTTAAGTCTGTCTAATCCTAGTCTAAAGCCTCCAACGCCAGCAAATAATTCACAAACTGTCTTATTCATAGGACTATTATAGCAGAAATTTACAGAGGATCAACCCCTGATTTCAAAGCAGTTGCAGTTTTTGGAGCTCGGTAGTTATAAATTTACCACTAAGCCAGATGTACTGCCTATACATGGAGACACCATTTATCTCTTCAGGTTTCTCGGCTGAATCCTTTCCTCCGCCGCGAACAAATACCGGGCCATCCTTAGATTTCGGAAAGTTCGGAGCGCTACTTACTTGACCATTTTTATTGATTCTTGGATGACCATCTTTATCCAGTCGTATTACGTCAATCAGTCGGTTTTCAAATATAGTCTTTCGAATGCTATTCCACACTGGTCGAACTTTCTCATTGATAAAATCGTCCGAGAACGCATAGCGTTTGAATCCTACAAAGATATTTTCTTCTATTTTAGAATTAGATGTCGGCTCCTCAAAAATAATACATAAGAGCTGATGATTAAAGAAGAAATCAGCGAAGCTAGAATTATCGAATTCAACTTCCGGATCCAACAGTTCATTAAAATCTATTGGAAACAGTTTCATGTCTTCGGTTCTAGAACCACCCTTTGTAATAGTAATAGTTTTGCCAATAATTCCTGCTTCACGAAAGATTTGAATCTTGCCAATTTTGATATTCTTACCCCCAAACATCCGTACTGCAACCCTTTCGCCAATCGATTTATTGGTAGCATGATGGTTTACCCCTAAATCCAAAAGCAACTCTGCAACGGTCTTACCTCCAAAGCGTTTTGTTAGCTCTCGGCATTTCTTATCTATATCAGCATAACTAGTGTAACTTTCTGGCAACTGTTCAAGCTCGCTATGTTCATTAAAATATGTTTGTACAATAGACGTTACGAAGCTTCGTTTTAGTCTAAAGCGTGGATGGTTGGGCCACTTTGGGGCGGTATCCAAAAGAAAGAGCTTGGGACGCAACTCTGACGATATCCTTGGATATTCTTTCTCATAGTCATCATATGTTTCTTGCAAAAACCGAATAAAATCATGCACTATCTGCCAGTCTCGTTGCAATGCTTTTTGCTCATCTTTACTGAATTCATGGAATTCATATCCCACTACCGGAAAATTTGCATATTCGCTTGCAGGTACAGTATGTTCTGCTAAATACAAATAATACACAAGTAGCATCTTCTTGACTTTATGCCAGAAATTCGAGTCCTCAAACTCTTCATGTACTATTTTATCTGGCGATACTGCAGTAATTGACATCGGCTCTTTTGCTTCAAATTGATTATTATCAGTTTTTGAAAAACGAATACCAGTAGTTTTTAACTCTACATCTTCTCCGTCAACATTCAAATCTGGAGCCTGCCTATTGTCTGATGGGTATCCTAGCACTGATTGCTCGATTACGTCGCCAGCTATGCCAGTAATCTTAGGATTTATTTTGGTTCTATCAAAAACATTATTTTTATCTACATCACCTAGCGTTTTATTCAGACACTCGTCAAATATATTAATAAGCTCAGTTTTAGTATAAGTATGATATTCTTTGCTACTCATTGTCTAAATAATAACAGAATTGGATTAGAAAAGCAACGCAACTCATTTAATCCCGCAAAACCTCCTACATTATATAGGAGCGTTTTTTGCGATTTAAGAACCGAGTAGCTGATAATAGACTACTCTTCTTTTTATGTCGGGGTCCCCTAAATTGGTTATGCTACAATAGTAATAAGAAAAGAGGTCTTGGGGGATATGAAAAATAAATAAGGACAATCAAGGTTTAATGAAGAAAACTAAATACTTCTCCACTTTTTCTGGTATTGGCGGATTTGAGCTTGGAATTGAGAATGCAGCGAAAGAGCTAGGGTTGGCTACGGAATGCGTAGGCTTCTCGGAAGTCGATAAGTTTACCACCTCAGTCTATCAGCGACACTTCCCAAATACCAAAAATTATGGCGATATAAAACAAATCAACACAGACGAGCTACCCGACTTCGATTTGCTAGTTGGCGGATTTCCCTGCCAGGACGTTAGCATGATTGGCAAAAGAAAAGGTCTAGCTGGAGAAAGAACAGGACTATTTTATGAACTCGCAAGAATACTTGAAGCAAAACAACCAAAATACTTCGTCTTTGAGAATGTCAAAGGTTTACTCAGCTCCAACAAAGGAAAAGACTTTAAGCAAATCTTACAAACCCTCAATAACTTGGGTTACGGTGTCCAATGGGGAGTGCTTGACGCACAATACTTCCGAACCCCGCAACACCGTGAGAGAGTTATCCTCGTCGGATTTCTTCGAGAAAAATGTCGACCAGAAGTATTATCTATCAGAGGAGAAGACCGCAAAACTATTCTCGCTTCTGAGTGCATAGCTGCTTTTTCCAAGCGTAGGACTAAAGTGGCTAGGCATAACTTCATCAATACTATTATCGCTAGTTACCACGGCATAGGTAGTGATGGTGCTCCGGGAATTATCGAAGATGATGGCAAAGTTAGAAGATTAACACCGATAGAATGTGAGCGTTGCCAAATGTTTCCAGATAACTGGACTAAACTCGGAAAAGATGATGAACTAATTTCTGATAGCCAACGTTATCATATGTGCGGTAATGCCGTTTGTGTGTCTATGATGAGAGCTGTATTCTTAGCCTTATTCGATGTAATTTGCAAGGAAGAACAAGGAGCAGAGCAACGATGAACTATGATTATCCGACAATAGACGATTTAAGCTGTTCTGCAAGGTGTTTGTATTTGTATAGCATAAATACTAACCACAAGTATAAAAACGCCACAGAGGGCCTCTAAATGCCTTATAACGCTAATTCTATGAGCAACCTCCAGCCATTCACTGGCAAAGATGATTCCAGACGACAAAATGGAAGAAAAACTGGTAGCAAGAATATTAAGACTATTGCTCGTGAGCTGCTAGAAGGTGAGGTTGATTTATCACTACCTATTAACGAAAGCATGAGAGAATACCTAACCAAAAATAGTGGTTACTCATGCCTGGAGGCTATCACCCTAGCCATGATAATTCAAGCGATTAATGGTAATACTAAAGCTGCCAGCCTCTTATTTGAGAGGAGCGACCAGCTACCAGACAAAGATGGTATTTTTGAGAAAACGGTATTGAATTTCAAAGTCGTGAATAGTCCAAATGAAAACCTTGCAGATGATTAGCAGAATCTAGAGAGATTCTACAGAGAAGGCACAAAAGCTACCAATCTTACTAAACTGGTAGCTTCTTTTTATATAAAACTAGTCCCAACAACCAACTTCGTGACATTCCAGTCCTCCGCCACATTCTGGACAAATAGTGAACTGCTTCGCTAGTTTATCGCTTTCCGACTCAATATAAGCGTTCTCATCATCCAAATCTACATCCTCATCATTTTCTAAACGAATATAATGCATAAGCTGATGACATTTCGGACATTTCTGAGGTAGTACTTCATAGAGAACATTGTCATTTTTATCCACAACTTTAGCAGCAAGCCTGCTGTTAAAGGTATTACACTTGTCGCACTTACACATCATATTTCCAGCATATAAATCTAGGAATATGGTTTTACTCTTTGCCATCTCTATAATTTTCGTCCTATCTGGAGCAGGGATATATTTTAGTAGCTCTTTGTCATCTAGCATGATTTGTCTGCTATCCGTACCAGTCGTAAACCCAACACCAATGTCATGTACCCATCTTTTATTACACTTTTTGCAGTGGATTTCTATCATTGTTCCCATGATTATTCAGCTAAAACCATCTTTGCTAATTCATACTTCTTCCGTCTAGCTTCATTCAACCCACTCGCCCTTTCTGGGTCGGTATTGTGGGCAAGGTCTGCCAGTTTAACGGTTTTAGCAAGAGGATTCTCCTTTACTCGACGAAGATAGCTTTCGTACTCTTCATCTCCAGGCTTGCTCAGAAGCACTACTGCTTCAACAATCTCTTTCGGGACACCCTTCTTCAAAAGATAATCAGCTGTAACCGAGGTGTCCTCAATCGTGTCATGTAGGATAGCAATAGTTTTTAGTTCTAGAGTATCCACCTTACTGGCAACGGCGATTGGATGTAAAATATAAGGCATATTATTTTTATCAACTTGACCTTGATGAGCTTCAGCTGCGATTAAAAGGGCGGTTTCAAAAACTTTATTCATATCGTTCATATTGTTCTCCTTTCTTTTTTATCTTTCTATGGCCAGCAAGAAAATGAAGTTTTAATATTGTGGCTTTCGCAATACTCCTCAAGTCCAGAGATTCCCCCATCTTTATTAAAAGTATCTCGGACTTTTTCTAGCTTTTCCTTATCAGTCTTGTCAGCAACTTCTAGTAACTCAAACAACTTTTGACTATTCTCTTCGTCCAGTGAGAGCGTATATTCGTAATCTTCGCCCATCCCCCGGATTTCCTCTACGCTAGGACCATGGTCAAGCCCTTGCAATGACAACTTACCATCGTCAAGGTGTGTTGTAATGGAGATACTAATACCATCGTCCTTCGCTTGGTAGAATTTGATTTTTGTTTCTTTTTGCATGTTGTTTCTCCTTATCTCTATTATGTCGTGCTTCCTCTTAAGTGTCCACTAGTAGGTATTATCGCCAACGATTGTTCCAAACTTCTCTAACATATATCTTTTACCATCTTCGCTTTCTTTAGCAAAATGCTCCATATGAGAGAGCCTAAACATATCAATCTTGCCTTCGTGGAAATGTTGCCAACGACTATAACAATAGCCAACATTGCGAGTTTTCTCTTCTGGGGTAACACCAATATTAAGGCCCAAAGCAGTAAAGAAATCGACCGTCTTGATATTTACTAATGGTACGTCTGGGAACTTACACCGGATAACCTCCGACCAAAATGATGTACTCATACCCTTAATCTTATAATCTGGACTATTGGTTAAATCTTGTAATACCTTAAATCTATCCTCTTTTGGAATCGTATTGAGGTGATGTATAGCCTTAATGAAAGATTTATGGCTATCATGCAGTAGCCCAGGTTTAAGAGTAGAGAAAAGCTGCATTGCACCAAACCCAAAACGTAAGTTAGTAAGGTGACTGGGCGTTTCCCGTATCATTTCTTCATATTCTTTATCTGTCATCGAGGTGAGTTTTGCTTCATCGAGCAAGTTTCTCTTTGCCCAACTCATTCCTTCCAAATAATCTCGACAATAGCCATGTTCGTAATCATCATTTTTCATCCATTCCTCATAGATGTTTATCATAACTTCAATTTTCTCGTCCATCTCGTTAGACATCTGCTCCTCCATAAAAGGATTTGCAGGTTTAGTTTTGAACTCTTTGCGATTCTCAGCCTCTTTCTTTCGCCTAGCGATTAACTCATCACAAAACTTAGCCAGAGCGTTATTACTGTAGTTATTCTTAGTAAGGATTTCTCCCAGCCTTCTGCCGTCAGAATTATCTTTATCAAAACGCAAGGTGAGGACTGGTTTTAGACTTTCATTTCCGTCATCGTCAAAATACCGATACCAAAGTTGCAAAGCTACGCTATTAGTTAGGATACCGAATCTTACTGATAGCTGCTTGATGTAAGACTGAAATTGAGTAATTTCGTCACCAGCAAGAGGCTGCCCATAGGCTTTAAGCTCAAACACTATGGTTGGTTTCTCATTCTGTAAAATCACAATGTCGGGATACTTATTCTTCTCATGCCCAAATTGAACGGTGTACTGTTGTCTAACTTCATCAAAATTCCAACCAAATATATAGCGTAGATACTCCGCTAAATGATTCTCAAAACACTTCTCAGTCTTAAACGAACAATGAGAATGTCTCAGACGGTTATTGACTGCTTCACAGAGTTTTTGCCAGTTATCCACGCTACTCCTTTCTTATTAGTGCGAGTATAACCCCTAAAACTAAGTGGAACACTCGCGATTGAGTGTTCTAAATTCAATTTTCTGCAGAAAGGCGATAGACCTACTGGAGCGAGTGCTCCACAAAGAAGTCTATTCCTTACTCTGCAAGCAGCTACTCTTGCAACCCTTCAACAGATATTTGAATTTAGAACTACTTTAATTATACTACAAAATTAGTTGAAATAACAGCTACGGAGATATAATGGTATTATGGGAGAATATCAAGCACTTTCAAATCTAAGACGAGTTGATGTCGATATCGAAAAAATCCAGAAAATTACACAAAAGATTTGCGATGCTGGTAAATTTGGCACTTTTTTAGTCGACGATATGAGCTTTCGTGAGTTAACGGCTCTATCACAAAAAATAGAAGAACCTGTATTCTATATCTATCCGGTCAATGATAATCAGGTAGCTCTTGAGATTAAGTCTGCTGGAGCTACGTCGGGTGATTCAGAAATGCTAAAAATACTTGTGGGAGAATTATGTAAAGTTGGAGCAATAGAGAAAGCTGATACCCGTAATTTTGACATGATTGGCAATACTGCGGCCGTTATAGCCATCCTACTTCAGCAAAACTCCAGATTAAAACGAAACTATCCAATACTAGTAAACGAAGAGCTAATGAATAGACCTTACTATACTGAATCGGGCGAGTTAGTACAACTTTCTAGCAATGACTTCGACAATCGAAATAGAGGTCTATCTGTTCAAATCCAAAATAAAGACATCGACATTCAACGCCTTGATGTCAATACGACTAGGCAGTATATTGAGCAAGCTAGCATTATACAAATAGTGACAACACTTACAACAAAACGTTTTAAGGAATCAGGTTTCTCATACACATATTTAGATATCTATTATCTGGGGCAGAAATGTAAAATTGCAAAAAATAGAGGTAAATGCTTAGCACGAATTTTGATGGAGCATAATGGTAAACCGGTCAAAAATAATGAGCTAGCTTCAGAGTTGCTTAAGTGTGGAATTAGCATTTCGATGAATGACGCAAAGGATGGTTGGAGAATGGAAAGTTCAAACTTCTCTAGACAGCTTAGCGCAGCAAAGAGTGAGGCAAACTCTGGTATTAGAAAAGTCATCAAAGAGCGTTGCAATAAAAATGCTGGGACACTTGATTTCGTCAAAACAATGGCCGGTAAAAATCGGCACTATTTTGATAATAATGGTTTTTAATTAATGTCACACGACATGGTGTGGAACATGAATTATTTAATATAGTTAGAGCAGGAAAAGCTCTAGCAAATATCAAATCTAACTTTCATACCGGTATGGAGTCCAAAAGAAAGGATTCCAAAATGGAAAATTTCGAAAATATTTTATCAACTTCACTAGGCATTCAGCCTCTGGGTGACATTATTAGAAAAGACTATCCCGAAGAAGAATGGCTTGTACAGGATTTAGTTCCAGGAGATGCATCAGTTATTCTATCAGCTAATCAAGCGAGCCTAAAGACCTGGTTTTGTTTAGAGTTGGCTAGATGTGTAGCTTCAGGACAAAAATTCCTAGACAAGTTCAAGACCGTTCAGACTAACGTCCTAATTATGGATGCAGAGTCTCTTGAAAGGCGTATCAATAGACGATCAAAGATTTTATCTATTGACCCCGCTTTACCTATCTATTACAAAGAGTGTCATAAATGGCGCTTGACTAACGATAATGTGAGTGAACTTGCTACCGATTGTGCTATGAATAATATTAAGTTGGTTATCTTTGATTCATTAGTGCGTTTCCATAATGCCAACGAAAACGATGCTAGGGAGATGAGTAAAGTATTTGAACAGTTCGATTATCTTAAGTCACGAGGGATTACTAGCCTGATTATTTGTCATAATCGTAAGGGTGGTTCAAATGAGCAGGCCAATAGATATGCTACTCGAAAGAGCGTAGCAGCTTCAGTACGTGGGTCCAGCGATATTGCAGCAGCTTGCGACCATCTTCTAGTGATTGAACGTCCAGATGATGGAAACATTATTCAGATTATTAATCCGAAGAGTCGCGACGATGAAGAGATTCATACATTTAATGCAAAGTTTACTAAAGTATCAGCGACTAAGAGCGTATGGACGTTTGAGGGGCTCGTTGAGAGTAAAGAAGAAGAGCGAGAACGTCTAAAGAGTGTAATTTATGGTCAAATCCTAGATAGTGAGTGCATTAACCAAAAAGACCTGCGACAGTTACTAGAGAATAATGGGTATCATATTGCAGAGAAGAGATTTAGCACGCTTATGTCATCATTAGTTAATGAGGGCTACGTTTCCTGCAAGAACGGTAATCGCAATTCAAATCTCTATTACATTAATGAAGATGAGGGAGAAGTGCAAAATGTCTAATCTATATAATAATGAGGTTTTGCCATTTTGTGAAGGATTAGGGGCGGACGGATTAGAAGAAACGCGACACAATAGAGATATGGATATTCAATTGTTTGACAAGCAAGAGGTCTGTAAGAAGTTGAATATTGGATTATCATCCTTAAATAAGCTACTTCGCCTGGGTGCTATTAAACCAGCTCCCGTTGGCGTAAAACGTACATTATTTACATATAAAAATATAAAAGATTACATTGGTTCATTAAATAAGGAGGTACGACAGTAGTGACGGTCAAGAAGTTCAAGAGTGTCTATTTGCAAAAAGTCTCTGGGCGATATATGGCAAGTTACTATGTGCAGTTGCCTAATGGAAAAAAGGTTCGCAAAATGGCATATGGCAGAACCGAAGAAGAAGCCGATGCGAATCGAGCAAAAATGCTGAAAACTATCCAGGCAACCTCGACACCTAAATTAACTAGTAATATGTATGTTGGGGCATTCCTAACAAAGTGGGTACAGGAAGTAAAAGGAATTAAAGAGAGTACTCGTCGTGGTTATGAAATCACCATTAGGTTGCATATTAATCCACGACTTGGAAAAATGCGTTTATCCGAACTCGATGTCTCTTCAGTGCAATGGGCTATGGATGATATTGTTGAGAAAGGCGGGTCCAACAATACTACTAGAATCGCAAAGGTGATTCTATCTAAAGCGCTAAAGAGAGCCGAAATTAATTATTGGGTGACACCGAATATTATGTCGCATATCGAGTTAGGAACTTGCCATCATAAGAAAAAAGCACTTATGTCACTAGATAATATCAATACTTTTCTGAATCTTATTAAAGGTAATCCTTATGAATTATTCTTTCTCCTGTATGTCCTTTGTGGCCTAAGGAGAGGTGAAGCTATCCCCTTAAAATGGGGTGATATAGATTTCGAGAATAAAACTATCCGTATTGAACGTCAGTATTCAAAGAATGGCAAAAAACTAGAAGTATACGACCTAAAATCAGAGACTAGCCATCGAACATTACCACTTATTTCACTTATTGAAGAATATCTCGGACGTATTAGGGGCAATCATGATGCAAACGAATATATAATTACAAACAAGGATGGCAAACTTCCAACGCCATATCAGGTAGATTGGCAGTTCCAGAAGATTAAAAAGCAACTCGGAAGGGCGGATATTTGTCTGCATAGTCTAAGAGGTTCTGTTGCGACCATGTTGAAAGATTTGCATGTGCCAGTTAAGGATGCACAAGAAATCCTCGGACACTCAACTCCAATTATCACTATGCAATATTACCAACAAACCACCATCAGTAATAAGCGTTCAGCGCTCAATGTATTGGCAAACTCGTTCAACACAATTTAACCGATATTGTTGTAGGAATTGTTGTAAAACTAAAAAGTAGCAGCCTAAAAACTGCTATTTTTTGACTAAAGGCAGTATGCTACCTCTTTGGTGCCCAGTGCGAGATTTGAACTCGCAAGGATTTCTCCATTCGATTTTAAGTCGAACGCGTATACCAATTCCGCCATTCGGGCAATTTAAGGCCAGGACACTCACGAACATATATGAACCGCAAAACACATCAAACTTCTTTAGGAATCAATGTTTAACTATCCTAATCTCAACTACGGTCGTTGTAAAGTCCTGAGATCATTATAGCACAAAGGCTGAGGAGTAAAAAGAGAAAAGTTAACATCTAAATCAGTTTTAGAGTGACAATAGATAAATTAGCTCACTTTATTTTTGGTAGTGGTTTTAGAGATCTTTTTTGAGGCTACGCTAGCAGACTTAGAGGTTTTACCTGAAGTATTCTTTGCGGCTACAGTATTAACTTTAGCGGACCTCCGAGAATTTTTTGTACCACGAGTCTTCGATGCTGACCTCATAGATTTAGAATTTTTTGTGGTGGCACGAGTACTTGTTGTGGCAGCAGTAAGAACCTTTCGCGTTCTAAAATAAATTGCGAAACTGCCAGCAAAGATTAAGAGAATAATTAAAATAAAAGCTTGCGAAAGTATAATCTCGGCAAAATCATCACCCAATAAGCCAGAAACAGCGGTGCTGACGATACCGGTGTTCGGCACAAAAGCAATTTCACCAAGAGGCGAGAGGTAGACTAGGCTATCGTCAATTAAGTCCGTGTTAGGTAAACTAGGAATATTTGGAAGTTCTGGAGCTGCTGGATCCTCTGAATCGCTCGGTGTATCCGGAATTTCAGGTTTATCCGGTTCTGGTTCTTCAGGATCTGGCATTTCCGGCAAATCTGAATCAACAGTATAAGAGACTTCATCATAATCATAAGTTATCCCAGCATTACCAGTTAAGGTTGTGTAATAACTAATCGTGCTTGACATAGTACCAGAACAATCAGAAGTCTCCCCATAATAGCGGAAATAGAGAGTGTCGCCCTTTTCTCCGGCTGGAGCCATGCGAATTGGAGTTGACAAATTAAAACCTTGCTCTGAATTATCGGGAGCAGAAACCTTAACAGGCTGCCATGAGCTATCATCTTCTGGTGTCGTAGTATAGAAAAGAGTAGTCTCATCAAGCGGTAAATAGCCCTCATTTACTCCATTGTCGGTAGTTTCCCGAATATAGGCTGCTAAACGTTCGAGATCAAGGGGATTTTCCGGATCATGATTTTTAACATAGGTATTAAATTCGACAAGCTTATTTTCTGTTCCATTAATCTTACTAATCACTTCAGCCGTAATCTCGCTATCAGCAGAAATCGGCCAGTTCATATGATCGATTGTAATCTTCGTATTCGAACCGTCCGTACTACGCTCAGCATAGAAGAAGTCAAGACTTACTACGTCGCCAGGATTAAGCCCAAAATCTAACCGTTGCGCAGAAGTAGTCGTGAAGTTCTCACGAATTTTAACATTGTAAGCGTTGATACAATTCTGATCGGCATAGACTAAATCCTTGATGCGCATACATTCTACCCAGTCTCCATTGCGAATATCTAGATTGTTAACTTTCTCAACAAACGTATTAACGGTACCATCAGTGTTAATTTGGAACCACCCGGAAATTGGCCCATGTAAGCCTCCAATATCAAGAATCAACCGATTATTAAGAAACACCCAAACGTCATCATCACCAGAAAATTCAAATCGCTCACTACCATTAGCAGAAACCTTAATAGCGAAGCCGAGGTGCGCAGTAAAACTAAAATTATGCTTTTGTCCTTGCCAATCCGTTAGCTTGACGTCAGTCGCGTCAATTCCGGGAACATCATCAATCGGATAAATATCCTGCCCACCATAGGTATAAGTGCGCTCGGCGGTGCGGTTAAAAGTCACCGTGCGTCCATCAACGCGTTTTGATAAACCGGGCACCTCATGGAACCAGCGATAAAAATTATCAGTCTCTAAGACTGGATCGTGGCCGATCACATTAACCGATAACGCATCATGAAGAGCATTCCAAGAAGAATCGACATCCGAGAAGGCTGGAATAGGTAAACGATCAGAACCCAATTGTGGCTTAACTATACCAGCTAACACACCATGTGTACGATATCCGCTACACAGCGTCCACTCGAATTGACGATTAGGGTTATCGCACGAATCAGCCTTTTGGTCCCAATAGGTAATTGGTAACGTAATGGTATCAGGATCGATAAGGGAAGCAGCCTGCCACGAGGAAGGCACCCCGTCTTCGTTATCGATCGTCTCTAGCGACATCGCCCCAACAATGGAAGAAATCCCAAGAATAGTTAAAAGCGAAAAAGACACGCAGGCGATGGTGCGTGAAACTATACATATACGTTGTTTGGTAAGTCTTTTCTGGTTATTCTTCATAAGAAGCTCTTAATATAATTATTATACTTAAAGTTATTTTCGTAATTCATTATAGCACTAATGTTTTAAAAAGCGAAAGAATCTAAAAATTGAGAAACTATTCGCGCTCTTCAATTAACACTGACCTAAATAAAATCTCGCCAAGTTACCTTAGCGAGATCATTTAGAATAGCACATCTTTGAACACCCACAGTGCTAAATTTATTATTTTTTGAGACTTCAGGCGCCTCTCAACGTCAAATGCGTCCGAAATCTTATTACCATTTTACCACGACCATTTTGCGCGTCAATATTGATTTTTATATTTTTTCTAGTTTAAAATTTTCCGCGAAAAATGAAAATAACAGAGGTAAAACTCAAAAACCGAACAGCTACCTATTGACTTTTTAAATAACTTGTGATAAAATAAAGGAGAGTAGAGGTATATAACGTCTTCGAAATATAATGTCTTGTAGGCGGCAAGAACGAATCCAGCGCACCGAGAAACCGTGAAACCGATTGTAGTAGTCCGACGGGAGGACGTTAGCACCATAGCAATCGGTTCTTTGGTTTCTCGGTGGGCTTAATCTATAATGAAGATTATAGAAGAAATTTCCTGAATTTCTTTTCCTGTGTTACAATATATAATATGTCGAGTGGAGGAGAAAAAGTTTGGCGTTATATACGTCGCTGGTTTGATAAATGGAAAATCGCTCTGTCGGGTATCCTATTATCTACTAAAGACATCCGATTTTTAGTTGCGTTTTTAATCACCTTTATCGTGTTTGGCACTTTAATGACATTACTTTCCGGCAGTACCGCTGCCTGGAGCCTTTTTTGGGCTACCGATCTTGGTGGAAAAATGCAAATTATTGGTAGCGGTTTTCTTGGTCTTTTTGGTGTTGATCGGAGTTTTTGGGACTGGTTTCTCACGTTTGTAATCACAATTCTCCAAAGCATCATCATTGGCCTCATCGTTATTGTTTGGCGGCAGCGTCGTCGTAGTAAACGCGAGCAGCTCCTCGCCAATGTATCTAACTCCGACAACGTTCAGGGCGCTAGTCTAGCTGCCGGACTTGCAATTCTTGGTTCTGGTTGCCCAAGCTGCGGTACGACTCTCTTAGCTCCTTTAATTAGTACATTTGTCAGCACTGGTAGCTATGCTCTAGCGAGCATCCTATCTAGTATTTTAACCATAGCCGCCATTATTGTAGCGCTATTTGCACTACGTAGATTAGGTAACGATGCTTATGCTTTAATTGTCAGTGAACGATTTAATCAGCGTCATCGGAATAACATAAAATCTAGCCCAACAAGCCCTAAAAAGGAGGAAAATGCAGGCTGAATCTACTACCAATAATAATCCTAACCCCGTCGTAAAAGACAAATTTCGCTTTGCTCGCGTTGTTGCGGTTGCGATTATAGTCGCGCTTCTATTTGCTGCCATTATCGCCAGCCTAACCTCGAAACCTTCCGCTGGCGACCAGGTCTGGAACTCGGAAATGACCGTCGGTTCCACCGACTCACCGAATCTCTATGTTATGTATACCGATCTCATGTGTCCGTATTGTGATGTGTTTTCGCGCGTAGTCATGGATCACTGGGATGAATTTACCGCCTACCTTGATGAACATCATATCCTCTTCGAGGTACGCTTAACTGACTACCTTTATGAAGCTGTTGACTCCGAATATTCACGCGCCTCTGCTGAGGGTGCGTATTGTGCTGCGCGTGATGGTAAGTTCTGGGACTATTATCACGGCGCACTCCAGGCTCTCTGGGATGATTATCAGTCGAAGGGAATTGGCGACAGTAAAACCTCTCCGTCAATCACCAATCTTCCTTCTGACTATTGGATTAAGATCGGCCAGAAAGCTGGTCTCGGTGATAATTTCGTGAACTGTATTAAAAACCACGAAGTTAGTGATGAACTTGATGCGGCCACCGCTAAAGCTCTCCAAGTTGCCAATGGTATGCCCTCTTTCAAGTTTAATCGTTTCACAACGGCCGGATTCGATAGTAGCTGGGGTTGGGATTATGTAAAAATGTACCTCGATGCTGGCCTCGGTAAAAAATAGTATTTTCTAGGAGTTATGTTAAAATAAAACTATGCAAAAAATCAATACTTCGCCCATTAGTGGCATGCAAGAACTAACCCCGACTTTCCAGGCTGAGTTTGATCGCCTTAAAGTTGGCATCCAAGATGCCTTTTTCCGTCACGGTTTTCAGCATATCGAAACCCCCATCATCGACCGTACTGAAATTTTGCTCGCAAAAGCTGGTGGTGACACCGAAAAACAGATTTATAAAGTCATTAAAACCGCCGAAGATGCTGGTAGCTCTGATCAGGCTTTACGTTTTGATCACACTGTCCCCCTCGCACGATACACCGTAGAACACCTCAACGACCTGAGTTTTCCCTTTAAAGTTACCCAGATTGCTCGCAATTTCCGAGGAGAGCGTCCTCAGAAAGGGCGCTTTCGCGAATTTTACCAATGCGACGTTGATGTTATCGGTCGAGATGTTCTTTCTATCGACTATGATGCGGAGGTTATTGCGACTCTAGTTGATGCTATTCGCGTCTTACCTTTACCAGATTTTGTTGTTCGTGTTAGCAATCGTAAACTACTAACTGGCCTCCTCGAGGAGCTTAATCTTGAGCACCAATCTGGCGAAATCTTTGGCATCGTCGATCATGCCGAAAAAGTTCCTCCTGAAGCCACCAGTGAAGCTTTGCGTTCTCTCGGACTAGGCGAAGAGAATATCCTCAAAATCACCGCCTTTACACAGATCCACGGCAATCGTACCGAAGTTATCCCGAAGTTACGTAATTTTGGTTTTACTAATGAGAATTTTAATACCGGCATAGACGAGCTAGAACGCGTGCTTCAGTCTCTTGAATTATTGAGTCCAGACGCGCATATAGTTGCTGATATGTTGATTGTTCGCGGGCTAGACTATTACACCGGCACAGTTTTTGAAACGATTGTCCCAGACCATCGTGATATTGGCTCAATTTGCTCTGGTGGTCGCTACGAAGATTTAGCCGGGCATTATACCGATCATAAGCTTCCTGGCGTTGGTGGGTCTATTGGTTTAACGCGCCTCTTCTTTGTTTTGCGTGAAGGCGGTTTCATTCGTCTTGATGATGTGAAGTCAGTCGATATCTGTCTGATTCCTTTTTCTGAGCGCGAACTCGCTTCTACCTCTGAACTGGCCCAAAAATTACGTCGCGAGGGAAAGAGCGTTGATATTGTTTTAACTGACCGGAGACTTGGCGATAAACTAAAATACGCTAGCCGTGTCGCTAAGTTCGCCGCCGTCATCGGCGAAGACGAAACTAAAACCAGGACATATCGTCTCAAAAACCTTGCCGACGGCACTGAAACTGATAATACATGGTAAAAGTATTGACAAAACCTCTATCATATGCTACAATGGTATCATTGAAAAGCCTAAGCATTATGTTTAGGTCTTATAATTCAATGATGTAAAGATTCTCGAAATTCTTTGGCATTTGTTTCGTGTTGTTATACCTATCCTAGCACGCCCACCCTCAAAAGTCAATATGACCTCATGCTAAGCTGTAGTTTCGAAAGCGGTCTGACAGCTCCCTCTCTTTATCTTCGAGGTCGTGCGAATAGACTTGTGTAGTGGCAAGATTTGAATGACCCATTAGCTGCTGAGCCTCTCTTTCCGTTGCTCCATGCAACAGAGCATCCGTACACATTGAGTGTCTTAGAGCGTGTGGGTAGAAATTGTCATAGCCTGCTTTCTGAAACACTAATTTCATCCGAATTCGCAAAGCATCCTTCTGCACTCTCTTATGAAACTCGTTTATCCAGAGCCAGTCAGTCACTCCAGCATAGCTGATCCATTCGAGTAACTTATCGTAAGCCTCGGTGCTGATGTAAGTTTTACGATATTTGCCGCCCTTACCGATATAGCTGATTTTCCGCCCCTCAAGATTTTCCAGTCTTAGGCTTGCCAATTCGGAGATACGCAAACCGACATCAAAGCTTATTCGAATGATTAGCCAGTCCATTGGGTCATCGGCACATTTCAGTACTTTAGCTATGTCCTCACTGAAGTAATAAGTTCGTCTCGGTGGAGTAGTTTTGAGCTTCTTTATTAGAGGAATTTTGATTTTTAACTCCATCCCCATCTCTTTGTGATAACGAAACAGGGCGATCATATTTGCAATGCGAGTGTTAATCGTTCTTGCACTTACTCCGCTCATACTTTGAACTGCTATCCAATTATTAAAAACTTTATTGTCTAGCTCGGTCAAGTCACCACACCCTGATTGGTCGATGAACTGTTGGTAGGTGTAACTTTTATTTGAGAGAGTTTGGTCACTCATTTGCCTGACGAACTTGCAGTAGTCCATGTATTCAGCAATCTGGTCGAGAATTGCATAGTTTTGTGTAGTTGTAGTAGTCATAAAAATCCTAACTCCCACCCAAAATGAAAATTATTAAATTAAAATTTTCTTAGCCTACTACTATTCTTTTTATATTCTTTTTCTATGGGAGTAACGAATTGTTACCAGCGTATCTGTAAGTCGGAGTAACGATTTGTTACCAGCGGAATTGACTATTCCACAGGTTTTTCCACAGAAATCGGCATAGTTTTCCACAAGTTTTCCACAGGAAGACACTTGACAAAATAAAACAGAGGTCAGCATTTTGGCTACCTCCGATAGTGTTTTTCATAATGTTGTGTCTTTTACATCAATTTATATTTTCCTCCTATATTCTGATTCTTTCCAGCAACGAATTTTAGCAGACCAAGATCAATAAGCTGCTTACGCACCCGAATAATACGAGGCTTGCTCCATCCAGTTCTATCTGTTAGGTATTTTATCCAGACAGTAAAATACCCATCTTTGTCCTTTTTCCAAACTTTTGAAGCATTCTCTAATACAGCATATAAAAATGCTATGTCAGACCCAAACCGTTCCACCATTTCCACCCTGACCTTATAGAATGCCCCTCTAGCCACAGCTCCTTCCTTACCTCCAATTATAGTTTTGCTCTATACAGAAAGGCGAAAACAGCCCATAGATGAAACTAGGGGCTGAGGGTTTGTGATATAAGCAGTATAGCACATATAATATGGAATGTCAAGACGGCATACAAGGAGCATAGATTATGATATAATTAAGGCAGAATCAATCGCAACTATCTATTGGTAGTTGCTTTTTTAATGAGGACGAAATGGAAGAAATATCTGTAGCACAGTTTGAGGTAATAGTGACCCAAAGAGTTCTGTATTATTGTATGTCGCCAAGTGCCATTAGAAACGGCTTTGTGCCGCACGAGCTAATCAGCAAAGCATCGTTTATTGGCAGTAAGACCTTATATGACTATGGCTTTGGTGACGAATGCCAATGCCAGTTGCGAGGTACACGGATTTTTCTAGTCCATAAACGGAACAAGCGAATCGTAGCAGAGATGGTTCTCTCAGCGGATAGAGCTGAGAATAAATTGTGCAAGAGACCCCAGTTTTACTTAATGAGTCGTAAGGGGTTTGTAAAACAACAGAAGCTTTCCAAATTGATCGGTGCGGTCGGGAAGCTTGATAATTATGCAAGGAATAGGAGGTGAAATGTCCAGCGTGATTAAAGTTACACCCAATAAGGATGGTCGGTATATCATCAATCTTTATAGTAAAGACTATGATGTGACGAACATTATTGGCGAGGATGGTAAAGGTTCGCTTGAAGTTTATGGCGAGACCTACGAATTTGAGGCTTTCCCAAGTAAGTCGGTGATGCGGCGAAAGTCAGCAATGAAAGCAGCGGCAAAGGCTGAATCTGAAGGTGGAGGTTCAGATGAAGCTTAGTGTTACTCAAAATAAAGTCGAGATTGTCGAAAAAGGTATCGTCAATCAGGGTGAGTACAATGTTACAGAATGCGAGTTTGATTTTGTTGGAGCGTATGACGGCTTAGTTAAAAAGGCTATCTTCACCGACAAGGCGACTGGTAAGGCTTACGAAATGCCAATTCTTGACAATGCCTGCACGATCCCAGCGGAAATTTTACAAAACAAAGGCGTTTGCTTAATTGGCGTTTATGCCTATGAAACTTTTGCAGATAGCGATGAGCTAGCTTTGCGATACTCGCCAACCCCAGCTACGGTGACTATTGAACTCGGTTCTTATAGAGCCGATGTCGAAAACCCTAGTGATATTTCCACCTCCCAAGCAGAACAATATGAGTCTAAAATTAACACGAAGATCGCCGAAGTCGATGCTGTTATCGATGATGTTAAGGAACGACTAGCAAAAGGCGAATTCAAAGGCGAGCAAGGCAAAGAAGGTAAGCAGGGCGAGCGAGGAGAGGACGGCAAAGACGGTGCAGATGGGAAATCTGCATTTGCAATAGCCGTTGCAAATGGATACTCTGGCTCGGAAACAGAGTGGCTGAAAGATTTGCAGGGTGCTGACGGAAAAGACGGTGTAAATGGAGCCGATGGTAAGGATGGAACTGATGGTAAGAACGGCGAGGATGGTTTTACTCCAACTGTTAGCCTAGAGCAGATTGATGAAACTACGGCAAAAATTACAATCACGAATAAAGATGGCAGCTCACAGGTCGCTCAATTTGGCGGACTTTGGGAAGATGCAGAAGAGGAGACATTTTAATGGAATCTGATAAGAACCAAAAAGTATTGATCAATCGGTCGACATTAACGAGCATTGGTAATGCTATTCGTAATAAAAGTGGAAGTGAAACTACTTATACGCCTAGTGAAATGCCTAGTGCTATCAATACGATTAAGGGTGGCACAGTTAGTAATGTCGAGAGTCTGATGATCTCTAACAAAGCTGATCTTGCCGAGATTTGGTTAGGTACGCCATACCAAAGTCTACCACTGCAAGTGCAGGTGCTGCCTGAAGATGCTCCTCAAATCGTTCAAGTCACTGTTAGTGACAGCAGCCTATGTGGAGTGCGTAATAACGGCGATGGCACATATAGTTTGCGACCCTACAAGAACGGCACGGTCAATGTTACCGTGAGTGACTATTCTGGGCAAATTACAGACTCTTTTGCTATGAACATAGGTACTAGAATCACTAAACTCACCATGTCTAGTGCGGTACTAGAACTACAAGTAGGTATCCCTCGACAACTAAGCTGCACGCTTGAGCCAGCCAGCACTACAGAGCGAGGTATAGTCTGGTCATCTAGTGATCCTGAATCCGCTTCGGTCGATCAGAACGGTGTAGTGACGGCACATAAGCATTGCTCGGATGTTACTATTACTGCGACCTCCGCAAGTAATAGTGCTATTACTACGACTTGTAAGATCACGGCTTACATCTATGATCGTGACCCAGATTGGGCAGCTTATCGTGCCGCCATTAAAAATGGCACTATCAAAGAATTGGTCGATGTTGGTGATGTTATTGTCGATACTTGGACGGATACTGTAGCCAATAAGGAATATGAGTACAGCTGGATTGTCGCAGACTTCCGTAAAGTAACTCTAGAAGATGGTTCAGAAGTCGATGCAATGTATCTGATGTCTAAGAACTCACTGCCTTGGAACTTGCAATTTGCACAGGGCAGTAAGCTAAAAGCAACTGAAGAAGTTGCTCAGGAAGGCGTTTTCTACTATGGAAATACTGGCTCAACCTATACACTATTAACGATCAGCGATGGTGAGCCTATTCCATACGATCAGTACACGAATATCTATAAGACTAAACTCGACTGTAGCAAGGTTCCAGCGAATGCAGGCTCTCGTTTCAATGATGCAGCTACATACGGTCTTAACCGTTGGAAATTCTCTGCGGCACGCCAATTCCTTAACTCTGCTACTGATGCTGGCAACTGGTTTGAAAGCCAGTTTATGTCCGACATCTGCAGCTACGCAAATTCTCGTGCTGGATTCTTGTCTGGTTTCTCTGCGGCATTCCAAGATGCACTCGTGCCAGTCAAAGTGCAGACCGTTCTTAACACCACAATTTATAATGGCGAAACCGATGTTACTTACGACAAGATGTTCTTACCGTCAACGGAAGAAGTTTATATGGGTGCATACAGCTCGACCTATAATGGCATTGAAGGCGAAGCATGGGCATATTACAAGAAGATGGCAACATCTCCAACTACCAGTAGCCTTGCCGCCCGTGCTATTATTCCGCTTGGTTCGACCTCTGCCTACTACTCTTGGCTGCGTTCTGCATACCTCTCCGGCACTGGCTACGAGTATCTCATCAGCTACAATGGCAGTCGCAGCTCCAACCACTCGAGCAACACCTATCGGTTTGCCCCAGCTTGTGCAATCACGGCATCTTAGCTAATCTCCACCACACCCTTGTGGTGGAGAGCTTAAAATGGTAAAATAGTGATAAATAAGCAGAAGCTACGAAATGAGCGTCCCAGAAACAAAAAGACGAACAGGTAAGCTTGAGGTTCTGGTTAAAGTTCTTGAAGTAACAAAATATACCAATCTCAAGCTTTCCAACCAAAAGAAATGTGATCCAAAATTCGATTATGTTCTCGGCGATGATATTAAGAAAACCTCTCGTGACATCTATCGCCATTGTTGGGGTGCAAACAGTATCAGAGTAATCAACAAGAGTACGAGAGATGCTCGTCATAAGTTGCAACAGCAAGCCGTTCAAGACTGCAATGAGTTACTAATGATGATAGATATGGCTCAGGCTACCTATCATTTTTCTTCTAAGTCCGTAGAATACTGGGGGAGAATAACTATTGCGGCAAGAGATGGCATCCGTAAGTGGAGGGATGCTGACAACAAGAGATACAAGCACTACGATGATTCGTAGTGTAGGTCGTAGGCTATCTGCCAACAACTCTTGGCTGCGTTCTGCAAACCTCTCCAACACTAACAACGAGTATCTCATCAACAACAATGGCAGTCGCAACAACAACAACTCGAACAACACCTATCGGTTTGCCCCAGATTGTGTTTCACGATGTCGACAATATGCCAGCGTGTAGCGTTGGGAGCCGACTTATTAGCACAAACACAAGGAGTCGAAAGCCTAGGATACCGACATCCGTGTCGGCAACCTGAACAATTATGCGGCGATGTGATTAGCTTACGAGCTAGTATTACTATACACGCCGCATCACCAAGGAAATTATGGACGATATTATAAGCTACGATGCTCTCTATAAGAGTATGCAAAAGTGTAAGCGTGGCGTTATTTGGAAGGATAGCGTAGCTCATTTTGTGCTAAATAGCGTGGAGGAGATCATCAAGCTACAGGATCGTCTGAGGGCTGGAGAATACACCTCTCACCAGCTTAAACCGTTCGTCACAGATGGTCAGCACCACCGAACCGTAATGGGCGTATCGTTCAAGGATCGAGTGTTCCAACGCAGCCTTAACGACAATGCCATCTACCCACAGATCACAAGGAGTTTCATATACGACAACTCTGCCTGTCAGAAAAATAAAGGTACGGATTTCTCTAGGAATAGGCTCACTTGCTTTTTGCAGCGATTTTACAGGAAATACGGCACGAATGGATATGTTTTGCAATGTGATATTTCAGGCTATTACCCGAATATGCGACACGATGCAGTCGAGGCGGTTTTCAAGAGATACCTTAATCCTGAAGTTTACAAGGTAGCCGTTCAAATACTGCATAAGCAGTACCAAGGCGAAGTCGGCTACTACGCAGGCAGCCAGATGATTCAGATTGCTGGCATAGCTATCCTAAACGACCTCGATCACTGTATTAAGGAACGACTAGGGATCAAATACTACATTCGGTATATGGACGACTTCATCCTAATACATAATGACCGTAAGCATCTTGAGTATTGTCAGCAGATTATCGCAGAAAAACTTGCCGAGATAGGCTTTGAACTGCATCCGAAAAAGACCAAGATCTACCCAGTAGCTAACGGCATAAAATTCTTAGGGTTTGAACATAAGCTCACGGATACTGGCAAGGTAGTAAGGCTCATCATATCTAAGAATGTGAAAATGGAACGCCTCAAGCTACGCAGATTAGTGAATAAGTGCAAGAAAGGCGAAATACCACGCCATAAAGTAGATGAGTGCTACAAGTCTTGGAAAGCTCACGCCAACAAGGGGGATTGCCATAACCTTATCAGGAGAATGGATGCCTACTACAAGAGCCTTTGGTTATAGTTTATGGTATAATTAAGACAAGAATCAATCGCAACGGCTAATTTTAGCGGTTGCTTTTTTGATGCAAAGAATGGAAATGGCATTGTGACGAAGAAAACTAAAACGGAAAAGGCGGTAGAAGCTCTTGCTGAATCAGTAGGGGCTGGTGAAACTGTTGTAAAAGACACAACAAAAAACAGAGGTGAAAAACAAGCGGTCAAGAGGTCAGGTTGTACTCCTAATCCCGAAGGGCATAACCAAACTACGCCGAGCGAAAAGTATGGTGGTGAATCGTATATGGACACCAAAACTCGAATGAAGATTTACTGCGAGCATCACCCAGCAGCACAGATCAAGATTATTGAGGGCATTATCGAGCAAGCCCCAAAGAATGCTAAATTCGCCAAGCTATTCGTAGAAATGACTGGCGGCACTGATCCAACTGAAACGAAGATTACTGGTGAAGTGGAACAGATTGTCGAAAGCCCCCTGAATGGTCTCACGATCGAAGAATTGCGTTCGCTCAAAGCCTTAAAAGCTGAGCAAAAGGAGAACCAAGATGCAGAAAAAGCGTAAGTTTAAGCTCAAGCCCCAAACCCTGATGGATACGGCACGCTGGCGTATCTCTCCTGAGGCTAAAGGCAAGATGGACGAATACATTAAGTGGCTAGAGAAGAAGAAACATGAGCTAGAAAAGAGGAAAAATGAGGTCTGAGCCAACGCTAGAATTGACACCAGAGGAAATTAAAATGTTGCCAGCATTCCCTCCACAAAACTTTACTAAAGAAAAAGCAGTGGAGCTGGTTAGGCTTATCAAGGGGGTGCAAAATGATAAATAGTCACGACAAAGCCATTCTCGACAAGATTACCGACCGAGATATTGATATTGCAATGGCTCACAATAACTTGTGGCACTTCTGCAATACGCTCTACCCAACATTCTACACTACAGAGCGTGAGTATCTTGTAGATCTATGTGATCGTATTGAGAAGTTTGTCGAGGAATCGCCCAAACACTTTCTCATTATTAACGCACCACCTCGCCACGGTAAATCACTTACGGCTCAATGTCTAACTTCGTGGCTATTTGGCAGAGATCCGAAAAACAGGGTCATGACGGCATCCTATAACGAAGAAGTAGCTAGTGTATTCTCTCGAAGTGTGCGAGATATGATTTCTACCGAGCCTATGGGCGATCGCATTGTTTATAACCATATTTTCCCCAAGACTAAGATAAAATACGGCGATGCCGCTGCAAAACGCTGGAAACTGGAGAAACAAACGCAATATGCCTATCTTGCCACCTCTCCAAACGGTACGGCAACAGGCTTTGGTTGCGATTTCCTGATTTGTGATGACCTTATCAAGAATGCCGAAGAAGCCTATAACGAAATGGCTCTAGATGCTACTTGGAGCTGGTTTACTAACACAATGCTCTCTCGCTTGGAAGGCAAACGCAAGACCATCATTATTATGACTCGTTGGGCAGACGGAGACTTGGCTGGACGAGTGATCAATGGTTTCGGTGATGAGGTGGAAGTTATTACCTACAAAGCCCAAGACGAGGACGGCAAAATGCTCTGTGAGGACATTTTGGACGCTGACTCCTATGCGATCATCAAGCAAGAAATGAACCCTGATATTGTGGAGGCTAACTATAATCAAACGCCAATCGACATTAAGGGGCGGTTGTATAGCGAATTCAAGATCTGGGAAGAAAAGCCCAAAATGCCAGTTATCTATGACTACACAGATACGGCTGATACTGGCACGGACTACCTTGTTTCGGTCGTATATGGCGTGTATGAGCATGAGGTCTACATTCTTGATCTCATTTGCACAGATGCACCAATGGAGGTAACTGAGCCAGCGACTGCCAAGCTGCTCACTGAAAATGAGGTCAATAAGGCAGTTATCGAATCTAACAACGGCGGACGAGGTTTTGCGAGGAACTTGAGCCGACAGCTAACTGATTTGGGCAATTTCAAAACACAGGTTAAAGACCAACCTCAAACTCACAACAAGGAGAGCCGTATTTTGGCTAGCTCGGCGTGGGTGCAAAACCATGTCTATATGCCGTTTAACTGGAAGAATAAGTATCCCGAATTTTACAGGCAGGTAATGAACTATCAGAGGAAAGGCAAAAATGCTCATGACGATGCCGTAGATGTTTTGGCGGCAATTTATGAGAGTGTTGCTAACACGCCTAAGGCGAGAATCTACACCGATGCAGATCTCAATAGGTCTGCTAGAGGGCGACAGCCATTTACGAGATAAGGAGGAATTATGGCGATCAATAAACGAACTTACATCCTACCCAAAGGAACTGAACCAACCGCAGAAGTTATTTCTGACCTACTTGGCAGCGTCAAGCGAACTCAAGAAGTCAAGAAATATGACCTGCTTGAACAGTATTACAACGCCGAGGCTATCACGCAGGACAATAGCCACAAAGAGCCTTTAATTGCCGTGACGGCTTATTCTCGTTATATTACGAGTCTAAATTGTGGCTATTTGCTTGGCAACCCAGTTACCTACAATGCAAGTGAAGGTCACGATATTGAGAAGATTCAAGAAGCATACGATGCTCAGAAGATTCAAAACATCGACATTAAGTTGGAGAACGATGCTAGTAAGTTCGGACACGGCTTTGAGCGTATCTATATCAATGAGGACGGCGACTGTCGTAGTGCTGCCATTGACCCACGCAGTGTTGTGCTAGTCCGAGATAATACCGTAGAACATCGCAAGATGTTTGCCCTCATCTATGTCGAATCCGTAGATGAAAAAGGCGAAGTGATCGATGGCGAATATGAGCTGACCATTCTCACTCGTGACAAAATTATGGAACGGAAGTTGCAGGGCGGCTCATTGGTGGGCGATGAAAAGGGCGACCTTAGCCATGTATTCAGCGATGTGCCTGTGGTCGAATATATCAATGACGATGATCTGATTGGCGACTTCGAGGCGGTGCTACCTCTAATTGATGCCTATAACATTCTACAGACAGCACGAGTAAATGATCGCTTGAAGACTGCGAATGCCCTGTTGCTTGTGAGTGGTGGTAATCTTGGTAAAGAACAGGTGGATGCGATTATGGAGGGTCGCATTGCTGATCTACCAGAGGGAGCAAAGGCGGAGTATATCACCAAGACAACCAACGAGCAGGAATCTGAGACTCTGCGTATCTCTATTGCTGATGACATTCATAAAATCTCTATGACCCCTGATGTGAGCGACAAGAACTTTGCTGGTAGTGCCTCAGGTGTTTCGCTGCAGTATAAACTCTTTACCTTTGAGAAACACGCTAAAGATAAGGAACGCTGCTTTGAGGCTGCCCTAATGGAACGCTTTGCTCTGTATAATGCTTATCTAAACCGCACTGCCAATATGGAGATCATTCCAACTGCCAAGGTAGATGCCGTGTTCCAGCGTGCCTTGCCGCAGAATGATGTCGAAGTAGCTGGCATGATTAACTCGCTTGTTGGCTTAGTGGACAAGGAAACGCTAGTGTCGCAGCTTTCATTTGTAAACGATGCTAAGGAAGTAGTCGAGGCTGCCGAAGCGGAAGAAGATCGTAAGGACGAAAAAGCTTTCAAAATGGGCGGATTTGGCACTTTTGGTGACGGAGACGAAGAAGACACCGAAAACGATGAAGAAACGCCTGAAGACGCAGAATAAGGGGGTTAAATGGCAAGAAAAAGCATCCCCTCAAGCGAGTATTGGGCAAAAAGGTCACTAGAGCGAACCACGGCTGCCGAAATGCGGTCTGCTCCCTATCTCAAGATGATCCAGCGAACCTATCGTGAGACGGCAAAGTATATGACTGGCAGTATCCAAAGGCTTTACGCCGCTTATTACAGCTCTGCTGGTAAGACCTTTGATATTGCTACCCTACAAGACATAGCACCAAGAGGAAGCCTTACAAAGCTCAAGTCCGATATGGAACGACTTGGGCTAGACACTAGGTTGCCTGACAATTACAGGGGTAGAATTAACCGTTTGCAGCTTATGAACTTGCAAGCTTGGGCTGAAGTCAAAAAGGCAGCCCTGCAAGAACAAAACCTGAGCCGCAAGATGTACGGCTCGGCAGTTGAGGACGCTTATTATCGTACCATTTTTGATACGGCTAACAAACTAGGTAAGACGCAGACTTTCTCCACGCTCGATACGAAAACCGTTAATAAAGTACTAAGCACAAAGTTCTATGGTAAGAACTACTCAGAGCGTATTTGGACGAATACTGACACATTAGCTAATAACCTAAATGAGATTATTAGCAAGGCAGTCGCAACTGGTCAGCCTCAGGAAGTTACTATCAGGGAAATCCAAGAGCGTTTTAGTGTAAGTGCTAGCAATGCTGCTCGTCTTGTTCGTACTGAGATTTGCTACTTTGAGAATCAAGGTGAACTGGAGTCATATAGAGAGATCGGTGTAGAAAAGTTTAAGTTTCTGGCGACATTGGATAGCCGCACCTCTGAAATCTGTCGCAATATGGATGGTAAGATATTCTCTGTTAAAGATGCCAAGCAGGGTGTCAATGTGCCTCCGCTACACCCATATTGTCGTAGTACGATCGTTCCATACATCAGCAAAGAACTTGAGCCAAAGCAGCGAATTGCACGAGATCCAGCTACTGAACGAAATTATTATGTTCAGGGTGATATGAATTACGAATCGTGGCATAAGTCGCTGGTGGAAGATATTGCTCATAAAATCGATAGCCGAGTGCCTATCACTGGCATTACTAAGGTAGGTATGATCAAAACTGGTATGGGCGTTAATTTTGATGCTCCACGCTTAACTAAAATAGACGGAGATTTATTGCGTGATACTGTCAATTCCGCCGATCACCTGCTCAATATGTTCCCGAATGTTAAAGAATGGGTAGAGGAACAGGGAGGCTTAGTGATTACGAGTACTAATAGTGGGGCTATCGCTACTACAAACCGAAACAAGCCGATTATTAGCCTTAGTAATAATTATTATCATGTAATGAAGAAGCTCCTCAATACTACCTTCAAAGGAGCAAAGAGAGGGTGGTTTATGCCGACCGCAAACTATAAGAGCTATACCTTCACACACGAATTTGGTCACTTGCTCGAAAACTATTTGCTCAGGGGTAAGAATACAGAAGCAGAGGCAAGACGGATCAGGAGTGATATAATAAGCATAGCTGCACGAGAGAGCAAACTGAACAGAAAAGAAGTCTTAAAGCTTGCCTCTAAATATGCACTACAAAATAATAATCCACGAGAGTTCTTTGCTGAAGTATTTGCTAATGCGTTTATGGGTAAGCCGAATGCTCTTGGCAAAGCTATGAGAACTTACCTTAAAGGAGAGATGAAGAAATGACAAGTGATGGGCTAGTGCCGCCACCTTACTTTTTGGAAAACGAAGAATGGTACACTGAAGTTGAAGATGACGACAATTTTTGCGTCCACTATGAGCTGACCGAACTTGGCAAGTCTATCCCTAAGGTTGTCAAAAGCTTTGAGGAATTCCATAAATCTACCTTTGTCGATGATAATGGTGATACATGGGATTTGTAAAGCTACGCCCCACTATAAAATTTTAGAGTAGCATAATCTAACAGATATGTAGGGCTTTACGGCTCTTTATAGTAGGGTCAATTTGTTCGATTATCGAATGTGTGATATACTATAAGTAGAATCAATCGCGACTCAAGAAATGCTTGAGCCGTCTTTTTTTGGCTCGGAATTTCCGAGTCGTTTTTGATATGGCAAATAAATTCGAGGCGACTCGTTAAACTCGGAGGAACTATGTCAGAGAATGACAAGCAACCATCAGACGGTGATTCCACCAAATCCGACAAAACTGATGTAAACAACGGTGGCGAACGAACTTTCTCTCAGGAAGAATTAGGTAAGAAACTGTCTGCTGAGCGAAACAAATTGCGTGAGCAGTTTGACAAAGAGCTGGAAGACAAACTCAATGCTGCTAAAACCGAATGGGAAAAGCAGTCCAAAATGACTGAGGACGAAAGGGCGACAGCAGCTCAGAAGGCAAAAGAGGAAGCCCTAGCCGAGCGTGAGCGACAGGTTACACTGCGTGAGCGGCAGGCAGAGGCGACTACGATGCTTTCTGAAAAGAACATCCCAACAGCTTTTGTGGAATATGTGCTAGATGAGGATGCCGACAAAATGGCAGAGAAAATCGACACATTGTCAAAAACTTGGAGCGATGAACTGAAAAAGGCTGTAAAAGGTGCTGTTTCAGGAAATACTCCAGAAGACAAGAACAAAGGTGACCTTGGGAAGAAGACATCTACATCGTCTGGCGTTTATCGTGGCGATGGCAGTAGTGTCATTTAATGGAAAAGGAATACTACAATGGCTAAAACTGATGCTTTATCCATCTTGGAATCTGCGGAAGTCAAGGAAAAGCTAAAAGAGCTTGACGGTAACCTGATTGAGGCTATCCAAAAGGATGCTCTCTCTAACCGCCTAAAAAACACGGAGTACTCTGGCGATCCAACTAGCGGCTCGGTCGTGATCAATCGCTTTAAGAACTCTGAATCTGCCAAATACGGCACTGCTCGTGCTGCTGGTAAAGGCACCAAGCTCACCAACAACGGCAAGGTTACTATTAACCTCGATACCGATCGTGAAATCATTGAGGAAATCGAAAACAAAGACCTCAAGTTCTTCGCAGTTGGCGGTCTAGCTGAACGCCGAACCAAGAACCACAGTAAGCGTATGGCAGCTGAACTTGACCGTGCTTTCTTCACTCTTGCTGAGAGCAAGGCAAAAGCAGTTACTCTTGCTACTGGCGTTACTGACATCGAAGATGTTATGGAAGCTGCCATTCAGCAAATTGAAACGACCAACAACGACTGGGTTGATGGTGTTGACCGTGCTGACATCGATTTGGTCTTGAGTACCACTGCTTACGGAAAACTCCGCAAGTATGTCGATGTTGTTGATGGTGGTGTTGGTGCTGAGGAAGCTCCGCTATTCCACGGTGTCCGTGTTTACTCGAACACTCGTCAAACCGCAGATGTGATCGTTATGCGACACGGTTCAATCGGTCAGCCAGTCTCGATTGACGACTATGATGCCGAACGCATTGGTCTGTCTAACGCCTCTGCTATTGAGCTGTTCTACAGCTACGGTACTGCGGCTGTTACGCCTGACCTGATCGCTAAGATCGTCAAGTTGCCAGTTGCTGCAGCCAGCACTTCTGGTAGTGGCGATAGCGGCACTGGAACTACTGGTACTGATGCCAGTACTGGCGGTAACTCCTAATTGAAGATAGGTAAGGATGCAACTAATGGATCGCTCCCTATTCGTAAAAGAAGTCGCTACTCAGGTTAAGGTGATTAACCGAACCATAGACGATGACGATCTCCTGCAATTCGTAGTCGAGGAAGTTGTCGATAGGGTTTCGCTATATCTCCGATACGATGAGGAAACCGAGTTCGATACACGATTAGTTCGAGTGGTGGCAAAGGTTGCATCCTCTGTCTTCAAGGAAGCTAGTAACAATGTTGATAGCTCAGAGGTTGAAACAAGCATTAAATCTATGAGCGACAACGGACAATCTATCACCTACGGCGATGCCACCAAAAACTATCTAGCCACAGTTGAGGATGGAGTATTGTTTGGAGGCTTTGCCGAGTTACTACGACCATACAGGAGGATTCGTGGAATTTCCTAAAACAGCCAAAAATGCCATTGCGAGGGCGTTCTACGACAAGAGCGTGGCGATCTTGGAAAAGACGGAAGTTCTTGATGACGAAGGTGGAGTAGTAAAAGGTGGTGAGGTTGTTAAAAGCACATTCAAAGGTAATGTCCAATTTCTCATTCAGGAGCAACAGCAGCTTGGCGTTGGCTTAGTAAAGCAGGGTGATATACAAATCACCTGCCCGACTGATATTGAGGTGGCTATTGACGACATCCTACGGTATGCTGGCACGAAATATACAGTGCTAAGCGTGCTTCCATCAGATTCTCACTTAACCATTGTGGGGAAACGATGTCAGGGAGTGTGAGCATCAAAGTGAAAGGCTTAGTTAGCTTAAAGGCTAAATATAGCCGTTTGCCATCCAATGTAATAGCTGGGCTTACGAGGGGAATTAACCAAGCTACTGCGGTTGTGGAGGCAAGTGCAAAAGCGGTCACTCCAGTTGACACTGGTCGCCTGCGAGGCTCAATTCATGCTCGAAAGGCTAAGAATGACGGAAAGAGCGTGACTGGTAGTGTTTATACGGATGTTGAATATGCAATGTTTGTGGAGTTCGGTACAGGAGTTCGTGGGAACGGATCGTACCCATATAAAACGGAGATTGCTCTAGCATACGGAAATGTGGCAGGTCAGGTGGCTCAGCCGTTTCTTGGCAGAGCATTACATCAGCGTGAGAAAGAGATTCATCAAATTGTGAGTGCGGCAGTAAGTGGTGCTATGAAAGGCAAACGAAATGTTTAATCCAAAGAAAGAAGTATTTGCGAAGTTGCAAGAGCTTGAAGGTGTAAGCGTATCCCAAAGTTCTCAAAACATTTTCAATACTCTACCTGCGGTGACCTTTAGTATTCAGAACAACGCCGTAAATATAACGCTCGACAATGAGATTGCCTCTCAGGATATTATCGTTGGCATTGATGTGTGGGCGGATTCAAGTACGCAAGCTAGCAGTATTTTAGCTCAAGTTGAGGCTAAGATGCGAGAACTGTTATATCAGCTAAACAGCTCTGTAGATGTACCGAATACAGATCAGAGCATTCATCACATAGCGTGTAGCTTTAGAGGTACTCGCTAAGTAACAAAATAAGGAGAAAATATGGCAGGTATTCCATCAATCGGAACCGAACTATTCCTCGTGAAAGCTGGTGACGAACAAGCTGACACGAAAATCGCACATCTTACCTCAGCTGGAGCTATTCAGGGTACGGCTGAAGAAATTGATGTAACTGATCACGACAGTCCTAATGGTAACAAAGAATACATGGCAGGTGCTGTTGATTTTGGTACTTTTGACTTTGCTGGGAATGTGAATGACCCAACTTTGGTAGCGAAGTTGTACGACCTTCTTAGCTCGAAAGTACTTCGTTCTTGGTATGTCAAATACAAGGATGGCTCTCGTGCTGATTTTGACGGTCCTCTACAGAGCTTTGGTCTGGATGAGCAGACTACTGACGGTCTTATCACCTGTTCTGGGTCTATTCGCATCAGCGGCACTCCAGAATATCAGCCAACTGCAGCTTCGGACGGAGCTTAAACGCACGGCGGCTGCGTAATGCCGCCACTAAACAAACTTAACTCGGAGATATTATGAATATCATTTATAAGGCAAGTTCACTAGCAAAAGCAGAGCGTAAGTATCAAATGAAGTTCTTTGACGCTATGGCAAATATCGGCGGTTTTTCAGAAATTATGTTTTTCCTTGAGGCTGGCGGCGTGTCAGAGGAGGAAGCCGATGCTTTTATTGCCGAAAAAGGTATTACAGAGGCTATGGCTGCCATTATGGAGGCAATCTCTGAGTCAGGTTTTTTAGGGGACATGAAAATCGACATGAAGGAACTTCGCCAAGAGATGGCGGAGACCACCAAACAGGTAGTTTCACAGAATACTGGAAAAGCCAGCAAAAACTAGCATTTTCAATCGGAATTGGACTTTCAGACTTTTGGGAAATGACGGTCGGTGATTTTTACGACTGCATTGATGGCTTTGAGCTTGCAAGAGAGCGACAAATTCAAGATATGGATATGTTGAACTATCAGCTCGGTCAGTACATAGGAGTAGCCTTTAGCGATCCAAAGCACTATCCGAGGAGCCCAGAAATAGCCGAGAGATTAAAAAACAAAAATAAATCTCCCCAAGCAATGACCGATGAGGAAATGCTGGCTCAAATTAAGCGTGATTCGCTCCAATGGAAAGGAATAACTAATGGTAGCAACAGTTGACGAGCTACAAGTTCAAATTACTGCTAATGCGAACTCTTTTAATAAGCAAATTAAAGGTGTTCAAAAGCGAATGGACGAGATGAGCAAGTCTGCTAAGGCAAGTACTGAAGGTGCGGCAAAAGCTTTTAATGGTCTTAAAATTGCCGCAGTAGCTGCCGTTGCTGCCATTTCTGTTGCAGTCGGCAAAATGGTGTCCGCCAGCACAAAACAATTTGGCGATTTTGAACAAAATGTGGGTGGTGCCAAAGCAATTTTTGGTGACTACGCAGGTTTTGTCCAGAAGAAAGCAACCGAGGCTGCATCGACTATGGGTATGTCGATGAACGAATATATGCAAACCGCCAACAAGCTCGGAGCGATCATCAAAGGAACTGGTATGTCCACCGAGGATAGTTTAACTTTGACTGCCGCCGTGATGCAACGAGCTGCCGACCAAGCATCAGTTATGGGCGTAAGTACGGCTGAGGCTATGGATATTATGGTTTCGGCTGGTAAAGGTATTTTAACCACTATGGACGGTCTAGGCGTTAAGCTTTCTGCGAACGCTATCGAGTCTTATGCTCTGAGTCAGGGCGTAAAAACAACTTATTCTGAAATGTCTGAGGCTCAAAAGGCAGTTTATGCCTATGGCTTATTTTTGGATCGAACGAAGTATGCACAAGGAAACTTTGCTAGAGAAGGTGTCGAAACTCTTAATGGATCTCTTGCCGTCTTGAAAGCAAGCTTTAAGAACTTAGGAACTATGCTTGGCTCGGCATTTGCTCCTATTCTAATGGAAGTCGCTAATTTTATTACGAATTATGTAATACCAGCACTTAAAGCAGTTATTCCGTATGTGATTGGTTTTATGCAGGCTGTTGGAAAGATGGTGAGTTATGTCGCAAACGCTCTTGCTGCGTTATTCGGTAAGGACACGAACCCAGCAGAATCAATTTCGGGTTCTGTGGATATAGCAACGGATAGTATGGAGTCTCTAGGGGGAGCGACCAGCGATGTTGATAAATCACTGGGAGATGCAGCAAAGAGTGCGAAAAAGCTCAAAAATCAGCTCGCCAGTTTCGATGAAATGAATGTACTCACAGAGCCAACCAGTAGCTCAGATTCGAGTGGTTCAGGTGTTGGCGGTACTGGTCTTGAGGGGTTAAATTTGCCAAAGATTGAGAAAATCGACTGGGAGAATATCATTCCTGATGCAAAAATACCAGAATGGCTAAAAGGTTTAGACAAGATTTTTGACACGAAAGCTGCAAAGGCTTGGGGAGAGGCAGTCAAAAAGGTCTTGAAAACTGTCCAGAAGAACTTTCAGTCAGTCTTTTCAAAGGTTGGTGCTATCGCAAGTACGCTTTGGGAAGACATGGGCAAATCGCTAGAAAAATATGGCGACCAGCTGGATACTAGCTTAGCTAATTGGGGAACTGCTATCGGCGATTGTCTAAGTAATGCTGTAGAATTGGCTTTTGCCCCGATAGACGGTTTCTTAGGTGGAGTTAAAGAGCGGCTGGAGCAGTCTGGTCAGGAGCTTACGGATTCCATTATGGTTATTAGCATCAATGCAGCTAATGCGGCTACCGAGATAACGACTCATGTGACCGAAGGTATTAGCGGTATGATCGAACCGATTAGAAATGGTTTTAGCAATTTAGGCGAATTATTTACTCAAATGTGGATAGATATGACCGCATCCTTTGCTGAACATTCTCCAGAGATTTTCGGTGGAATATCTCAGTTTGTCGGTGATATTATTGATACTTTTAGCCAGTTTGGTCAAATTATAGCTGGTATTTGGGAAGATATTACTGGCGGGCTTAAAAAAGTGTGGGATGAGAACGGCAAGGAATTGACAGATAATATCGCACTTGCCGTAGAAAACATCATCAAAGTGTTCCAGAGCCTTTGGGATAACCTTATTGAGCCAATCGTGAAGCCAATGCTGGAACAACTCAAGAAGACTTGGGATGAAAACCTGAAACCGATTGTAGATAAAGTTGCTGAATTCGTAATGAAGCTCATTAACTTTGCTTTGATGATCTGGAATCAGTTTATTGCACCGATTATTGGTTGGCTTACTGAAAAACTCAAGCCTACATTCGAAAACATAGGGAAAACTATTGCTGGTATTATGGATACTCTAGGCAGGGCGATTGGTTCTGTTGTGGGTGGTATCATTGACACTTTCTCAGGAATAATTGATTTCCTTACAGGAGTATTCACTGGTGACTGGAAAAAAGCTTGGGAAGGCATAAAAGGCATATTTTCTGGCATTTGCGATGCACTTGGTGGGCTATTCAAAGCTCCAATCAATTTCATCATTGATTGCATTAACACTTTTATTCGTGGTCTTAACAACATCAAAATTCCAGATTGGGTGCCAGCTATTGGTGGTGCAGGTTTCCATATTAACGAGATTCCAAAGTTAGCACATGGTGGCGTTATTGATTCGGCTACTATAGCGATGATTGGTGAGAGTGGGCGAGAGGCAGTATTGCCCCTAGAACGCAATACTGGCTGGATGGACAAATTAGCTGAAAAACTGTCTGCTGGTAATCAGCAAACAGCTCCTCAGCAACTGGTTGTTCAAATTGGAGATGATACGATCTTTGATAAAGCAATCGAATACATCAATAATAAGTCCAATCTACAAAACCGTAGTGTTATTGCACTTTAGTGGCTCAAGTCGATAGTATTGAGGATCTTAGAGCTAAAGCCCTTGTCATAGATATGAAGTTTTAACGCCGTATCCCCTGATGGTACTTCGAAAACGATACTGCCCTCTTTTGTTCCATTTACGGCTAAATCGCCCGTATGAATAGCATCGTCAGCCTGTGCCATTGCCTTGTAAGCCTCGATTGACCCATTGCCATTTTCAATCTTAAAGTTTAGTGCATTGTAGCTCTGAACCTCGTTGCTTGTGTTTTTGATGGACAGATTCACTTTAACATACTCCATCCCATCGCTCGGCGTTAAATATGCTGCTGTATAGTTGCGATCTATTGATTTGACAGTGACTTCTACTTTGCCAGCAGGCGTAGCAATGCCTATGGACGGTGTCGTTGGAGTACTGGGTGAATCGCTGGAAGATGTAGTGTTATTGTCAGGATGATTAGTGGAGGTAGTGGGTGTCGAGTTTGGTGAGGTGTCCGTTTTGTCGGTATTGCTCAATGCTCCGCCGCAGATCGCAATTATGACAACTAAAATAACCCAAAACCACCATTGCTGATAAAAAGGCTTGGAAGTCTTTGGGTTGCTGACAGTCTTTTGTTTTTTCATTTTTGTCTTTCTCCCACACAAAATGGGCTAGCGTTTAGTATATGTGTTCAAGATATACTTAGAGCTTTAATCTCTGGCAACACTAGCCCATTTTGGAGATTAAAAAATTCTCTAAATATATCTTGAACAATACTATTATACCACAAAATAGAGGGCTAAGCCTGCTGTACTACGGCAGCAGGTCACCCTCAATAAGCACATTATAACATATTTGATTAGTTTCTTGAAGTCAGGGAAATAAGGATGTGCTATAATACCAGTAATGCGTTAATCGCAGGGAGATGCGGCGTAGCCCATCGAATAAAAGCAGAGACAACATTGTGGGCGTTTCTGCACGCCACCCTACAGCGAGATACTCGTGTCGTATCCCCAAAGGGAGCAATGGCAAAATGAAGGAGATCCTGACAGCATGACACGCTGGATTTCGGGTAGCCATACTGCTCGTTATAGTCGCAAGACTTAATTCCTGAACCCCACGCAGGGAATGCGGGCAATATGGTATAATTAAGACAAGAATCAATCGCAGTCACAAGTCGTGGCTGTGTTTTTTGTTGTATAGGAAAAGAGATAATGTATAGCGGCGATTTGCTTAAAATAAATGGCGTACGAATCTCAGGGTTAAGCGGCTATAAGATTAACCGTGAGAAACTTTGGAAAGATGCTGAACGAAATATGAACGGCAATGTGTCGGCTTCGCTAATTGGCGTATTTCCAAAGCTAGAGCTGGTCTTTCGTGATGCCTTGAATGAAGACCAAATTAGCAAGCTCTGTGAACTGCTAGATATGCCATATTTCACAGCTACTTACTATGACGCTAAGATTAAGGGTACAAATTCAGCTTGTTACTATGCTAGTAGCTATCCAGTCGAGTTGATGGAGCGAAAACGAGGCTTATTTAAGACTTTTACCGTTAATCTAGTGCCAGTTAGCAAGGACAAACATTCTCCGACTGGTATGATCGGATATTATGCTGACGGCGAACAGGAGCGTTTCTAATGATTAACGCCTCGCAAACCTTTAAGGATGCTATGACTCCAAACATCAAGAATGGAGTTGGAGTAGTAGTTACGGTTGTAGAGGATAACACGACATATAGTTCAGACGATGTAATGCAGTCGGTCGTTATTAAATCGTCAGGCTACTACTATGGCGTAAATACTCGCTCTGCCACCATCAAAATGCTTGGAACGAGCTATAATCTGACAGATAAATCGCTCAAGATCGAGCAGGCTGCCTTAGTCGATCCAGCAACCGAAACTTGGGAACGAATGAATCAGGGTGTTTTTGTTGTAAAAGAACAAACAGCTGATCTCGAAAAAGGTTGCACCACTCTCACGGCATACGATCTTATGGGTTGTATGGGTAAAACAGACTATAAAACCGAGGACGGCATCACTTTTCCTTGTACGGTTGCTAAGTTAGCTGAACAAATTGCTAGCCATTTTGGGCTACAACTTGGCACGGATTTTACAGAGCTGCCCAACTATAACTACGAGATCGCAGAAGATCTATACGCAACCATCTCTACGGCAACTTATCGTGATATTCTAGCGGAAATTGGTGGTGCTACTGCAACTATGGCTATTGTCACCACGGACAATAAGCTAGAATTCCGACCACTAGCACGAGATGTTTCGGAAACTTGGACTTACGAGGATATGAAGAAGTTTAAGGTCGAGCCTAAATACGGTGAAGTGAATGCGGTAGTTTTGGCTCGTACCCCACAGGAAGACAATATCGCCTTGACTGATGCGGAGAGCGTAGAAAAGAACGGTTTGACGGAGATTAAGCTTGCGAACAATGAAATACTCGATAATGACCGCCAAGACCTCATCAAACCGCTTCTAGAGGCTTCTTTAGGCTTTTATTTCTACCCTAGTAGTGTAACAACGATTGGTCACGGTTGGCACGAAGTCGGCGATCGTGTTGCAGTCAAAGACGATGCAAACAATACATACGAAATCATTATTACTGACATTTCGCTAACTTTAGACGGTGGTATTAAGGAAGTAATCTCTAGCGTAGCTCCAGTAGAAACGCAAACAAATTATGCGATGGCTGGTGGCATCACTAAAACCCTTTATAATACCGAAATTAAAGTCGATAAGCAGAGCCAAGAAATTCGTTCCACGGTCAGCAAACAGGACACTTTGGAAAATGTAGTTAATGACAATTACACTCAAATTATCCAGAATCTGACCTCAATTATTGCAGCCGTGCAGAACTCAGGCGGTAATAACCTTATAAAGAACTCTGTGGGCTATGTACTAGGAACGAACGGTATCCCTGATAGCTGGAATACTGAGCTAGAGGATGAGGGCGGCTTGACTGTGATGGCGAGTAGCGAGGCGGCAAACCGTGGCTCAATTTCGAATAACATTATGGTACTGGCTGGCGTTACATTGCGGCAGCGTATCTCCGTGGCAGCTGATGAGGGAGCAGCAGAACCTACCAAATACACATTCTCTGTGAAGATTAAGAAAACGGCAGCCCGTGGCACAGGAAGTATTGTTTTAACTGATGGACTAAATGAATATCGCATTGATATTGCCTCTGCAGATGAGCCATATTACCAAGAATACTCAATTAAGGGTATCGTGCCGAAAAATAGCTACCTTGATTTAATAGTTTATGGATCGGCTGATAGCGATTTTACGGTTACAGATATGATGCTTTCTACTGGTGACTATGTTGCACAATGGACTCAGGCTAACGGTGAGTTCGCTAACACTCAAGTTAGTATCGATGTTAATGGCGTTAAGGTGAAGTCTAGCACGCAGCCAAACACTTATTCGATGCAGACATCGCTAGGTTTTAGTGGGTCGGATGGTTCAAAGAGCTACCAGCTCGATTCAAACAGCGTTAGTAGCGACAAGGCAATTATTAGTTCAGAGTTCGATATGCCACCGCTAAAGATAGTTTCACGCTCCGATGGATGGGCGTTAGTGAAAAAGGAGAATTAAAGAATGACTTGGTATTCTGGAGAAGTACAGGCAAGTAGCTTTATCAAGGCACGGTTGATAGTCGATGAAAGCAGGTCTGGTAATACATCTACCATTACTGCGAGACTACAATATCGCCGTACCAACAGCTATAATGGACAAACATTTCAATACGGCAACGGTTGCAATATCTACATTACCATCGATGGACAAACTTTCACGATCCCACAAGCCTACAACTCCTATAGTTCCATTCCTGCCTATAATAATGACTGGATCACTTTTGCAACGGCAACAAAGAACATTAGCCATAACGAAGCAAAGACTATTAGCTGTAGTTGGTCGACCGCCAATATGGGGGCATACCTCAGTAGCTCAGGTTCAATGTCCTGTACTTTGGCGGCATTTATTACTAAGCTGTCAGCCATAGGTGTCAATGCTACTTCTCGATCGAATGACATATCAGCTCGTTTTTGGTGGATGAATAGAGCTGGAGTACAGGTTCATATTGCCTGTGAGGAAATTGATGATTCAGGAAATTACATCAGCACGATAGAGCAATGGACTAATCAAGCTGGTACCGCTGGTCAGATTAGCGAGAAATACTATTCGCTTACTGCTGCTCAAAGACTTAAATACGACAACCTCGGACGAAACAGGATTAGGTGGACACTCAAGACTGTATCAAGTGGAACGGTGTTATATTACGATTGCCACGATTACGATTACAATCGAGCCTCTACTCCATCACTGTCTGCATTTACGGTAGGATCGAGCGTGCCAATTCGTACCAATCGGCAAAGAAGTAGTATGACCCATACTGCTGTGATTCTAATTGCAAACAGCACGATCAGGACGATCAATGACATCGGAACTAGCATTAACTGGGATTCGGCAGCGGATGAGGGCGTTATTTATGCTCAGGAAACACAAAAATCTTCTACTACGGTTACGGTTCGGCTAAATACATATATTGGCAGCACTCTTATTGGTACTAAAACTGCACAGGTTAATGCTACCTTTCGTCTTAGCGAGGTTGCTCCGATTTTCACGAACTTTACCTATCGTGACTCGAATACCAATGTTGTCGCCGTAACTGGTAATAATCAAGTATTCGTCAAAGGACAGTCTAACCTTATTGCAACAGTTCCAGTAGCGGATAAGATGATCCCACGACAGGCAACGACTGGTAAATCATATACATTCACCTTAGGCAGTATCAGTATTACCCAAGCATTTTCAAATACGGCTGATGTGTCGGCGAACTTCGGCAAGGTTCTTAATGCTGGTAGCCAGCGTTTGACCGTCAAGGCGTTTGATAATCGCTCCATCTCTACTTCTATCTATAAAGACATTCAAGTTATTGACTATGCCTCTCCAACCCTTACGCCAAAGATCGAAAGGTTAAATGGTTTTGAAGATCGCACAACGGTCAAGTTGGAGGGCGAATTCTATCTAGTACCAGTAAATAATGTAGCCAAAAATACAATCACGAGTATTAAGTGTCGCTACAAGAAATCGCAAGAGACCTCTTGGAAAAGCTGGCAGGAGCTTAGCTTTACGACCTCGCAGAAGAACGGCAAGGGTATAGTGACTGGCTCTAGTGGTGGCGTGTTGTTTGATTTGGATAATACCTCAGCTTGGGATTTTGAGTTTCAGATTACAGATCGTTTCTCATCTACGATAGTTACTGGGCAAGTTTCTGTTGGCATTCCTATTATGTTCTTCAGCTCAGATGGGCGTATCAGCATTAACTGTATGCCAGATGGATACGACAAAGGTCTGTACCTCAAAGCTAAAGATCAGGTATTTAAGCAGATTTATCCAGTAGGTACGATTTTTGAGACTACACAAGCAACTTCACCAGAGGAAAATTTTGGCGGAACTTGGCGGCAAATTGGAACTCGTACGGTTGGTAGCACGACAATTTACACATACCAAAGGAGCTATTAAGGTAAAGCTAAAATAAATTGCAATAGTGTATAATCAATGATGTGGCTTATCGACTCTCACCACATTATTTTGTGATATAATTTAACTAAGAATCAGTCGCAACTATCTAAACGATAGTTGCTTTTTTAATGGAGAAATATGGACGCTAATACTGCATCAATCATCGGTATGACTATCACAACGATTGGCACGATAATTGTTGCTATTATTTCGAACCGTACGAAAAACCATGTTAAAGATGGAACTGCTGCAACCGAAGAACTCAAGAAAGAGTTGCAAGAGGTTAAAAGCGAAGTCAGAGAGACAAAAGGCGAAGTACAAGTACTCAAGGGGGAGCTATCAGAGAATAACTTGGAAACTTTGGCGACTGATATAACAGTAGCACTCGAACATCACGAAGATGACATTGAGCCGTTAATCGAGCTTGGCAGAAAGTATTTTAAGAAGCTTGGTGGCAATTCGCATATCAGCAAACCGTATGCGGCGTGGGCGGTCAAACATCACATCGATATTTCGGAATTTTATACAGAGCATAACAACCTGAAATTATACATGGAAAACCCAAAGCTTTCGGAGAAAGGAGCGTAAATGATAGATTATCTTATAGTTGTGGCACTTGGTGTAGGCGTATTTTATGCTGCTTATTTCTTTAATTTGCTGTCGGGTATAGCTAAGAACTTATATGTGCAAGATCTTGAGTTTGACTGGCATAAGTTATTCAAAGGAATTGCTAAGTGGCTCATAGCAGGTATTGCGACTGTCGGCGGGGCATCTGTTATCTATGCGGCTGGCTGGTACGGTAAGAATGTCGGCGTAGAATGGGGTGCTGCCGCTCAGGCTCTCTCGAAGGATGCTCTGATCGCCGCTGTGACAACTGGTGTTGGATACCAAATCATTAGTTTAGTGTCAAACATCGCCCATATCTTCAAGGCTGGACATACGGAAGACTTAGATATTGAGTTTAATGATGAGTTAGCGGATTATGAAGCAATAGCCGACAAGACAAAGGAGATTATAGCGAATGTCGTCGACTTCTTCACTCCTGAAGACTATGCAGAAAAACACGGTGAGTGGGAAGAAAAAGGTGGTATTGGGCAACATTATACTGTACCGATTGGCAACTTCGAGATCTTTAAGAACGCAACCCTCGGTAGAGGCTATGACATCGATAATTACTACGGTCAGCAATGCTGGGACTATGCAGCCCTGCTGTGGCAGCAACTTGGTTTATCGCTACTTACTGGCAACGGTTTGGCGATCGGCTGTTGGGATCTAAAGCGAGAGGTCAATAAATCTAGCCAATTCGATCTAGTTTATAATGTGAACGATCTCAAAGCTGGAGATGTTGTGGTTATGCGACCAAATCACATCGGGTTCTTCGTTGGCTGGTCTGGCAATTATATGCAGATCTTAGGGCAGAATCAAGGCGGTACGCCGTGTGCGGCTGGGGGAAGTGCGGTCAATATCGTAAATATCGCTAAGTCGTCATTTGCTGGAGCATTTCGATACAAAGCTTGGAATAAGGCTACCACTACACAGGTCATTACTCAGCCTGTTTCTCCGACTCCTAAGGTTTCTGCCGATGATAAGCCAAAGCAGTCCAGTAGTGGTAGCACCGCAAAGAAAAATACTGTAACTTACAAATACAAAAAAGGCGACACCTTTGGTCAAGTGATCCTGAATCTTGGCTTGCAGAGTAGCCATGGTTTATGGGGAACAGGTGGTGATGTAGAGTATTATACCAACCAGCTCCACGAACAGGGGATCTATGGAAACATTCCTGTAGGTGCCACGATTACTTTAACAAGGCGAAACTAAAATGGATAATTCAGGAGTTAAGGTGAAAATGCATACTGGCTGCTCCTGTTGGTATTGCCGCCATGGCAGAAATAGAATTGTACGGCGAGAGTTCCAACGCAAGATGCGTCATCTTCATAAAAAGGAACTGAAGAACAAAGGCGAAGTCGTTAATGCCAATCTGTCTATAGGCTATACGGATTAAACCTCTATAAAAATCCAATAGAAGTAACTAGCATTTTAATAAGACGAAATTAGATAACAAATAGACCATCTTCGCCAAGTGGTGAAAATGGTCAGTATGATACCATGGTCGAATTGGTTAGGCGACAGTTCGCAAAACTGTATCATGTCGGTTCGAGTCCGACTGGTATCTCCAAAAGGTTCTACCTTATTGATACGAACTCTTATGTTCTTTGAGTAGGTGAGGTAGTCGTTATGTTGTGTATGGTCTTAATGGTCAAGACGCTAGTTTGTGGCACTAGAAATACGAGTTCGATTCTCGTTGCACACCCCATAATCAAGAGTAGGCAAATTGGTAAAGCCACTGCTCTCTGAAAGCAGAATCTATAGGTTCGAATCCTATCTCTTGAGCCATTAACAAATAATGGAGGATACAGTTCTGGTGAACTGGTGAGCCTCATAAACTCAATTAGGTGAGTTCGATTCTCACTCCTCCAACCACAATAATGCAGGATAGCTTAGTTGGTAGAGTGCCGCTCTGTTAAAGCGAGGGTCGTGGGTTCGAATCCCACTCCTGCAGCCATATTTGGAGAGTAGCCGAATGGTTAGGAAACTGTCCTGAAAACAGTCGAGGTGAAAGCCTTTGAGGGTTCGACTCCCTTGCTCTCCGCCAAAATGGAAGATAAATCAGCAAGGTGCTGGCACGGTTCGCTAAACCGATGGTATCGCAAGGTATGAGTTTCGATTGCTCTGTCTTCCGCCAATCATGAGGATTAGCTCAAAAGCAGAGCGGTCGTCTTATACACGACTGACAGTGGGGCAGTACCACTATCCTCAACCATATACCAGAACGGTGGAGTCAGAGAGCCACAGCAGCCTGTAAAGCTGCCGACTTCGGTCTGAGTAGGTGCAAATCCTTCTTCTGGTACCAATATGGATGTAGGCTAATAGCAAACTATCGCTCTGATACTGCGATGTCGGTGGGGCAGAACCACCCATCCCTACCACATAAGGGGTATTCGTCCAATGGCTAAGACACTGGGTCTTCAACCCAGAAAAAGCAGTTCGAATCTGCTATACCTCACCATTTCGAGGTGGACAAACTGGTAAAGTCATCAGTCTTTGAAGCTGAAAAATGCTGGTTCAAATCCAGCCCTCGAAGCCAAATGGCTGTGTAGTCCAATAGGTAGAGACAGCTGGCTCAAAACTAGTTCAGGTCTGAGTTCGAATCTCAGCACAGCTACCATTTGTCGCTCTAGCTCAGCGGTTAGAGCATCTGCCTGAAGAACAGAAGGTGCTTGGTTCGACACCAAGGGGCGACACCACAAGGGGATAGGATAGGTCTAGACTCCAAGCGAAGAACGAAAACGGCTAAAGAAATAAGTTCGAAGTAACTTGGCAGGACATGGGTTCGATGCCCATAATCTCCACCAAACTATGTCACCTTAGTCCAACTGGTAGAGGCATATGCCTTAGGGGCATATTAGTGTCAGTTCGAATCTGACAGGTGATACCATAACAGGATGTAGCTCAGCGGTTTAGAGTGCGTGTTTTGGGAACACGAAGTCGTGAGTTCGAACCTCACCATCCTGACCAGAGCCTTTAGTTTATTGGTAGAATACCAGTCTCCAAAACTGGTGGACTCTGTTCGATTCAGAGAAGACTCGCCACAATTATTTTTCAAATATAGATTCACAATCACCCATAGTTACATAATTCGCAAAGCAATGTGGACAATGCAACCGTACAAGTGCCTCAGCCTCATTGTCTGGCACATAATTGCAAATGGCGAACGAATCGTCTTCTACCTTAAACTGAGAGAAAAACTCCTGAATAGTGCCAAAGAACCAAATAGAGTTTTCAGTTCTAAAGGGCATAGATGCAAGTTTACTGGGTGGGTTTATGCCTACATATCTCTTGTGGTCTTTGAACCAATATGCCTGAAACCCATAGGCGGCACCAAAGTCGTAAATTACCCTATTTTTGGGAATTATTTTTGATAATAACTCATAGGTATTACCGCCACAGACAAGGCAAGATGAATCTATATCGGCACTAATGCCCCAGTTGTTCTTATCATTATAGACCTCATTAAAATGTTGGCGATAATACGGATCGCTCATTATGGCTTTGTAGAGCGAGCTTTCTTCCATCATCCGAAGATACCGCCAAACAAATCTTTTATATCCTTCGGCACTTGTTCTCGTAGCTTAAACTCTCGCTCAGCTTCTTTACAAGCCTGCTCAAAAGTCTTGCCGCCTTTGAGATAAATCTCCATAGCACGCCTACCGATAGCGTCAGATTGAGTTTTATTCATTGTTTCGCATCTCCCTAACTATCATTCCTAAACAAAAGCCATAGATGGCACTCTCGACCCATTTGAGCCACCAAAACCGAAATGACAGCAGATTTATTACAAGAAAGAATAAAACGACCTTGAATGTATTAGAATTCGACTTTTTCATTCTTATAGCCTTTCAAGTATTCGTCTATTATTTTCTTTGCCTCGTCAAACCCCACGGCAAACTCGGCACAATAGCCTCGCTGGCGTAGCTGCTCCAACATTAACGCTTGCTCCTCCGTGTGGAGATCCCACCAATCACCTTGCTTGCGAAGTTTGGTTTCACCTTTGAGAATTTTACGAGCATCTTTGTCACGAATGAGTTTAGTACCGTCTTTTTTGAGTTCTAAATATAAACCTGATAGGGGGTGCATATAGTGCAGAGCGTACAATTCGAGCCACTCTGTATCGTAAAAGTCATCATTCTCTAAATCGCCACCCCATCTCTTTTTGTAAGATTGGAATAGTGGGGTTTTATCGTCAGAGTATACATATATGGGTTCCGCAATAAACATATCAGGATACGACTTACGACCTCCGTTTAGTCGCTTCTGTAGAGCTGCTTGTATCTTATTTAACTTCACTCCACTCCCAAAGTCGGAATGGAATATAATGCTTGGATATTGCAGGGTTAAGTAGTCGGCGACTTGTATTTGAACTGTGGTTTCTCCAGTAATCACGATGAACCTTTCTTTATATTACACTTTCGGCAAGCAAGTTGGCAGTTTTCTAGTGTAGTGAGACCCCCTTTAGATTTGGGCTTAATATGGTCTAGAGTGAGGTCTTTCTTATTTAAGATTTGTTTGCCACAAATAGCACAAACTGCTCCGTTCTTTTGCACTAACTGATTTTTAATGAATTTGGTTTGAGCTACTTCGGCGTTTTTGTATGATTTAGGAATTTTTGGTCGCCTTTTTGGGATTTTGTAGTATCTCATTTCTCACAGTGACCTTTAATTCGTTTTGCAATCCGTGAACCGCCAACACTTCGTTAAGCAATGCAGCTAGCGTTTTCGGCGTGTCAGGCTTAGAGTCGTGCCTCGAAATCGGCAATTTAATATCTACTCGTTTGTCGTTGTATTCAGTAACTACTCGCATTGCTCAACCTTTCCTACCGACATAACCTGATGCTTTTGCTGGCAGGCAGGGAATTCGGTCTTTACGGTTACTAGATACTGCACTCGTTTTTCACAATTTCCGAAAACAGGTCTCTCTTCAACACGGCTAAAACCTACTTCCCATAATTTACTTTCTGGAACTCTCCTATATGACTCCAGCCGCACATCGGGATGCTTACCCTCGACAACCTCAAATATATGAAGTGCCGCTTTAACTATTTCTATATGATCCAACATCATTTTTCGCCTCCTCAATTTTTGGTCTATCATTTTTATAAAACTTGATATAAAGTTCATAGCAGTCGCTACGCACCAAATCTCCAGTATCGTAGTCAATCTGATAATGAACTCCGTTGTAAGTTATCCCTCCATAGTATTTCGCCACGCTAAGCTGAGAATTAAGCCAATAGTCAGGACTCATGACAAACGGCGCACTGTCTTTAGTGACCAGTTTATCGATTAGCCGATCAGCTTGCTCTTTTGTAGTTACCTTATGAGCCTTCATCGTTTGACCCCTGCTGGATGATATTCTCTCGATACTGTCTTATTTGGTTGCTCACCCACTGTATATCTGTATTCACTCGCCAATATGGATGTTCGCCATCAGTTAGATACTCTAATGCACCAGTAGAATACAATATGGACAGGTATGACCGTAGCGTGGATAGACTTTTTGGATATAATTTTGGGTTAGCTTCTTGCATCTTGGCATACAAGTCACTAGATATTGCCGCCATTTCGTTTTGATGCTCATATATAAACCCAAGTACCCTAATTTGCATTGGAGTAAATACGCCGCTCTTTTTAATTTTTGCTACTCTGCCTCTAGAAGTTTGTCCTAGCCGAGAGTCTTCTATCTTAATAAGGTGGTCAACCTTCTTATTTAATTCGGCTAGCTCTGCTGCCACTTTTAGGAGTGCTGTCGCTATGTTATTCATACTCCTCCTTTGCAGACTCCCAGCTCTGCTTTTCCGTATCAACTATGGCAAATCTGCGTTCTCCGAAGGGCGTTCCGTCTTGGCAAGTAGAGAAAACATCGGTAGAGAGCAAATTATCTACGAAAGTAATCTCTCTCATTGGCGTATGACCAACTACCTGCATAATTTTGTCGTCTTTATACATTTCGGTCGTTTTCCAAGTGTCCTGTGGTCTCGCCCAAACTGGGGAATCTTCCTCCCAGAGCGAATGTATATTGTCGTCATTAGCAAAATTGAAAATAGTGTCTTCATCGTTTGCCCACGAGGTACCATCCTTGTGCTTGTTTTTGCCCACTAGTCGCAACGCATAATCTTCTGTCACCCCAGCGTGCGAGAACCAAACATTATCCACTCGCTGAACAATTCCCATTGGAGGATTATGATCGGAAGATCGACAAATAACAGCATAGAGGCTCTTGAGACCGCTTTCACAGGTGAATTGGGCGGTATATGAGTATCCGCTTTGTTGCATTCGCCAAATATACGATAAATCGTGATTACCGTAGCACCACAGCGTTTTAGGAAACTCTTTGGCAAATTCTATGGCTCGGTTCAGAGTTAGCTCATACAGATCAATGTTGTGATATTGCCCCCAGTCATCCACTAAGTCGCCAAGGACTACGGCAAAGTTAGCTTGACCTGACTTCAAGATGGCAGCTGCTCGGTCAAACATACGAGGCTTAAGATGAATATCGGGAATTACTAAGACTTTAGACATTATTTCTTCTCCTTTGGCGATCTCATAATGGCTTGCAGGCGATTATGGAGTTCTGGTGCTAAGGCAATTCCTGAACCTTTCATTTCGTTATAAAGGCTGTGGATATACTGCTTGACCAGTTTTAGCTCTCCGCCTGCCCAGTACTCATTCACCCAATCCCAGTAGCTGTCAGCCTCACCATAAGTGCATACGGCACACATACCAGTAGCCCTAAGAACTGGCTTTGCTCCACACGAGTCACATTCGTGTCTAAATGTATATGGATTTCTTGTTTTCTTTTTCATTTTTTCCTCAATTCTTCGAGTATTTCTGCTAGCCGTTGCTCTACTGTTATTCCATGGCAGAAGAACAGGGCTAAGCCGATAAACGCTAAAATTTCCATTTCTTTCTCCTATACTTCGTTACCCCAGCAATCCCAGCCGTCAATTTGCTGTCTAGCGAAAAGCTCAATTCTTGGTATATCGCCACAGAGTTGCACGATTCGATCTCTCGCCTCGTCAGGTTTTCTTGAATGCTCTCGGATGTGGTTAATAATCACACTATGAACCGCAGCAGATATGCGTTTCGGATTACCTTTTGTGGCAAGCAGGCACAGCTCAGCATTAGCTCTTGTCCATCTACCCATACCCCAAAATAGACTATCACTTTTACGATTCTGTTTGATCCAAGTAAATGCACAAGTTTTATATTCGAATCCCCAAGCTTGAATTACCTCAAAGCACTCGTTTAACTTAGGCATCGTCACCCACATGAATAAAATACAATCGTTGTCTGAAATCGCATTGACTGGTAAATTGCAGATGTCCTGAATCGACATCACTTGATATTTACATCCAGCACCTCTATTGCCAGCTAAAGCCTTATCTCTGTAGCTCCAAGCTGGATCAGCGTAGATGATCTTATATTTCTGGGGGGGGGTCGTATAAATGTCGACTACCATGAGAAGCCCTTGTAAGTGCTAACTTTTGGTTTTGCCTTACCTCGGCGAGAGATTGTGCCGCCTTTGCGACCACATTCTCTAACCTTATTCCGATCCATACTGGCGAAGCCACCAGTGGGGGTGCTTACGCATCCACCTTTGCGACCAATTCTGCGATAAAAGTCTTCGCCATGAAGTTTTCTATTCGTTACAGCTGCTTTCAAACCGCCTGCTTTTGTACCCGACATTTATACCTCCTAAATTATTTAATTTTCAGTTGCCATCTTTTTTCTTGCTCGCCATTCCTGAGTCCGCTTATTATTGCACTCTTTACAATAGTTCTTGTACTGGACATATCCATATTGGTAAGTACGAGTAAACTCTTTGAGCGGCTTCTCTAGATGGCACTTTCGGCATTGACGAATTTCCTCTGGATCATGCCAATTCATACGACTATTTCTTACCTTGTTTTTCTTTACCCTTTGCTTTAAGCTGTTCATTTTCCGCCTGTAGCTGCTCGATCTTTTTGTCCTGCTCCTCAGCAGTGGCGAGTGTCCGATCGCAGAGCTTTTTAAGGCGAGTATTTTCTTCGAGAGCCTTTGCCAACTCTTTACCAATACCATCTTCAATCTCTTTGCATTTTTTATCGATAAGTTTCTTAGTCTTCTCATCGTCTGCCTTCATCCTCTTTGTAAACCTGCACATATCGACCCACCCGAATATCAGTAGACCAAGAGAACCGAGCATTGAGATGATTAGTAATACATTTGTTAGTGTTTCCATTATTTTTCCTCCTCAGCTTTAATTGCTTCAATATCGGTAATAGCCCTCGCCATCCAAAGACTAGCGAGCTCGCTGGCATCGGCTGCAAGACGCAAGTGATGCTTTGCTTCCTTTGTTAGTCCAATCTCTTGATCCAAGATGGCGGTTAAGCCACCAGAGCAGAGAATCGTGCCTTCAGTAGCCTTTTCGATGACGACTATAGTTTTTGACTTATCGCTAATCTTCATCCTTTTTCTCCTTAGCCCATTTTGATAGTTCTTTCTCTTCCTTTTTGCTGAGCGGAGACCCTAATACTTTATTGAGAGCCTTAACAACCGCTAAATCATTCGACATACCTTTATCTGTCAATTTCTTCATTTCAAGAAAGACTTTTACCATTAAATCTCCACTTGGTGTGCCGTCCTCGTCAATCTTATCCTTTGCGACCATAGCTAACATTAGCTTTAATTTAGGATTGACTTCCTCGTCATCGGAATCCTTGTCTTCATCGTCTTCGCTACTTGTCGTAAATTCTTCTGGATGATCTTCTTTGAAGTTTGTGATATGCTTTTCGAGTCTCTCGAATAAATCACTATGCTTCATTAGCCCCTTTTTTGTTAAAACAGCCATCGATGAATTATCTGCAGTTGCTACGACAAGAGCTACACCAAGTACGCCAGATGTGTGGATAGCCTTATTGCCAATTTCTTCAGCAGCTTTATCTAAATCGACATCTAGATCTTCATTTAGAATCACACTTAATAATTTTTTTGACAGAGTGTCCTTTTCCATATTCTTCCTTTACGAATTATTTTTGATGGTTTTTTGATTTTCGATGCCCACTAAGGAGCAGAAACGAAACATACAAGACATCATTCACGAAACAAATGCCCTGCCTAGTGCTTTTCAAATGTACACGACTCTCAAATCGCACCAGTTGAATCAATCGCATTCTGCCCCTGAATGGACACCGAAAGTTTTTATTTCAGATAGTCACCATACCTACCATCTCCCTATAATCTTGTTGCTTTTCACGGTAGGTTTCGGTCGCCTCACGACTATTGTTTTCGACACGACTCCTCAGGTCGATCATAAATTCTTCAATATCGAATTCATCTTGCACCATTTCATCGAAGAACCACTCCCCTAGACCGAACCATTCACAGAATGCCTCGGTTTTGATCGGAGCGTCATTCAAATGGTTTTCCACGGTTTCGAGATCATCAAGATCAAAGTCTTCAGGAATGACTAAGTTTTCCAAGAAGATCTTGATAGCGTTCGCTCGGTTCTCTTGTTGGTGGCGTTTGTAAGCTGGCATAGTATCCATTAGAACGGTATCTCCTCTGGCGGAATTACTACATCTACGGCTTTGCCGCCGTCAGGCATCGAGTCCTTAAAATTCGGCTCTTTACCTTTGTCGTAGAATATCTTGCAGAACTGTCCTTCGCCAAAACCGTTTGAGTGCAACTTAATGCACATCTGAGAATGGTGTGGCGTAGCGAAGAGTATGCCGATTTCGTGCCAACGCTTTTTCTCGTTTCCGTCTTTGTCGATGTATTTGCCGTTTTCGACCACAACGGAACCGATTTTAGTTAGCTTGCTATTCGTTGCCATCTTGGTCTTCCTCCATATCTTTAACGCCGTCTAAGATGTATTTAGCCATCTCCGAGCCGTCCATGAATGTCAAGCCTGCCCCCATCTTGGAATAGATATCTTTTCGGAATCGACAGTAATTCGCAATTCCACTAGCCATTGCCGCCATAAACTCCGTTGGATCCAAATCGGTCATTAAACAGCTCTTAGGCGAGTCGTTTTCTGTTAGATTTTTAGCATGGGAGAATGGTATAAAGACAAAACCTCGCTGGTTTTCAGAACAAGCATCGCTGATAGTTTGAGCCAAATCAGCAACCCATTTATTACTTTTTGACATATCCTCTATAACTAGGATCTTCTCGTCTTGCTTTTTCATATTAGAATCCTTTGTCTATAATCTTTTGCGTATCTTCATCGATACGAGCCATAATCGCATCTTCATAAGCTCGCATCTCCGCCAACGAATCTCGAACATCATTGCGATGAATTTCCCAAAGCAGCAGTTCAAGCTCTGGGATGAGGTCTGTGTAGATTGCAAAATACAAAATTTCCAAATCATCATTAACAATGAAGTATTTACAAACCTGAGGGAAGTATTCGGGTGGATATTGCCCAGTTAAGAAAGCCTCAACGACTTTTTCTGACGAAAGGCACTTAATCTCTAGAGCTTTCGTGACTTTGCCATTCTCGTTCTTCTTCCAGCCGTCAGGCGAGATGTAGATGTTTGGATTATCTTCTCGCTCCCAAATTACGCTTTCTTTCTCAAACTCGGTTTCGAGTTTTTTCTCAACGGCGGCTTTAGCTTCAGGCTCAAGGATATGTCCACGTTCCATCATACTGAAAGTCTTGCCATTTAGCCGATCGGCATAGTCATTTGGAGTGAGTGGTCGAGCAACTCTGTCGGCAATAATTTCGTAATAGTGTTTTTTAGGTGCAGATTCGAGTTTTAGCTCTGCAAGATCTTTTGGATCAAGCTTTGCAGCTAGTTCCTGCACGGTCTCTTTCGCTCCGATAGGTTTGCTGGTTTTAATAAGCCGATCTACGATTTTGCTCTTGAGCGGCAGGGAAGATGTCCACAAATCCTTGAACTCTGAGCCGCCAGATTTGCCCTTACGATATTCGATCCATTCCTCGCTATTTTGTTCAATCTCTCTGATAATCATTGCTTTTTCTCCGTTAGTTGTTTCTTGAGGCGGTCTTTGGTTGCGACAACTTCCTCTGAGCTGCGTACAGTCATTTCTAGCTTTGCAAAAATGGTTCGCAGTTCATCTATCGTCTTTGCTGTTTCAAGCGCTTTACAAGCGGTTTGAATAGCCTCAGCGGCTTTATTTTTCTTGAAGTTCTCGAACTCTTCCATCTCCTCATCGCTTGCAACATTACCGTCAGTTGCATAGCCTAACATTGCTAAAGCACGACCTACGGCAATAGTTTCTTGCTTTTCGAAACCCTTGTCTTGTTCGACTTTAGTAACCTTGGCGGTTGCTGAACCATTTGCATCGCAGGAGAACTTGGCAGTGTCGATGCCGATACCGTTCGCAAGCATTTTGATTAGCTCAGTGCTATCCTTCCAAACATATGCCCTGAACTCGAAAGTGTCTTCACCGACTAATTCATGCTCGGTGTGGATTTTGCCACGAGGGTTACTGGCACGAAATTCTACTATACGAGTAGCAACTTTTGCGTACTGAACATTACCTTTAATGGCAACTGTTTTTACGGTCTTACCCATAACTTTCCTCTGTTAAATTTGATAAAGTTTTGTTTTTAGTTATTCGCAGAGCCTTGCAGCTTGCATATTAGTGCTAAATAAAGAGGTTTTATTCTTGCAATAACTCGCCTGAGTGGAGATGAGCTGCAAGATTCTACGAACAACGGTTTTTGTTTTTTATCTAATCTGAGTGGCGGAGGCTGCAACTATCTCTGCACGCTCTCTCGTCCGCCCAAATTAGAATCACAACACCCGACTGTAAGCCTTTTGTACCTTTGGCTCAGAGCTATCACAAACCCTCTTTCGCCTTCGATGATCAAAAAATGTCGGCTTTACACCGACCTAAAACATATAATTGACAACAGGGGTATTCAATGATACAATGGAGATATAGGGATATAAAACCCTATATAGAAACTCATTGTTTTTGACTTTAGCTCAGCTAAAGTATTATATCTATTCATCATAGATATAATACTGATAACTTACTGAAGTTAAATAAAAAGGAGGGTAATTTTAATGAGAAGTACCTTAACGATGCCAATTAGTAAAGGAGAAGCGAAAAGTCGCTTCGTAGAAGAATATCTCAATATTCTTTTAGACTATGCTGAACAGCTCCCGACCAGGTGGCGCTGGTATGATCTGGTGAACATGGAATACCGCAACCGTGACTGGCTGGAGGAGTTACAGGTCGCCGAGATCGCTGATGAAAGGATTTCTTCATCGATTAATAACTACCGAACAGTCGCCGGATTAAATCTGATTGATAATCTGTTGGCCAACGTCCATCAGAGCGTCGACCTTTTGCGGCAGATTCAGGACGAGTGTAAACAGGAGATTAATGATACAGATCATCTTCTCCAGCGTTTCGGTTGCATTTTGGACGCATCCGACCATGAAATCGATCCATGCTTAATTCGGCTCGTTAGTGTCGCTAAAGACCTGCGCGAGTCAGCCATCGCTCGGCATGAAGACACGCGCAGGTTCGTATGTAACGATCTGAAAGTGGCTCGTCGTAGGTTGGCTAATCAGGTTTTTATTTCGGGAGCACCTGACGTTTTTCTCGCACAATTCGAACCAGACTTAGTGGGCGGTCTTGGACCGGAACTTGAGTACGCTTTGAGGCTTCGGGAAGATCTGAAGATTGACGAGCTGCGTGCTAAACATAGCTACATCAAGGAGATTTACTGCAAAATCATCAGTCAGCATCTCTGCAATATTACTGACCAGGTTATTCATATGATTGATAGTAGTAGATTTTGATGATGTAACTGTCATACGCAAATTCTAGGCATCATACATCCCACAAAGAGAAATCGGGCAAGAAGCAATTTTGCCCGATCTTTTTATTTTTGTTAAAACTAGTTTTTAAGTCACGGAATATGGTTCTCGACATTTCTATCACCCTTTTGCCTAAAACTACTAAAGCTTATCTTAATATTGTCTAATTACTAAATCTGTGCTATAATTATAAAAATTCAGCATAGGTACGGGAAGTTATGAGAATTGGTCGAATTTGGGATTTTATTATGCGGCGCAAAACCCAAATTTTTGTGCCATTTTTTCTTCTCGTCGTTATAATGGCCTCTGTTATTGGGAGTTTTATGCCCCATTTTTTGGCTGGCCGACGTAACGTTATCGATCAAAACGAGTCTGAAATTATCTATAATAACAGCCTTATCTTATCAATTTCGTCAAGTACCGGTTCGACGGCGTATTCTCTCGAATTCCAGGATAACTTCCAGTCAGCGAGTATTGCTATTTATCCCGAAAAATTACCAGGTGAAGCATATATTCGTATTTTTGACGAAAATAAAGTTTTAATTAAAGGGGAATACACAACCATCAAAGAACCGGTTGAGCCCAACGAAGATGCATTAGGTGCTGATACTAGTGCTTCGACATCTAAACCAACTTCACCACCACTCAATGAGGTGTCCTATCTTTTAACTGAGGAGCTTAGAGAATATACCATAAATCTCCAGCCGGGTTATATTCTTGAATTACATTCTGGTTTAAGAAATCAAGTTCAGTTTTTAAGTACACTCGATCAACAGCTAGCCACCGAATTCTTGCCTAGTAGCGAAACCGAACGCTATGTTGTTATGCCGAATGGTCTAAAGAAACTTTCTTGGGATGATACTACGGCATCTGATGCCCTATATAGTCAACTCCAAAGATATTTAACAAACCTTATCGCAAATTATCAAACCATTATCGATGACGAAACCCTGAATCATAAAACCGCTGACCTGGCTCGTAAAACTCAGGTTATCCATGCTTACCAGACTTTAAAAGAAGCGGATCGAATTGAATTTGCAGAATTTATTGATCATCTACGTCGTGGTGGATCGCCAGTTATTACATATACCGGTTCTGACACATATTACATTAACGAAAGTATTGACTTTGCGGATTATGTTGTCATTCTGGACAATGAAGATGGCGAAATTCCTATTAGTAACCTTCAGATTGCGCACGAAATCAACTGGTCTCAACCTGGCGACTATACTGTTGAACTAACAGCATCTGATAGCGATCATAATATTACTATTCTTAGTCTTACTCTTACACTCGTAAAACCAAATGACGACTCAGAGCTACCTGATTCTCCTGATTCTCCTGATTCTCCTGATGATCCTGGTTCATCTGATATTACTGATATACCAAACGATCCGTCTACTCCGGACGATCAGCCGCCCGATGATACGGATCTACCTGATGACTCTAATGCTTCTCCAGATTCGCCTGAAGCGCCAGATACTACTCCGCCTGCGCAGCTACCTCAGCCTCTTCCGCCTAACGATCCTTCCCAGTCGCTCGGTAATTTAACATACCCTTCGTCTTCTGCTACTGAGCCTGACGACAAGGATAATAATTCTCAGGCCCCGACCGCGCCAGTTATTCCGTCTGGTATTGGCACCAATGCTCCCATTGAACCCGAAGAAGAGCCATCGACTCCAACACAAGTTTGGGACAACAACCGCCCCGAACCAATTATTACATCTACTCCCTCCGAAGAAACCTCCCCGACCGAAGAATTTAACTGGAAAACACTTTTTCCTTTCGTAATCGGAATCATTTTCCTGATTCTAATCATTAAGTTTATTTTTGATCATTACGTCCGATAAATAACTAATATAACCGGAATCCATCCCACCGAGAAACCGTAGAACCGAGTGCTATAGTACGACGGGTTGACATTAGTACTACTGAAATCGAGGTAGTATGCGTTCGTAGCACTAGGATAAGTAGTAGCTGACCAGTAGTAGCTAGCGTAGCCCGCGTACCTCAATGAACCAGTATTTAGATGGACGCGCCCGCCGCGTACATAGTATAAGGGACTGGCTGCGGTGTTGTTTTTAGAACAAAGTTCTATGACATAGTAAGGAGCACGCATGAAAAGCATGAAAATCATACTTTTTCTGAGCTGACGATGTTATTTTGAAGTCAAAGACCTATGATATAATCATTATATGAAGGAGAAAAAAGAAGATTTTATTGATAAACTGGTTGCGTGGGGGTGTAAGATTCTCCATCTCGATAAGTATACGTCTTTTTTTCAGCAACTTGCTAAATTCGTCATTGTCGGTGTAACTAATACCGCAATTAACTGGACTATTTTTGCCATCTGTCTCGCTACATTGCCAATCCCGGACGAGGTACTTAAATCTGCCGTCGCGAGCGCCATCGCTTTCGTCATTTCCACTATTTTTAATTTCTGGGCCAGTATTACATGGGTCTTTAATACCACGAATAAAAAAACTCGTCGCCGACTCTTTGTCGAATTTGCTACGTTTACCTTTGTCGCCTTCTTAGTCTTTGATGAAGGTATGTTGGCTTGGTTAGTTTCGAGCGACTGGCATCCAATGATTGCCAAAGTTGTCACCACGGCCTTTGGTATGGTCTTCAATTTTATCACTCGTAAAATTTTTCTCGAAGATGACAATAAATTGAAGGAAAAAATCCACAAAGTCCACCAAACACCTAAAAAGGAATCCTAATATGCAAGAAACATTTGACTATCTCAAAAAGCTCCCCGTAAATTATCTCTCCACGATTTCGCTATCGGGGGGTGGCATAATTGCTCCCAACTGCCGTCCTTTTGGCGACCCAGTTCTATTTGACGGCAAGATTTATATGCTAACGCTGGCTTCAAAAACCGTCGCACGAGAGCTGGCGGCTAACCCGCATGTTTGTATCGTCGCCTATGATGAATTCGATCGTCGGTTCGATGAAGAGGAAACCTGGCTTCGTATATATTGTGAAGCTATCGATGATAGCGATAATCGGCAGGCGAAGCAGTCCATTATCGATGAGTTTGACTGGGCCGAGGAGGCTGGTTATACATTAGATAACCCCGATTTTAAATGTTATTATCTCAAAAACGCCCACTCCGAAATTCGCAATGCTGACGGAGAAATTCTTGCGAGCTATGATTTTTAGGTGGTGCAATGTCAGAATCTTCTCATCATCGACCAGATAACCCTAAGCAAGAATACTTTGATGTTCTCGACGAACAGGGAAACAAAACCGGCCAAACCAAGCTTCGCTCTGCGGTCCATCGTGACGGCGACTGGCATCAAGCCGTCAATATTTGGATTGTTAGCCCTAGCCAAGAAATCCTTCTCCAGCGCCACTCAGAATCCAGATCTTGTTCCGCATAGCTACCTTTATCAGCTTCTGTTTGACACTCTAGACAAGGATCAACACTAAGCTACTTCTAGATTAATGAGGTCATTTCTGCAAAGTATGATACAATGATATTATGGCACTGTGGCGGAGTGGTTACGCAGCGGTCTGCAAAACCGCCTACACCGGTTCAATTCCGGTCGGTGCCTCCATAGTTTTATTACTACGTTAGTTTATTAATAAAACTACCCATACATCCGAACAGAAACGAACTAGAGCAGGGCCATATTATGGGTCCTGTTTTTGCATCAATATCAAGATAAATCGGCATACAGCGGCCATTTCCGCATTAATTGCTAAAGCAGAAAATTTATCGTAAACAACTTGAATAAGTCCAGAAAACCATAATAACTATTGACAAAACCATCATCGCGTGCTACAATGAAGGTATAGGGATGTACATCCCTATACAAAAACTCATTATTTTAACTTTAGCTTTAGTTAAAGTTATGCAACTTAACAGCTATCTCAAAAATGGAGGGACAACCATGAAAAAAAGTTTAGCAAATGTAACCATCGTAATCGCCGCAAGTCTGATACTGTCGGCCTGTTCCACGAATAATCACGCATCATCTATCAACAAGCTAACACCTTTAGCAACTATGTCGGATAGAGAAGATGTTCGAGCCGATTCCGTTAAGAATGAAGAATCGCTTGGAACCGGAGAGCCTGTTACCGACCCAGGTGAGCCAAATTATGGTAGTGACGACGACAGTAAGCCTAGTCCGAACTCCAGTAGTGGCGCAGGAGGTTCTAGCTGGGATTACCAGCCGACCATTACTAGTCAGATCGAATTTTATGATTTGACAGATCAGCAGGAGGTTTGTAATAACCGTGTGTTTAAACCTGAAGCCGGACATCATTACCGGATGACTTTCGCGGTTAAGCATATCCCTGTAGGTTATGCTGAGGACTGGCCTTATGAGCATAGTATAGCTCATGACGTTGACGTAGCAGTTAATTTTCCGCTTTCAATTACTCCTGAAGTCGGTCAGCCCGGCATGATCCGGGTATCAACCTGTGAGAAGAACCCAGCTCAGAAAATACAAAATGAGATCTGGGTTAGCTCTGAAGATGATCTCAGGATCGTCTACAAGCCTAACTCCGCCTGTGAATGGAGAGACCTAATCCGCTATCGGCTTTGGTTTAGCAGCGATGAAGAACGTGTCATTTCAAAAGACGATTCGGAATATCGCTTTAGCCACGTCATTCCAAAGCTTCTTTACGGCGAAACTCGAGTTTTTAGTTTCGATTTTTCCGTTTTAACGGAGGCCGAATATCGAAACGCCTACCCCGATTCTTTAGGAGTAGAACTGATGGGTGTATATAACGGCAGTGAAGAACACCCCGGACCGAGTGTCACTACTCTGCGAAACGCTGTCAAATCTGGCACCCCTTACTTTGAGGAACCGATCGATGGCGAGAATTATTATGCAACATTTCGGATTACCCCTCCACGGTCTGCTCGTCGGCTTGCTGGCGAAAACGCCGGAATTTTTACCGGACTTACTGTGCGTTCAGCAGGAGGAAATCTTCGCTTCGCGGCTGACTTAATGGCGGGCGATATTATTCTTGATACCGCATCGCTTGTTTATGATTTTCCTAGTTATGAAGGCAAGTTGAAGATCGACCAGGCTGTCTTTTGGAGCATACAGGAAGTTGACCTTCCAGCGGCAGTTTATAGTCCAGATACAGGTATCTATTCGGCTTACCAACCAGAGGAAGCAAGCTATTCCAGTCGTCCGGCTGTCCAGGTTGCTCCAGACCAACCGGCCCTGTACTTAAACTATAGTAAGAGTGAAAATAAGAATGGTGTGAGTTGGTATAGCATGTACAACGCAGCACCGTCTAGTGTTGAGGGCGGCTTTGATCATGCAGTCTACGTTACTTATCGTTTAATCAGCGCTACAAGCTCAGCGCCCGATGGCAGCCCGTCCACGAACAAAAACTAAGATAGATGTCGTGAGCTAGCTAATCAAAAATTAATCTCAAAATCCCCCATTAGGGGGATTTTTCTTTGGTTGTTGCATTTAATTGTATCATTTTAATCCAAGCTGCACCTGTCCCATATATTCTATATACGTATAAACTCTCCTATAATCTATATGTTGTAAATATTACAGCATATGTGCTATCCATTTTTATGTAACCATGTTATAATGAAAATGTTCGTAAAATTTGTCGATTTCTATAATCATTCTATTTTTGTATTATAGGCATATCCAGGTATATAAGCGGCATCGCTAAGGAAAATTTGCCTGGATCAGGAATGATTATAGACGAGTTTTACGAACACCTTGCGGTGTCGCTTTTTGTGTTCGACGCTGCATCCAAATATCAGAAACATCTAGCAACCATCATTAATTAGCAATGGTTACTACTAATATGCATTGGTTGCTATGTTTTTTGATACCTCAAAAAACCAACATCAACCAACAGCCAATCAATACCAACTAATAACTAATAGGTAATAAGAGCCAGTAGTAGCTATCGAGGCCCGCGTACTACCTCCATTTCAATAGTACTAACGTCAATCCATCAGGCTACAACTCTCGGTTCTACGGTTTCTCGGTGCGCTGCATTGCCCATTTCGCCATACTTCTGTACATAATATCCATACTTCTGTACATAATATCCATACTTCTGTACATAATATCCATACTTCTGTA